>PMWT01000180.1 GCA_003166025.1 Acidimicrobiaceae bacterium | reverse complement strand
GAGGAACGCCAGTGCGGCGGTGACGCAAGCCGCCCAGTAGGCGTAGCTGAAGCTCCGCAACCAACTGGCGAGGGCGAGGACGGCGAATATGGCCACCACGGCGGACCGGTCACCGGGCCCGAAGGTGCCGGAGAGGAACGTCGCCGCGATGGTGCCGCAGGACGCCCCGACGACGCGCAGGCCGCTCTTGTGGACCACGTCGCCCCGGCCCCGGTTGGCACTGGCGACGATGTAGGAGCTGAGCACGGTCCAGGACCAATGGCCCGGGAAGAGCTGGTGAGAAAGGGCGAAGGCGGTGCCGAGGCCGACGGCCATCTGGATCGCCATACGGGTGCTGGGGGCCACAGCGCCACGCCTGGGCCGCCTCGGCGCTGAGGGTGCGCTCGGCCTCGCCGACGTCGTGGCGGCCGGCCGCAGCGGGCGCGGGGCGGGAGGTACCAGCACGCCTAGGTGGCGCGCCAGGAGTTGTGAGAGCGTGACGCAGACCATCGCGGCGGTAGCTATCAGGGCGGCCCACAAGGCATGGCTGAGCCCGTCGCCAGCTGGCGGGGCCACGAGCACGGCGATCAACGGCAGCGTCGCGAGCGTGCCAGCCTTGGCGTAGACCGGGCCGAAGCGACGGGCGAAGGTCGCAGCAGCAACCCCGGAACTAAAGAGGGCGTCGCCGAGCGGGGCATGGGTTGCCATCAACGTCCCGATCTCGCTCGCAGCGGCGGCGGCCACCGGGAGGAGCACGGCTCCGATGGCCCGGGCGCGGGCGTCGCTGTCCCGCTGGGCCCGCCCCAGGCTGAAGGCGAGGGCGACGGCCAGCACGACAATGTCGCTGTGCAGCCGCGCCAGGTCCTCGACCAGCCACGCTACGAAGAAGCTGGCGAGCGTGGCCGCCATGACGACACCCGCAGCAGCCAGTTTGGCGAGCCCGGGGTCGAGCCGCGCCCGCTTGAACCCACCGAACTTAGTACGCATCAAGAACGATATCTCTACGTCATGACCCCGATGTGGGGCATTCTGCGTCATCGATACCTAAATATTATACGTGATAACGTAGTACAAGTGACTGACGACGCTGAGGGCCTACTGGCGGCGGCGGGGATCCGCCGGGGCGTCACCAGGTTGGCGCAGCGCCTCCGGGCCGAACGTCCACAGGAGGCGTTGAGCACCAACAAGATCGGTGTGCTCAGCCACCTCTCCTGCTACGGCCCGAGCACGCCCGGAGAGATAGCAGCCGCTCAGCGCCAACACCCCCAGTCGCTTACCAGGGTCTTTGCCGAGCTCCAGCTGGGCGGGCTTGTGGCCCGCTCGCGCAGCGAGCGGGACGGCCGGGAGTCCGTCCTGTCGCTCACGCAGGCGGGACAGGATGCCTTGGCCGACGACATGGCCGAGCGCGACACCTGGCTTGCCGGGGCTCTCTGCGGCCTCAGCCCGGCCGAGGTCGGCCTGCTGGAGCTTGCCGCCGGTCTCCTGGAGCGGCTCGCCGACCAGCCCCGCGCCGGCGGCAGCGTCGCCGAAAACCGAACGGCGTGAACGACCGCCCACCGGCCAACGGCGCGGCGCCAAGCCCCGAGCCCGCTTGGGTAGCCCACGCGGCCTGGTGGCACGTTTACCCACTCGGTTTCGCCGGCGCGGACACCACCGGCTCCGACCGTCGCACCACCACAGGACTGGGCCGGATCGCCTCTTGGCTGGGCTACGCCGTGGACCTCGGTGCCTCCGGGCTCGCCCTTGGGCCCATCTTTGCCTCTTCCAGCCACGGCTACGACACCGTGGACCACTTCCGCATCGACGAGCGCTTGGGGGACGGCGCTGACTTCGAACAGTTGGTGACGGCCGCGCATGAACATGGGCTGCGGGTCCTCCTCGACGGCGTGTTCAACCACGTAGGGCGGGACTTCCCCGCCTTTCGCCGTGCTTTGGGCCACGGGCCGGGGGCCAGGGAAGCCAACTGGTTCCACCTGGGCTGGCCCGAGGGCGCCGGGGCTGCGCCGGAGTACGCCAGCTTCGAAGGCCACCCCGGCCTGGTAGTGCTAAACCACGACGAACCCGAGGTCGGCGACTACGTGGTCAACGTCATGACCCACTGGCTCGAGCGAGGGGCTGACGGGTGGCGCCTGGACGCCGCCTACGCGGTGCCGGACCGCTTCTGGGCCGAAGTCCTCCCCCGTGCCCGGGCCAGGTTCCCGGACGCCTACCTGGTGGGCGAGGTGATCCATGGCGATTACGGCGCCATCGTGCGCAGGACGGGCCTTGACGCCGTCACCCAGTACGAGCTGTGGAAGGCGATCTGGAGCTCGCTCAACGACGGGAACTTCTTCGAGCTGGCCTGGGCGCTGGAGCGCCATAACAGCTACCTCGAGACCTTCGTGCCGATGACCTTTGTCGGCAACCACGACGTGACCCGGCTGGCCAGCAGGCTCATCGACACCCGGCACATCGGCCACGCCCTGGTCGTGTTGCTCACCACGGGTGGCACGCCGTCGGTCTACTACGGTGACGAACAAGCCTTCCGCGGGGTGAAAGAGGACCGCGCCGGAGGCGACGACCCCGTCCGTCCCGCCTTTCCCGCCCGGCCAGAAGAGCTGGCCCGGTCCGGTTGGCCCATCTACCGGCTCCATCAGGACCTCGTCGGCCTGCGCCGGCGCCACCCCTGGCTTCATACGGCTCGCACCCGGGTACTCGAACTGGCCAACGAAAAGCTCGTTTATGCCGCCAGCACCGGCGATAACCGACTCCTGGTGGCGCTCAACCTCTCCAGCACTTGCCTACGGCACCGGGCCCACGGGCACGCCGAGCTCGTCGCAAGCAGCCCCGGTACCCGCCTTGAGCGTGACCAGCTCGAGGTCCCAGGCAACGGTTGGGCGGTCGTGGAAATCGAATGACAGCGTATTATGTAGCGCTCTCTCGGGGCGGGAGTCGCTGCACGCAATCCCGTCTGTGTACCGATTCTCGTTGAAACTCAGGTAGTTCTTGCCATGCACACTTGGGTGATCTGACGCGGATGGCCGGCGAGCAGGTTCGTGGCTCACCGCCGCGGGCAATTGTGGGCCCGGGCCCATGGCTCAACGACGAGCNNCGGCCCGCAGTGTGGCGATCGTCTTGTGGCGACCGGCGTCGAACAACGTCTGTACCCGCCCGGCGAAGTCTGGTTCGGCCTGCTCGATCACCCTCCACGCTGGCACGGCTGCGCAGCATACCGGGCGCTTAGCCCTGTCCGGGCGGGCCCGTCGTCACCTTCGCGGTGCCGTGCCTTCCCCCCGGGTGGTGTCACCCCCGCAGTTCTCTAAGGCTCTTGGCCTGCCACCAGCTCGGACCGGTAGGCCTCCAGCCGTTGCACGAGCTCGCGGGGATGGGCAAGGGCGGGCAGATGACCACCGTCCATCTCGTCTGGCACGATGCCGAGGCGCTGCCGCACGACCCGGCGCTGGAACTCGATAGGAAAGAAGCGGTCGTGCCTGCAGGCTAGAAAGCGCGTCGGTATGTCGGGCCAGGCGGGCAGCGGCCAGGGCCTTTGGAACGGGCTCTGCGACTGGTCCCGGACGTGGCGGCCGGCTTCGGCCGCTAGCTCCGCCGTCAGGTCGTGACAGAAGACTGCGATGGGGTCGAACGGTTCGGGGAACACGTGGCCGGTGTTCGCCCACCACTGCCCAGGGGCTTCCCCGGGCCGTGGGACCATGGCCGCCACCAAGACCATCAGGTCGACCGGGGCCCGCGTCGCAACGAGGGGGGCGGTGAACCCCGCCAGGGACTGAGCGACGACCACGACCTGGCGCCGGCCACCGATGGCATCGACGACGACGTCCGCGTACTCGGCGAGCCCGGCCGAGTCGTCGTCGCAGGGCAGGTCCGGGGACACCACGTAGTGGCCGAGGGCCTCCAGCTCGGGCCTAACGAGGTGCCAGTACCACGAGCTGGCTCCTGCCCCATGGATCAGCGCGTACGTAGCCATGAACCACTCAGACGTTACAAGGCGTCCCGGATCATCGCCGTGGCCCACTCGTGCATTGAGAACTTGATGGCTGGGTGCTGGCTTCGCAGCCAAGCCACCCCGTGGCTCTCGAGTGTCGCGGCCTCCCCGTCATGAACCGGCTGACAC
This sequence comes from Acidimicrobiaceae bacterium, assembly GCA_003166025.1. Lineage (GTDB taxonomy): Bacteria > Actinomycetota > Acidimicrobiia > Acidimicrobiales > Palsa-688 > Fen-671. The sequence continues at coordinate 41,896 of PMWT01000180.1, read as the reverse complement.
GGCGCCTAAGGCTCGCGGCTGCAGGCGATATGGGCGACGATCTCTCGCAGCGCGAATCCTCGCGCGCATGCTGGTCGACGCCGGAGCCGTCGATCCGCCGCCGCTACTCGGCCGTTGATGGCGTTCTGCATGTTCGCGACTGCCCCGGTACGGCACTTCGGAGACACCCCCGAGAGGTCTTCAGTGTGCTGCATCCGGCACATCGTGGATGTGGGCGTGCACGACTGTTCACAGGGTGGCGAGGCGGTCGGCGACCTTAAGCATGTGCCGGCCCAGCGGCTGCAGGTTGATCCGGGTGCACCACAGCCCGCTCGTCACCCGCTCCACGATTCCCCACTCCCAGATCGCCGTGGCGTCCAGCCCGCAGCGCCCCGCCAGCCAGTGCGCCCTGGCCCAGGGATCGCCGTCTAGCAGCTCTAGGGGTCGTTCCGCATCATCACCCCAAGGTCGCACTCGGCCTCGGCGAGCAGTCCGTCGGGGTCGACAAGCTTGAACGTGTCGCGGCCAGGGACATGAAGGGCGCTCAACTGATGAACGTCCCCGTGCACCAGCACGGCCCGCTCGTCGTCGTGTGCAACTATGGGATTCGGCTGCCTCTACTGCAGTCATGTCGTAGTCCTCCGATCTCCCCGGGCGACCCGGGTACTATGTGTGTGTCACTTTCGACTCACTGTATCAACTATAGAACGACAGCGCGTCGACTTTCAAGCGGTGCGCCGGAAGTGCGACACTGAGAGCTACGGTAAAGGGGACCTATGACAAAGACGAGGATCGACGTGCAGGGCCTGTACGCAGCATTGGATGCCGAGCGGTCCGCTCGCGGCCTGTCGTGGCGGCAGCTCGCGAAGGAGATCGGAGTCAGCCCGTCGCTGCTCTCACGCCTCAGTAACGATCTACGCCCCGACGCCGACGGGTTCGCGACACTGGTCCGTTGGCTGAACATGCCAGCCGAGCAATTCATGGTCGACCTCGACGTTGCTCCTCGCTCTCAGACCGAACCCGATCTCGTCACACAGCTGGCACCACTCCTCCGAGCGCGGCAGGATCTCGACAAGCGGGATATCGCCTACCTCGAAGACGTCATCCGGGCAACAGTTCGACACGTGCAGGCGTCACGACAGGGATCTTGAGTGAGCAAGGGGCGTTGCAGCTTCAACAAGGCAACTTGCAAGCGTCTTGCTGCTGAAGTGCGCTCCGAGATCGACCTGAGCCCGATGGACGCCCTCGATCCATGGAGGCTCGCCGCGCTGTACGGGGTCAAGGTGATCCCGCTGAGCACGCTTGCCATCGGCGCCGAGATCCGCGACCACTTCAGTGTGGCCCGGCCGGACATGTTCTCCGGCGCGCTCGTCCCGATCGGCAAGGGCGCGGTCATCGTCGAGAACGACTCGCATCCCTCGGTGCGCCGCCGCTCAACACTCGGGCACGAACTGGCACACGTCTTCGGCGAGCATAAGTTCGCGACAAGCCTGGTCAACGAGCGGGGCTGCCGACCAGACGCAAGAGGATGAGGCTGCGGAGATCGCCGGCGAACTTCTCGTCCCATTCGAGGCCGCCAAGCTCCTCGCCCGCCGCAAGGCAACAAACGAGGAGGTGGCGCTCCAGTTCGGTGTCAGCGTTGATCTGGCGCGCTGGCGGATGGACGCAACGGGCGCCCGTCTCATTGCCCAGCGCCGGGAAGCGGCGTACGGGGGCGCTATCGGCTAATAGCGCGCCGCTAAGGACTCGTCGGGTAGACCCGATGAAAGTCCCGCGGCAGCTACGTGGCGCTGATGGTGGCCATTTCGGGTCAACGGCAGGCCCGCCGTCGCCGGAAAAGCCAGCCGGCCACCGCCGGCCACCACTACGAACCGCCCCCGTCCAGCTGCCGTCGTCGGCAAAGCCCTGGCCCTGCAGTACCGGGAACGTTGATCGAGGGCCGGAGGCGGTTCGGCCGGTCACAATGGTCGTATGGCCCAGCTGGACTTCGCCGAGCGACTCCAAGACCTCGCGCCTGGCGTATTCCCCAATGGGCTCCGACCGGCCCAGGAGCACGTGCTGGCCGAGTTCGCCGACCGTTACACCGCGACCTCAGATGTGGGGATCGAGTTGCCGACCGGCGAAGGCAAGACCCTCATTGGGCTTCTCATCGCGGACTGGGCGCTCGACGAGGGCATGGCTGTCGCCTACCTGACGGGGACACGCCAGCTAGCGGAGCAGGTCATGGACCAAGCCCGCTCATTGTCGGAGCTCGTCACTCACCGCTTTGCCGGTGGTCACTACCCGGGCGCTGCCCTAGACGACTACCACCAAGCTCATGCCGTCGGCGTCATGAACTACTGGGTGTACTTCAACAGCAGCCCGCGGGTCGAACCAGCCGACCTCGTGATCTTCGACGAGCCCATCTCGCCGAGCAACCCCTGGCCGGTCTCTTCACCCTCCGGATTCCCCGGATGGCCGGAGGGGGACGAGCTCTCTACGAGACCCTCTGTGACCTGGTCCTTCAACACACCCCAGACTCGTACCCGACCCTCAAGCCGCTCCGGGACGGCGCCGCGCCCCGCGGCAGCCCGCCCGAGCTTGTCGCGTTCAATGATTGGAGCGCTGTCGGCGCCAGTGCCGCCGACGCGATCGGCGGCTCGGACTACCTCGAACAGAACTACGACGCCCGGGTCGTGTGGCGCACCCTCGCGCCAGCCCTGACACGATGCGGAGTCCTGGTAGGGCCGACCGGCATCGAGATCCGGCCGTACCACCCACCGACCCAGACCGTCTCAGGCTACGCGCGAGCCACGCACCGGCTCTACCTCTCGGCTACCTTGGGGCGGCCCGGCGACCTGCAGCGCCGCCTCGGCACCTATCCCATCGCCACGATCGATACGCCCGCTGAACTGTGCACCGCCACGACCGGGCGGCGGACCTTCCTGCTCAACCCGAGCTCCAGTGAACCACTCTCAGACGTCGTGGTGGCCTTCGCGCTCGCACAGACCGACGCCGCAGCCGCCGACGGTCCCGGTCGAGCAGCCTGGCTGTGCGCGAGCAACAGCGAAGCCGACGACGTGGAAGCACTTCTCGGCGAAGAGGGCAAGACGGTCTTCCGGCTGCGTTCGGGCGACGACGCTCCCTTTGAGCGGTGGCGGAACACCCCACAGGCGCACCTCGTCACTGCGGGCCGCTTCGATGGACTCGACCTACCCGACGACACATGCCGCCTGGTCGTCAGACCGAGCGTGCCGGCGGCCTCGACCGAGTTCGAGCGATTCGCCGTTGCCTACCTCGGCGACGCCAGCTACATGCGTCACCGCGTCGGTCAACAGGTCACTCAGGCACTCGGACGTGCCAACCGCACCGAAAATGACAGCGCCCTCTACCTCGGCCTCGACCCTGGGTTCGCGGCCACCCTTGCCGACAGCACGGTGCGCGCCAGCATCGGCCCGGACGTCAACCCGGCCGTACGCCTAGCCCTCGAGCGCCATGGCCAGGGCTGGGGGCCGGTGGAATCCGCTGCCCGCCACTTCTGGGACACCCACCGCAACCCGGCCGACGAGGCGTCTACTCCCACGTCGTCTCGACGGCGGCCCGGCCGGGCTCGGCCTGGCCGTAGCCAGCTCGGGGCACAAACCGCGGACAGCGCCGACGACGAGGTCACCGCCATCACCCGTCTGTGGCTCGGTGACCATGCTGGCGCCGCGACTCGCGCCGCCGCTGCAGCCGAAAAGCTCACCTCGGCGTCCGAGCCCGAGCACAGCGCGTTCTGGCGTTACGTCCAGGCTCACATCCTCTACGACAGTGGCCGGGCCTCCGACCTACCCATCGCCCGGCGTGCGGTCGAGGACGCGGTCGCGGCCGCGCCGAGGACTGCATGGTTCGTGCGGCTCGCCCGCACGGCCGAGAGCTTGTCCGGGCGACACGTCGACCCGACCGCGCACGACGCACTCTTCCTGAGCTGGGACGAGTGGCTCCGCGAGGGTGGTGCCCGACTGGCCGCCCGCGTCGCCGAAGCCCGAGGCCACCTGACGGGCACCCACGACCAGCGCGCCGAAGCTCTGGAAGTCCTGGCTCGCCTCTGCGGAGCCGTCGATGACCGCCCGACTGGACAGAGCGCAACCGACGCCCGCTGGGTGTGGGCCACGCCCCGCAAGGGTCAGCGCCGGGTTTGGGAGGTAAAGACAAGCACCAATCCGCTGCCCCGAGATGACGTCAACCAACTCCTCGGCCAGGTTCGCGAGGAGCAGGACCGTCACCCACGGGCAAGTGTGGTCGGGTGCATGCTCGTCGCCTGTGACTCAGCCGAGCGCGACGCGTCGAGAGCCGCCCGCAACGAACTGGCACTCGTCCATGCAGACGCGGCCATTACGTTGTTTGACTTCACCGCCCAAGTTTTCGCCGCGTACCGTACCGGCTACGGATCGGGTAGCGCGCGGGAGCGAGGAGCCGCTCGAGCAGCGACGGAACCGCGACTGCCCGGATCGGATTGGCTTACCCGGCTCCTGAGCCCAACGGGAGGCAACATCCTTCGTGCCCACGACGTGAGAAGTACGCTCGACATCACCAACGCCGAGGCGGACCGCCCATGAGGGAACGACCGGCTGCCAGGGGTGTGAGCGACCGCGTCCTCGGCGCCGCTGGTGTGCTGTTGCCATCGGAAGTCCGCTCCCTTGACGCCATCCACCTCGAGAGCGCCCGGCAGCTCGGGACCGACCTTGGCCAGTTCGTCACCTATGACGAACGGCTGCTCGCAGCAGCTAAGCAACTTGGCCTCAACGCCAAGAGACCTACATAAACCAGGGGTTATCCCCAAGCACTCCTCTCCGGCATAGATGCCTCGCTCAGGCGTACCTCGTCCGAGTTGGCCTCAGCCGCCGGCCGCCACCGCCCGCAGTTCGGCGACGGAGCCGCCCACCATGGCGAGCCAGTTGGCCTCCGGTCTGCTGAGCGAGAACTCGCCTCCGGGAGGGTCTGCGCCACAATGGGCCGCACTTTCGAGATAGATGACTTGACAAGCACCGTGGTGCGATGTAAAAACTTTAACTGCTGCACTGTTGAATCCATTCAACAGTGCGAGGGTGGCAGGAAAGGGGGCTGAGCTGACCGCCACGACCATCGCCGAAGTGGCAAAACGCGCCGGCGTCTCCCCAGCCACGGTCTCTTATGTACTCAGTGGCAACCGCACGATCTCGCGCAGCACCCAAGTCAGGGTAAGGCGTGCAATCGAAGAGCTCAACTACACGCCCCATGCAGGGGCTCGGTCGCTCCGGGCCGGGAAGACGGATGTGGTCGCGCTGGTGGTGCCTTTCTATGACTGGTCGTCGGAGAGCGTGCTGATGCCTTTTGTCTACGGAGTGGTCGACCAGGCCCGCGAGCACGGCTGGAAAGTCATGCTGGTGACGAGCGACGGTGGCGCGGACATCGACTCGGTGGTGCGCAGCAAGATGGTCGATGGCGTCATCCTCATGGAGGTCAGGGTCGGCGACGAGCGCCTGAAGGTTATCGAGAGGTTAGGGATCCCGGCCGTTGCCCTCGGCATGCCCCTTGAGCCGGTCAATATCCCCTTTGTCGACCTGGACTTCGAAGCGGCGGGACGGGCCTGCGTCCAGCGCCTGGTCGCCTGCGGCCACCAGCACATCGCACTACTCGCCTCACCTGCGGGGACGTTCGAGAAAAAGCTCGGGTACGCGCAGCGGTTCTGGCAGGCCGTCGCCGCCGCCCTTGACGAGACGGGCCTCCGGTTCCATGGTTTGCCCGTTGAGCCCACTGTGGAGGGTACCCAACGAGCACTCGAGGCGTTGATGGCAGAAGAACCCGCGCTGACCGGCTTCATTGTCCAGACCGAAGCCGTGGCCGACCTGCTCGTACGGATCCTCCAGCAAAAAGGCAAATCCGTACCTGACGACTTTTCCCTCATCGGTGTCGCGTGGCGAGACGCCGTCAAGCACCTCGTACCACCCCTCACGTACGTGAACTTTCCCTCAGTAGAGGTCGGGCGCAAGGCGATCGAGCTCTTGGCCAAGGAGGGCCCTGGGATCCTTTTCCCTGCCTTGGTTCTCGAGGGCGCTACCGTCGCACCCCCACCGCGGACCTGACAGCGCAGGTTGTTATCGGCGCGAGCACTTGTTTAAACGATTCACCAACAACAAGCAATGACCACCAACCAGCACAGAAAACCGATAACCAGCACAAAAAGGAGGATGAGTTGCTACACAAAAACACCTCTGCTCACCGGGCAGGCAGGACGCGTCTCTTGGCAACCCTCGTCGCTGCCGGCTCAGTTGTGGGCATCGTCGGCATCCCGACAGTGCAGGCCTCGGCCAGCAGCGGCATTGTCCTGACGGAAACCAGCTATTACACCAGCGTCGACCAGAACGGACCTATCTATACCGCCCTGAACACCGTTTTCAGCAACTTCGAGAAGAGCCACCCTGGGATCACCATAAAGAGGGAGGACATAGTCAACAGCGGGAACAACTACCTAACCGAGGTCGCCGCCGAAGCCGCAGCCGGGACGCTGCCCGACATCTTGATGCTTGACAACCCGACGGTCCCGACTCTCGCGTCGTACGGTGTGCTCACACCGCTCGGCTCGCTCGGCAAGACCGCCATCCCGAACCTCGGCACGGCACAACAGGCAGAGGCGAAGTTCAACGGCCAAGTCGTGGGTTACCCGCTGTACACCAACACGATCGCCTTGTTCTACAACAAGGCCATGCTGGCCGCCGCCAAGATCCAGCCACCGACAACCTGGGCGCAGCTCCTCACCGATGCCAAGGCATTGACCACTCCTCAGCACGACGGCATAGCCTTCTCCGCCGAGGCATGCTCTGGCTGCGGCGTGTGGACCTTCCTCCCCTTCCTGCTGACCAACGGGGGGAACCTGACTCACTTGACCTCGCCCCAGTCGGTCCAGGCACTCACGCTGTGGACCGACCTCGTCAAAGAGGGGGCCGTCGATAAGGACTTCACCAACTGGAACCAGGGACAGCCGGAGGCTGCCTTTGCTGCCGACAAGGCCGCGATGATGATCAACGGGCCCTGGTTCTTCGGGACCCTCAACTCGGTAAAGGGCCTCAACTATGGCGTAGTGAAGATACCGGTCAACACCCCGGGCCAAAACGTGGTCGGCCCGATCGGTGGGGAGGTCTGGACTGTCCCGAAGACCAACCCCACCATCGAGAAGGCTGCCTTCGAACTGCTCAACTACATGGCGCAGCCATCGGTCGACGCCGCCCTTGCCACGGCCGCGGGCGACATCCCGACCGTCCAGGCGGCTATCCCGATCTGGCAGAAAACGGCTAGCCCCCTCTACTCGCCCTTCCTAGCTGAGCTGCAGCACGGTTTCGTGCGCACCAGCACCCTCGGGGTGCTCTATCCTCGGGTGGAGACTGCTGTCGGCAATGCCATCGTGGCCTCGCTCATCGGCAAGCAGACCCCCGCCGCCGCTTTCGCATCCGCCCAAACGGAAGTCAACTCCATCCTCGAAGGCAACTAGCCCTTCTTGGCTGATGAGAGGTGAAAAGGTCGTTGCCGCGCGAAGAGCCCCCTCCTGAGCGACAGGCAACGTGGTCGGTGCGGGCTACGGCGAGCGCCAACAAAGCGCCCGTCGAGGCCCGCCCGGGCGCTTTGCCGGACGATGGGCGCATGCCTTCCCTAAGCGGCGCCCTTCGACAGGCCACGCCGCCCCCCCCAAAGGGCGCACGTCAGTGGCTGCAATCGCACCGCAGACAAGCGTTGCTAGTCGCTTTCGTCCTGCCCGCTCTCGCATATGTGGTCATCTTCTTCGCCTACCCGCTCATTTACGGCGTCACGATGAGCCTCGAAAAGATCGGGTTCATCGCCCAGAGCGGGCCTTTCATCGGGTTGCACAACTACAAGGAAGAGATTAGCGACCCCGTCACAGGTAAAGCCCTGGTAGACACCGGCATCTTTTTGCTGGCATCGATCTTCTTCCAGTTCACCATCGGCCTCGGTATCGCTTCCTACTTCAACCGGCGCTTTTTCCTTTCCGGGCTCCTCCGGAGCCTGATAATCATCCCGTGGCTGTTCCCGCCCATCGCCAGCGGGACGATTTTTGCGATAATGTTCGCCGGCCAGGGCGGCATCATCGACGAGACTCTACGCTCGCTCCACCTGATCAGCAGCCCTATATTCTGGTTCGACTCGTCTTTCAAGGCGATGTTCGTGATCATCTTTGTCAACGTATGGATCGGGATCCCCTTCAACGCCGTCCTGCTGTACTCGGGGCTCCAGGACATCCCTGGCGAGCTCCGGGAAGCGGCGGCGCTCGACGGTTGTGGCGCCTGGCAGAAGTTCCGCTACGTGACGGTGCCGCTCCTGCGCCCGGTCTCGCTCATAGTGATCATGCTGGGGATCATCTATACCGTGAAGACATTTGACTTGGTGATAGTGCTGACCAACGGCGGGCCCGACAACGGCTCTCAGCTCATGTCGACTTGGGCTTACACGCTCGCCTTCCAGAACTTCCAGACCGGCGCGGGCGCGGCCGTGGCCAACATGTTGTTCGTGTTTTGCATGATCGTAGCCTTCTTCTACATACGAGCTACACGGCGCGAGGTGGCCATCGGATGAACCAGCACCTTACGATGCAAGCTTTCTGGAAGCGGCGTGCGCGCCGTTTCCTCCTCCCTATCGGAGGGCTCGTGATCACGGGGTTCATGCTGCTCCCCATCTACTTCACCGTCGAGACTTCGCTCGAGCCGACCAGCGCACTTCAAGCTCTCTCGCAGTCCCTTTTACCGAGCCACTTCATCTTGAGCAACTACCGGGTCGCCTTCGACGCGGAGCACGGCAGCATAATCACGAGCCTGCTCATCTCCTTAGGGGCCGTCGTCCTCTCGGTTGGTGTAGGACTGCCGGCCGCCTACGGCCTCACGAAGTTGGGCTACCTCCGGAGCCGCGCTGTCGTGTCGGTCGCGGTTATGGTGCTACTGGTCACCCAGATGGTCCCCGGGATATCACTGACCATCGCTTTCTATAAATTGTTCCTGCATCTTCACCTTCTCAATAGCATCGCCGGGCTTATCCTTGCAGACTCCACCAGCGGGATGCCTTTTGCCACCCTGGTGCTGCGCGCCTACCTGGGTTCGATCCCTGCCGAGCTGTCAGACGCCGCTTATGTCGACGGCGCATCGGAATGGCGCACCTTCCGCTCGGTGATCGCGCCGCTGGCGGTACCTGCGATTATAACTTCAGGGCTTTTTGTCTTCCTCTTTGCCTGGGGCGATTTCTTGTTTGCGTACACCCTAACTGCCGGGGGCAGTGTGACTCCGCTGACAAAGGGCCTTCTCAGCTTCTTCACCAACAACACTGTCAACTGGGGGCCCGTTTTGGCTACAGTCGTCTTGGCCGCCATCCCGTCAGGGCTCATACTGGGCTTCGGGCAGCGGTACGTTATGGGTGGGCTCCGGGCCGGTGCCCTCAAAGGTTAATTTCGCAAGGCCCGCTTGAAAGGAAGGGAGACGTGGCGACTTTCGTTGGCAACAGTTCCGGCTTCTCCGTTTATGACGGCAAGGAGATCCTCGAGGTCCAGGCTTGGGGCGAAAACAGCGCCCGCGTCCGGTCAACTCTGGGGTCATCCATAACCGAAACGCCCGGGAGCGCGCTCGGAGACCCGGGGACCGGCCGGCCCCACGTCGAGGTATCGGACGGCCGAGCGCTCATGCGTAACGGCGAGATCATAGTCGAGGTGACCGACAGCGAGGGGAAGGAGTTCCTGCACTTCCCGCCCCTGGTCCGTTTCCTCCGTCCGGACGGGGAGGAGCTGTTCGCTGAGCGCGTCCCCCACTTCAGTGCGCCTCCCCAGCGGCGTTACCGGCCTGGAGGAGGCGGCCTTTATCGTTGCGACGTGTCTTTCCGCTCCTTTCCGACAGAGCGTTTTTACGGGCTCGGCCAGCATCAGCACGGGCTGCTCGATCAGAAAGGAGCGGTCATTGAACTGGTCCAGCGCAACACCGAAGTCAGCGTGCCTTTCGCGCTCTCTAACCGCGGTTACGGCTTTCTGTGGAACATGCCCGGGATTGGCCGGGCCGAGCTGAGCGCCAACGGCACGAAGTGGGTCGCCGATGGGGCGCGCCAGATCGACTACTGGGTCACCGCTGCGGCCACGCCGGCCGAGATTGTCAGCCAGTACTCGAAGGCGACTGGCCTACCGCCGATGCTGCCCGAATGGGCGGCCGGGTTTTGGCAGTGCAAGCTCCGCTACCGGACTCAGGACGAGCTACTGGGGGTGGCCCGGGAGCACAACAAGCGCGGCTTGCCTTTGTCAGTGATCGTCGTCGACTTCTTCCATTGGACCCGCCAGGGCGAGTGGAAGTTCGACCCCGCAGAGTGGCCCGACCCGCAAGCCATGGTGGACGAACTGCGCGCGCTCGGTGTCGAGCTTATGGTCTCGGTCTGGCCCACCGTAAACCCGGACAGCGAAAATCACTACGAGATGGACCGCCGTGGGCTGCTGATCGGCAACATGCGGTCCTTGCCGCTCAACATGCCGTTCTGGGACAAGGGGACCAAGGGCCAGGTCTTCGTGCGCTTCTACGACTCGACCAACCCCGAGGCGCGCCGCTACGTGTGGGAAAAGGTTTCGCAGGGTTACGGCCGGTACGGGATCCGGGCATTCTGGCTCGACGCCTGCGAACCCGAGACGCTCCCCGAGGACCCCGAGAGCGACCTGTTCTACTTGGGCCCGGGCGCCGAGGTGCACAACGTCTACCCTCGGGAGCACGCACGTGGTTTCGCAGAGGGGCTCTGGGCCACGGGGGAAAAGGAGATCCTGACCCTTTGCCGCTCTGCTTGGGCCGGGAGCCAGCGGTACGGGGCGGCGGTTTGGTCCGGTGACATCGACTCGACGTTCGAGGCGCTCGCCGAGCAGATCCCGGCTGGCCTGAACCTTGGGATCGCGGGGATCCCATGGTGGACGACTGACATTGGCGGGTTCAAGGGTGGCGACCCAAGCTCGCCGTACTTCCGGGAGCTCATCGTGCGATGGTTCCAGTTCGGGGTGTTCTGCGCCCTCTTCCGGCTCCACGGCGTGCGTGAACCGGCACCGCTCTCCGCGTTAGAGGGCACAGGAGGGCCCAATGAGATCTGGTCTTTTGGCGACGAGGCGTACCGGGTCATCAAGGACCAATTGGCTTTGCGGGAGAGGCTGCGCCCTTACGTGATGGACGTAATGGCGGCGGCCAGTGCGACCGGTCTGCCTCCTATGCGAACGCTGTTCCTCGAGTTCCCGGACGAGCCAGAGACCTGGGAGATCAAGGACCAGTACATGTTCGGGCCGGACGTGCTGGTGGCGCCCGTAATTACCTACGGGGCAAGGGAGAGGGAGGTTTACCTACCGGCTGGCGCTACATGGCTGGACGCCTGGACGGGCGAGCCGGTCAACGAAAAGGGTTGGACCACGGTGCCGGCACCGCTCGAGCGCATACCCGTCTACCTGCGCCAGGGAGGAGCGCTGACAATCTTGTCGACGGAGGACTAGCGGCGCGGGTAATGCCCCCCGTCCGGACAGGTCGGACTGACGCGTCGAGGACGTCCCTTCTCGGGCCACAACGCTCATATTTGGCTCTACCTCGCCCCACGCAATGTGAATTTTCCCGGTGCCGGTGCGTTGAGGGCGGCCAGTCCCGGCTCATCGGCCGGCCCGAACGTGGCGCCCCCCGGCCCGCCGGGGATGAGCGTGAGCTCGCTGGTACAACGCACCTTCACCACGCGGGCGCTGGGGACCTCGAAGTCGGCTTGGGTCACGCGGCCCTCTTGCCATGTGATCCCCACGGTCATCCCCCCTCGGGCGCGGAGGCCGACCACCTGGCCCTCTGGCCACGCCGGAGGCAGTGCTGGTAACAGGTCGACTGTGCCGGCATGGCTGTGGAGCAGCATTTCACCGACGGCGGCGGCAGTCCCGAAGTTGGCATCAATTTGGAACACGCCCGGGTCGTGGGAGCCGAAGAGGTTGCCTGACAACGACCCAGTCAGGATCTCCTGGAGGTTCTGCCAGGCCAGATGGCCCTCCAAAAGCCTCGCCCACAGCCCGACGACCCATGCCCGGCTCCATCCCGGGCCACCGCCCCCGTTCGCCAGGCGGTGTAGGAGCGAGCGTCGGGCGGCTGTCGCTAAGGCGGGGCTCGACCTCGGGGTCACTTCGTCACCGGGGAAAAGGCAGAACAGGTGCGAGAGATGGCGGTGCCCAGGCTCCGGCTCGCCGAAGTCCTCCCACCACTCCTGCAAGCGACCATCGGCCGCCACCCGGGGACGGCGGAGCATCGCCAGGGCGCTGGTCAGTTCCGTCCTCAGCTCCTGGTCCGTGCCAAGCCTTTCCGCGGCGGCGATGCAGCGGCGGAAAAGGTCCCGGGTCAACCAAATGTCCATGGTGGACGAGGCGCTGACAGCGGCTTCCCCACCTTCGGGGGCGAAGAAACTGTTCTCTGGAGAGGTGGACGGGCAGGTGACGAGGTCACCTTCGGGGCCCTGTACCAAATAGTCCAGCAGGAACAGGGCGCAACCGCGCATGGCTGGGTAGGCGCGCTCCAGGGAGGACCGCGACTCGGAGAAGGCATAGTTCTCCCATAAGTGCTGGCACAGCCAGGGGCCGCCCATTTGCCAGTTCACCCAGTAGGGGTGGGCCTGCTGGTCGCCGGTCGGCCAAGTCGAACGCCACAGGTCTACGTTGTGGTGGACGGCCCAGCCTCGGCAACCATAGAAGTCCTTGGCCGTGCTGGCGCCGGCGCGCGAGAGGTCCGTCACCAGGTCCATGAGCGGCTCATGGCACTCGGCCAGGTTGGTCGTCTCGGCCAGCCAATAGTTCATTTCGGTGTTGATATTTGTCGTCCAGTTGCAGCTCCATGGCGGGCGTACTTGGTCGTTCCAGATCCCCTGCAGGTTGGCGGGCTCGGTGCCGGGACGCGAGCTCGCCATCAGGAGGTAGCGGCCGTAGTGGAACAATAAAGCGCACAGCCCTTCGTCGCCGTTCCCATCGCGCAGGGCCCGCAGCCGTTCGTCCGTCGGCACCCCGTCCCGCTGTCCGTGTCCCAACTGCAACCAGCACCGGTCGAAAAGCTCGGCGTGATCGCCCACGTGCCTGGCTCGGATGACTTCGTACGGCCGGGCGAGCAAGGGAGCCAGCACGGCCCGGCATGTCCGCCGGAGAGCGACGGGGTCCTCGACCGGCGGGGCCCCATAACCCGCGTACCCAGTGGCCGCCGCCACGAACAGGGTGACAGAGCGAGCGCCCTCCACCGCCAAGGATCCCCCGCTTGTGCGGTAGACCACACCTCCATCTGCCCTGAGGGCCAAACCGGCAGCAAAGCGCAGGCCGAGGCCGGGGTCGTAAACAATGGTCGGTTCTTCGGGCCAGTAGTGAGGGACAACATGCGCTGGCGCCCTACCCTCCAACCATGACATGTCCCCCGCTTCGGGGGCATGCTCACTTGGGTGGGGGCTCCCGAGCTCGAGGGTCACGTTCAACCTCTTGGTGCTCAGGGCTCTCAAGTGCATCACAAAGGCACCGTCCGGAGCAGAAACGAGCGCTTCACGGTCGTAGAGGGATCCCCCGGCCTCGTAACGCACCGAGGCGGTGCCCTCCCGCAAATCCAGGGACCGCTCGTAACCTTGGACCTCACCGATCTCGCCGAGGTCGGCGATCAGGAATCCCAGCGGCTGGTAGGCCTCGTTGAACGGGCCCTGTAGGCGAAGGGCGAGCTCATCAGCCCGCGCATAGTCATGCCGATCTAAGACGGCGGAGCGCAGCTCCGCCAGCACGGCGGCGGTGCCTTCGGGGTTGGCAGTGCGGGGGCCTCCCGACCACAGCGTATCGATATTAAGGTCGGCCCTCTCTTGATGGAGGCCGCCCCACATCATGGCCCCGAGCCGTCCGTTACCGAGGGGGAGCGCCTCCAGCCAGCTTTGTGCGGGCTGGCGGTACCAAAGGCGGGACTCATTGTTGGCGACGGGCACCGTGGTCATCCCCAAGCCTCGCAGTTCCGAAGCGAGGCACTTGCCCCAACGCCATCCGAAGGTTTAGACATCTGACAGAGGGAGGCGAGCGCCGTCGCGCAGGAACAGAGGGATCTGTTCCAGAGGCGCCCTCGCAGTTATGGTCGTGCCGCTCGGCACAGGCTCGCCCGTCCATCCGTTCGCCCACTGCGCCCCCGCTGGGAGATAAACGGAGCGTTCTTTCGCTCCCTGCGCTAGCACTGGGGCCACGAGCAGGTCGGGACCGAACATGAACTCGTCATCGACCTCCCAGCAGGCTTGGTCCTGGGGGAACTCGACTAGCAGTGGGCGCATGAAGGGCAAGCCTGTACGGCTTGTCTGCTTCGCGTGCACGCCGATGTAGGGGCGAAGCCGTTCGCGAAGGAGGATGTAGTCCCGCAGGACGGTGTAGTTGTCTTCGCCAAACGACCAGATCTCATTGGGACCGCCGGTCATGGCTGCGCCCATATCGGTGTTGGGGAGCCTGTCCCCGTGGAGGCGGAACAATGGGCTGAACGCCCCGTACTGGAACCAACGTACCAGCAGCTCCCGGAACCCTGGGTCCTCGGGGTCACCGGCGGAGAAACCGCCAATGTCTGTCCCCCACCATGGGATGCCGCTCATGGCCATATTGAGGCCGGCACGCACTTGCACCCGCAACGACTCGAAGCTGGACGGTATGTCACCCGACCAGACGGCCGCGCCGTAGCGCTGGCTGCCGGACCAAGCGGACCGGCACAGCACCAGTACTTCCTCCTCGCCGCAGCCGACCAAGCCCTCGTAGAAGGCGCGGACATGCTCTCTGGGGTACAGGTTGGCAACCTCGAGCCCCGGCCCGGTCGCGAACCTAAGGCTCGCGGGGCAAGCGGGCTTCATCTCCGGTTCGCAGGCGTCCAGCCAGAAGACCCGCACCCCGAGGTCGTAATAGTTCTTCTTGACCTGGCCCCAAATGTAATCACGAGCGTCTGCGTTAGTGGAGTCGTAGAAAGCAGCGCCGATAAAGGCGTTCACGTCCCGTTCCGGCCAGGTCGTAAGCAGCTCTGGGCCCTGCTCGTTGGAGACCAACAAGCCTCGCTCCGCCATCGGCTGGTAGTTCGCTGACAGGGGGCTAACCGACGGCCATACCGAGACCATCAACTTGGTGCCCATGGACTCGAGCTCGCTCACCATGGCGGCGGGGTCGGGCCACTCGCCTGCGTGGAAACACCAGTCCCCTAGGTACTCCCAGTGGAAAAAGTCGCTCACTATGACCGCCACGGGGACACCGCGGTGGTGGTACTCCCGCGCTACGGTCAGGAGCTCGTCTTGGGTGCGGTAACGGAGCTTGCTCTGCCAGAACCCGCTTGCCCAGGACGGCAGCGGGGGCGGGTGCCCGGTGGCATCAGCGTAGTGCGAGAGGATCTCAGCCGGGCTGTCGCCCGCAGTCACCCAGTAGTCGAGCTGTCGGGCGCTATCGGCCACCCACCGGGTGCCGTTGCCAGCCAGCTCGACCCGGCCGATCGCGGGGGAGTTCCACAGGAACCCATAACCCCGGCTCGAAACCAGGAAAGGTACAGAGACCTCGGCGTTGCGCTGGACGAGGTCAATTACCAGGCCCTTTTGGTCGAACCGTCCATGCAGGTGCTGGCCCAGGCCATATAGCTTCTCGCCGTCGTAGGCCTGGAAGCGCTGCTCTATCCGGTAATGCCCGTTACCGTTGGCCGAGAACAACCTGGGCCCGGGCCACCAGAAGTGAGCCTTCTGCTCCGAGAGGAGCTCCCGGCTGTCATCGGAGCGGCTGAAGCTGACCAGGCCATCGGCCGATACCTCCGCCCTGATCTTCCCGTTGACGAGGCCTATACCGTCGACGCTGGTGGCTGCCGAGAGAGCGGGGCCGGGGGCGATGAGCGCCCCGGGCGTACTGTCGTCGATCCGGCCCGGGGCGACGCGCACTCTGATCGCGTCTTGGCCCCAAGGCTCCAAGCGCAGGCGCTCGTGCCCCGAAGAGTACTCCAAGGTCACGCTGTCTCCTGAGGGCAACCCGAGCCCTTCTGGCTTAGTCATTCCTCGATCCACCCGTTGGCGTCCCAGATATCCAACCAAGATTGGCCCTCCCTCCACAGGAAGACCTGCCCCTTTATCAAACGACAGCCCTTGTCTGTGGCCCGTATGGCGCGCATCTCGTCGCCCGTCAACGGCTCGCTGACCACGGCCTCGAGGTTGGCCCGGTAGTGGTCCGGGTTGGTCGAGAAAGGTATGGGCGTCTGGCCCCGTTGGACCGCCCATTTCACGCACAGCGAGGCCGGGTGTATGCCACGAGCCGTGGCGATGGAAGCGAGCACAGGGTCGTCAGTGTCAACGGTGTCCCCCTCTTCCCGGTCTCGTTCTGGCCGGTGCGGCGAGCCCAGCGGGCAAAACCCGATCGGTTCTATACCCTGGGCCAGCACGTAGGCGAACAGCTCCGGCTGTTGGAAATGGGGGTGCAGCTCCATCTCATTTACTGCAGGACGGATCCTGGCATCAGTCAAGAGACGCTGAAGCTTGGGGACCGTCATGTTGGAGGTCCCGATATGACGAGTTAGCCCTAGTTGCACAAGTGCTTCCATGCTTGCCCAGGTGGCCATGAACTCCTCGTGGATGTACGGCCTCGCCCCTGGGCTCCTCGACGTCAAGTCACAGCCGGGCGGGTGATAGTTGGGGAAAGGCCAGTGAACGAGATAAGTGTCCAGGTACTCCAAGCAAAGGTCCTCCAGGGACTGCTGGCACGCAGCGATGACGTCTTCAGGGGCATGCTTGTCGTTCCAGAGCTTCGATGTCACCCAGATCTCTTCTCGAGGAAGGTTGCGCAAGGAACGCCCGATGGCCTCTTCGTTGCCATAGACCGAGGCGCAGTCGAAGTGCCGGTAGCCGACCTCGAACGCCCCGGCCACCGCCGCCGCCACCTCGTCGGCAGCTACGTGGTCCGAACCGAAGGTGCCGAGCCCAATGGCGGGCATGAGGGCGCCCGTGTTGAGACGGCGCTTGGGCACCAAGGCCGGGTCGACGCTCAAGACTGACCTCCGACGGCGTTCTCCATGCCGACCGCTAGCCGCCGCTGCTCACCGTCAGGTGAGGCGCTCCCTTCGGCGTTCCGCGATAGCACTTCGCCACCGACCGGCTCGTCCACCAAGGCGCTGACCGGCACGACTGAGCGCTGCGAGCAGAGGACCACCTGCCCCGTGACATCGACAACCGCCTGTTGGCGGATGTCAGATGATGAAGAACCGACCGCGAAGCGGAAGAGGCCGGGTTCGACGACAAAGCGCATGCCCTCGTCATAAAAGGCCAGACGGCTGGGGTGGACCTGAAAGGTCACCCGGGCCGCTCGGCCCGAGTGAAGGCGCAGCCGGGTGAAACCGACCAAAGACGCTCCCGGTCTGGCCACCGACGCCACGAGGTCCGATGCGTACAGCTGCACGACTTCTTCGCCCTCCCGTGCCCCCGTGTTCGTCACCGTGACCCCGACGGCAATATTGGACGAGGTGCCCGCGGCGGTAACGGTGAGCTCCGAGTAATCAAAGGTCGTGTACCCCAGCCCGTGGCCAAAACTGAACAGCGGTGACCAGGGGCTGTCGGTGTAGTCTTCGTAGAAGACCGAACGTGCTCCCCCGGAACGGTGGCTGCTGTAGAGCGGGACCTGGCCCGTGGCCCGAGGAAGCGTTACCGCCAGCCTGCCGGTGGGTTCGGCGCGGCCCAACAACACATCGGCCAGCGCACTGCCCCCCTGTTCGCCCAGCGGCCAGGCAACCAGTAGGGCGCCTACGTGGTCGACCACTCCGCTCAGCACATGGGCCCGCCCGCTCATGACAACCAGCGCAGTGGGGGTGCCCGTGGCCGCCACGGCTAGCAGCAGCTCCTCCTGCACGCCCGTCAGCCTGAGGTCAGTGGCGTCGCGCGCCTCTCCTACGGTCGAGCTTTCGTGCAGGCCCGAACGCCCGCCCACCACCACGAGGGCGACCTCGGCCTGTTGCGCGGCGACCACCGCAGCCCCGAACCCCGACCGGTCGTCACCTCCCAGCTCGCAACCCTTTTCGTAGGCCACTTCAACGCCGGGGCCCACAGCAGCCTTGATCCCTGCCAACGGGGTGATGTGCTCTGTGTAGTACTCCCCCGGCTTTAGCACCCCTCTGCCGCTCGGCAGCTGGACAAGATCAGAGACGGCGCCCGTCCCGGCGTTATTAGCCGGCCCGCTGACCGCCGGCTCGGGCATGGCACCCGCCTCTTTGTTGGTGCTGGCCAGCGATGGCTCGTCGCGCACCGGCGAACCGTCCGGTTTGAAGAACAGCTCCTGGTGCGCGGGGTAGTGGTAGTCGCCCTGCAACAAACGCCGGTCATCGGCCGCCGGCCCGATGACTGCGATCTTGGACAACTGCTCCCCCAGCGGCAGCAAACCATCGTTGACCAGTAGGACAATGCCACGAGTGGCGGCCCGTCGCGCCAGGTCCGCATTTGCCGGGTCCGAGAAGATGGGTTTCACTTGGCCGGTGTCCACGTACGGGGACTCGAACAGGCCCAAGCGAACCTTCGCCGTCAGCACGCGGCGGACTGCCTCGTCGACCACCTGAACGGACACCTTGCCCTGGGACAGGGCGGCCTTGAGCGGCGCGCCGTAACAATCCAAAGCGGGGAGTTCAAGGTCGAGGCCTGCCGTAATAGCCTTGACGGCGGCCCCCGAGCGGTCCTCGGCCACCCGGTGATAGGTCATGAGGAAAGTGACCGCGAAATAGTCGGCCACCACCATGCCATCAAAGCCCAGCTCGTCGCGGAGCAGCCGTGTCAGTATCTCGGCCGAGCCGCTGCCCGCCAGCCCGTCGACGCAACTGTAAGAGCTCATGACGGAACCCAACCCGGCGTCGCGGATGGCAGCGGCAAAGGGCTCTGCATATACTTCGCGCAACTCCCTGGCCCCGACCTGCACGGGCGCGTGGTTGCGCCCGCCTTCTGACAGCCCGTGGGCCAAGAAATGCTTGCCAGTGGCCAGGACACCCCCGGTCAAATCGCCGGTTTGCATGCCTCGCACGTAAGCCGTTCCCAGTACTCCAACCAACACAGGGTCCTCGCCATAGGTCTCCTCCAAACGACCCCAGCGGGGGTCCCGGGCCACATCGAGCACGGGGGCCAAGCTGTGCCGGGCGCCCACCGCCATCAGCTGTCCCCGGACATTTGCTGCCACTTCTTGTACGAGGTCGGGATCCCAACTGCAGGCGAGGGCCAGGGCCTGTGGGAAAACCGTGGCGCCGCGGGCGCAGTAGCCCGCCAATGACTCTTCATGGACCATCACCGGTACCCCGAGCCGGGTGCGTCCGATCACAAGCCGCTGGATACCGTTGAACAGTTCGGCGCTCTGCAGAGGCTCGAGGCCAGTGGTAGCTCCTATGCGCGTAATTTGGCCGATGCCGTGAGGGACCACTGCTAAGGCTGCGTCCTCGTCCAAGCGCTCGTCCTTCATCAAGTCTGGGAAACCCACCGCTCCCAGTTGCGCCACCTTCTCGTCGATGTCCATGCGATCGATGAGGTCGCTGACCCGGTCCTCCACCGCCGCAGCGGGGTCGAGGTACTGGGGTGTAGTCATAGGTTCACCTCGGTAATTATCTGGCTGGACCGGGCGCAACATTCACCCTCGGGAGCGCCACCAGGCCGCCCATACTCAACGCAGGGCGAAACCTCCGATACCCTTTACGAACTGGCGGCGCAACCCTATATATAATATCAGCAGCGGCAGGGCCGACAACATAACAAACGCCATCACAACGGGGACGTTGAGGGCGTACTGACCGTTCGTGGCGAATTGGTACATTCCTAACGGCAATACCTGGTCGTTATTGGACTGCGTGAGTATGAGTGGTAGGAGGAAGTTGTTCCAGGCCCCTAAACCAGCGTAAACGCTGATTACAGCCAGTACCGGGCGAGCCATGGGGAAGACCAGACGGGTGAACGTGGTCCACGGGCCGGCACCGTCGACCGCCATGGCGTCGTAAAGTTGCCGTGGTATCAAGCGAAGGTAATTGACCATCAACAAGACGGCGACCGGGATGAGCGAGGCCGACAGCACGAGCACGAGGCCGTACAGCGTGTCGTACATATGGATCTTGTTGGTTATAAAGTACAGGGGTATAATGATGGCCTGGATGGGGATGGCGATCCCGAACAGTATGACCCGAAAAGAAACCGCCGCGTAGCGCGAGCCTCGGCGCACGATCCGGTACCCAGCGGCCAGCGAGAGGGTGACGACCACCAAGATGGTGGCCACGGCCACCTCCCCGCTGTTACGGAAATCCGTCCCTACCGCTGAAGCATGGAGAATAGACGAGTACGAAGACAAGCTGAGCCCACCCGTCGGCAGCCAGGCATTAGCCGAGAGGTACTGACTGGGCGACCGAAAGCTGATGAGGACCATGTAGTAGATGGGGCCCAACACGAACACCAACCAGATCGTCCCAAGGAGGAAAGGCACGAAGCGAGAAAGCTTCGACGTGCCCCTGATACCCCCCAGCTTCAGGGCTGGGGGCGAGGCGGGCACCTTCGCAGGAGTGCGACGGCGAGCGGCGGAGTGCGCTGCAGCTTCGGTGGCAGTGGCTACCACATGCCCTCCTGGGTCCCCTCCATGGCACCGAACCCGCTCAACCGGACGAGAAAAATGGCTAGGAGGATGCCGATCAAGCCGAGCACGGTGGCTATGGCGCTGGCGTAGCCGAACTCTGTCTGGTTGAAACCGATGTTGTACATGTCCATCGCCAGCACCCGGGTCGTGTTCCCGGGACCGCCTGAAGTCAAGATGTAAATGATATCGAAATATGTCAGCGAGCCGACCAAGACAAGAGTCGACGATGTCACGATGCTGTAGCGCAACTGGGGTAGGGTTACGTGCCAAAAAGATTGTCGCATGTTGGCGCCGTCGACACTAGCGGCGTCGTAGAGCTCGGCCGGTATGGCCCGCCTCCCTGCTTGGAAAATTAGAGTGTGAAATGGCACGAACTGCCAGGCGATTATCACGACGATCGTGTACAGCGCCAGGTGGGTGCTGCCCAGCCAGTCCCGGCTGAGAAAGTGCATGTGGGCGTGGATGCCGAGCCAAGCCAACCCGCCGTACTGAGGGAAAAGGACGTCCTCCCACATAAGGCTCAGCCCGGCGGTGGACAGTAGGAGGGGCACCAGGTAAAGAGCGGCATAGACGGCCCGGTAGCGCTGCGTCCCGGCAATGAATATGCCAAGGGCCATCGCTACGGGGGTCTGGGCCAGCCAACTGAACGCGGCCAATTCGACTGTCACCAGCAAAGAGTGATAGGAGACCGGGTCGGAGAAGAACTCGCTCCAGTTGGCAAACCCGGCCCATTTTATCGGGCCGTCTACGTTCCAATTGGTAAAGCTCAGGAAAAGAGCAAAGACTGTCGGGACAATTATAAAAGCCGCGTACAGAGCCATAGTCGGCGAGATCCCGGCCAGGTCGGCGGCAAATGTCCGCCGCCGAGCGGTGGTCTTGCTCATGGGGGGGACATTCACCTCGTTGCGCCTCAAAACTGCTTGACTAGCTTCCATAAGCCCCCCTCGTGCCGGCAGAGCCCGGCCCCACGTGAAGGCGCGGAGCCGGGCTACGCTTTCCCACTTTGTCAGTGCCTAATGTGCAGCGCCTATTGGTAGGCGTTCATTGCCTTGGCAAACTGCGCGGGCGTTTCGGTGAGGTCGAAGACGTTCTCGAGGTTGGTGTACAGCGGCGTCGCCCTGGTGGCCCCCAGCGCCTTGTCCCAGGAGTACTGGAAGTACGGCGCCTTTTGAACTGCGTCGTAGATCGGTACCAGGTACTGCTTGAGCGGGGAAGAGGCGAAAAGGCTCTCCGAGCCGGCGATGACCGGTACAAGGCCTTGGCTGACCTCGAACTTTGCGTAAGCCGGGCTAGCGCACAGGAAGGCGGCGAACTTCTCCGCCACGTAGGTCTCGGCGGAGGAGACGTGCGAAGCCAGCTCAAGGTAGTCCGTCGTGTTGCCTTCCAGGTCAGCAGGGTTGCCCTTGCCCCCGGGCACCGTCGGGAAGAACCCGATGCCCATAGCGCCGGTAGCGACCCAGCCCGGGTAGTAACCCTGGATGAACCCGATGTCCCAGTCACCCATCAGTTCCATCGCCGCCACCCCGTTGTGGATCATCGCTTCGGTAAAGCCAGTGCCGAAGCTGATGTCTTGGTAGCCCTGCTCGAACGCATTGTCCTTCGCCAGGGTCTGGATGTCGGCGAGAGCCTGAATGATGGCCGGGTTGGACCAGGCGCCTTTCTGTCTGTTCTGGATATTGACGAACACCTGGGGACCGCCGATGCGGTCCGTAAAGTACTCGAGGTACATGAGGCCCGGCCATCCACCGCTGTCGTCAAGCGCTATGGCAGTCACGTTGTGCTTGGCGAGGGTGACGACGTCTTTGAGCAACTGAGTGGTTGTGGTCGGGAAGTTGAGGTTGTACCTCGCCATCAGTGCCTTGTTGTAGAAGAAGAAGACCGGCTGCGCCCCGCCTAGCGGGATCCCGTAGATCTTATTGTCGAAGGTTACGGCCCCGAGGGCCGAGGGCACGAAGGCGCTCTTCCACGACGGGTTGCCGGCGTCGCTCTGCCCGGCGTCGGCCATAGGTTGCACGACCTTTGTATTGATGAATGTCTGCAGGTCACCACCGCCCCAGCCAAAGAAAAGTGCAGGGGCGTTGCTGCCGGCCAGGCCGGTCGCGACCTTGGTGTTGTAAGAGCCGGACGGCTCTATATCGATGCTGACACTGTCGCCGGGGTTGGCTTGGTCGAAAGCTTTGGCTTGCGCAGCCCAATAGTTGTCTACGGGTGTGCCGCTGGCCTCCGTCCAGACTTGGATGCTGGCTGTCGGTGCAGACGAACCTTGCGCCGACGAAGGCACCGTGGGTATGACGACCGCAACCGCGGCAATGGTGCTCACCATTAGGCCGGCTACTGCTGAAGCGGCTAGCTGGCGCGACAACCGCGGGAACCTGAGCGGTGCTCTGGTCACCTTGTTCCTCCCCTTATTTTTTTGCCCCCACAAGGGCGGATCGGCTCCTTGATTGGCACCTCAGAAAGAGGGCCTTTTCCCCATATAGGCCTAACGGGCCGGGACCTTGGTACCGTCTCGAAAGGTTTCGAACGGATAAGTGGATGTTGCGAAGGTAACGTTACCGCTGCCATCTCGCACGGTCAAGCCATCGGCGCCCTCACCTCAAGGAACGGCTCCGAAACGTTCCGCTATAGTCGTTGACGACATGGCTCGAGTACAGGCCAAAGCCGCCACGTTGCCCGACGAGAGGGCGGCACCGCCGTCCTCGCCGTTGGCGCCGCTGCGGGGCAACGGCGGAAGGGGTCGCGGCCGAGTGACCATCGCCCAGATCGCAGAGGAAAGCGGTCTCTCGACGGCCACCGTCTCGAAGGTGCTCAACGGCCGGCCCGACGTGTCGGCCCCGACCCGCCGGCTCGTCCAAGAGGTCCTGGTGAGCTCGGGCTACCGCAAGAGACAGAGCACCGATGTGCCGCCGCTGATCGACGTCGTGTTCAACGACTTCGATAGCCCATGGGCGACCGAGATTGTGCGGGGCGCGGCCGCCGCCGCCCAAGCCGAGGGCCTCACCGTCGCCTTCACTGCGCTGTCGGAGGGAGATGAGCGCCGCGTCTGGTTCGACCACATCACCTCGCGCGGCACACGTGGCATCATTTTGCTCCTCTCCCAGCTTACGGAGCGCCAGAGAGGGGAACTATCGGCCCGCGGCTTGCCCTTCGTGGTAATCGACCCCACCGCGGAGCCCGGCCCGGAGGTGAGCTCGGTCGGGGCCACCAACTGGTCCGGCGGCCTGGCCGCCACCAACCACTTGATAGAGCTCGGGCACCAGCGCATCGCCATTATTACCGGCCCCCCGGCTCTTCTCTGCAGCCGGGCTCGCCTCGACGGTTACCGCGGTGCCCTCGAGCGGGCCGGGCTGAGCGTAGACGAACAACTTGTGCGACCGGGTGACTTCCGCGTCAAGGCGGGCTACGCACAAGCCAAGGTGCTCTTCGACCTGAGCGACCGGCCGACTGCCATTTTCGCCGGCAACGACCTCGCCGCCCTAGGCGTGCTGCGCGCCGCCCGAGAGGCAAACCTGCATGTTCCCCTGGATGTGAGCGTTGTCGGTTTCGACGACATCCCGCTCGCCGCGTGGAGCACCCCTGCCCTGACTACCGTTCGCCAACCGCTGACCGAAATGGCGGCGGTGGCGGTCCAGACGCTCCTGGACATAGCGGAAAACGGTCCTTTGAAAAGGCGCGTCGAGCTGGCTACTGACCTGGTGGTGAGGGAGAGCACTGCTCCGCCTGGAGGTGACAGGGTCGGTTGAATGTTCGTCGCGGGCTTGCCCAGCCGGGCGCATGCTCCGGAACTGTAGATTTACCCCGCACTCGAGCCGTGAACCTCGCTGTCTTCACCAAACCTTGGCCCCAGGACTCGGTCCCGGAACTGGCCCGGAGAGTGGCTGCCCTCGGTTTCGACAGCGCCGAGGTGCCGGTACGCCCCGGTTTCCAGGTCCAGGTCGCAAGCGCTGAAAAGGAGCTGCCAGAACTGGTGTCAGCGTTCGCCGACCATGGCCTATCGGTGGCGAGCGTGGCCAGCGAGCTGGACGAGCGCGCCTTTGCCGCTTGCGCCGGCGCCGGCGTCGGGGTCATCCGTATCATGGCCCCCATCGTCCGGGGCGACTACCTGGTTTCCGAGGAGGAACTCCGCAAGCAGCTGGCCGGCGCCGTGCCGCTTTGCGAGCGCTACGGGGTAAAGGTCGGTGTCCAGCAGCACTACGGCGACCACGTATGTGACGCCACTGGGCTTAGGCTCCTGCTGGCTGGCGTTGACCAGCGGTGGGTGGGGGCGATCTGGGACGCCGCCCATGACGCGCTCGCCGGGCTGGAGCCGGAGAACGGCCTCGACCTGGTCTGGGACCGCCTCCTCATGGTCAACCTCAAGAACGCTTACTACGAACGCAAGAACGGGCCCGAGGCTTGCCACGCCGAATGGGCCCGGCACTTCACCAGTGGTCGCCACGGCCTGGCGTCTTGGCCGCGCGTCCTGGCGGAACTGAAGCGGCGCGACTACTCAGGGACGGTGTGCCTGACTGCCGAGTACGACGATGAGGGGGACGTGGACCGCTTATGCAAAGAGGACGTCGAGTACATAAAGAGCCTCTTGGACGGTCAGGCCTCACCGTGAGCGGTCTTCAGGTGCCGGCGTGATGGACCGCCTACGGGTTGCGGTCATCGGTGCCGGGGAGATGGCCAACCGGGTGCACTACCCGAGCCTTCGGTCGTTCGACGACGTCGACGTCGCGGCGCTCTGTGACTTGGACACCGCTGTCCTGGACGAAACCGCCGAGAGGTGGTCGGTGCCCGTGAAGTTCACCGACTACAGGACGATGGTCGACCAGGTGCGGCCGGACGCGGTGTACGCCATCGGGCAACCACACCTTATGTACGACGTTTGGACCTGGTGCCTGGAGCAGGGGTGCAACCTCTATGTAGAAAAGCCCCCGGGCCTTACGCTGCACCAAGCCCAGATGCTGGCCTACCTGGCAGAGGAACACCGAGTGGTGACCCAGGTCGACTTTCAGAGAAGGTCCTCGCCTCTCCTCAGAAAAGCCCACCAGCTGTGCCTCGACCGAGGCCCGATCGTGCATGCGGTGTGCGAGTTCTACAAGTACACCCCAGCCCCCCTGACGGGTGCCCGGGACCACATGATGGACGACGGGGTGCACGGCATAGACACGCTCCGCTGGGCGTGCGGCGGTGAGGTCGTCCATGTGGAAAGCTCTTGTCGCCGGATTGGGACGCCCGACATTAACTGGCTGACTGCCACGTTGCACTTCGACAACGGCGGCGTGGGCGTGCTGGTAAACAGCTGGTGCAGCGGGCGCCGCCTGTTCCGTGTCGAACTGCACTCTAGTGGCGTGTTCGCCGAGGTAGACCCCGAGCGCGAGGCGCGGGTCTTCGTTGAGGGCAACGCCAACGGGGACCTCTACAAAGCCGCAGAAGTGGCTGGGGGCGATGAGTTTTGGGCGTACGGAGGCTTCCGTGCGAAGCACCGGGAGTTCGTAGACAGCATCCTCACTGGCATCGACAGCACGTCGTCCCCTTTCCGGGACGCTGTCAAGACGATGGAGGTAGCGGAAATGGTGTTGGCCGGGTCGCTCTTTGAGCGCCAGAGGACCTGAGGTGACAACGAGCGACGCCTGGT
Organism: Acidimicrobiaceae bacterium; assembly: GCA_003166025.1. Taxonomy (GTDB): domain Bacteria; phylum Actinomycetota; class Acidimicrobiia; order Acidimicrobiales; family Palsa-688; genus Fen-671. The sequence continues at coordinate 15,695 of PMWT01000180.1, read as the reverse complement.
GCCGGTGTCGAGGGCAGCCATGATGAACGCTTTGCACAACCTGTTGGGGTGGACCGAGCCGAGCGAGGGCCGTTTCTCCCTGCGGCGTGCACGCTCAGGGCCCGGCGTCTGAGCAGCGACTACGCCGGTCTGACCAGACCGTCAGCATGGCCTGCTCGGTCACCTTGTAGGGTCCAATTACTCTCATACGGGCCTTGACCAGGTTGGACTCGCTCGGCCACGCTGCTCGACGATGGCCCTGTCGTTACCTTTACCGGCTCCTGCACCGCCTTCTTGCCCTGCTCCGCGTCCACCGGATGGATGCCCTATCGAAAGACGCCGAGATACTCGGCTCGGAGGCGTTCACCTGGCCTGCGGCCTCGCGCTTGGTCGACTACATCGGGTCAATCTCTCTCAGGGCTCCCAGTCCGACTTGTTCCAGAATGAACCAGGCAGCGGGAGGAGGCCTCAGCGACCTCCCGCTGCCAGTCAGCAGTCCATCAGTATTAGAAGTTGTACTGCAGGTAGTTGGCCTTGGTGAACTCCAAAGGTGTCGAGTAGATGACCGTATTGGTCGTCGCGCCGGTCGCCGCGCTGGGTGCGGCGGCCACTGTGTAGACCTTATTGAGGCCCACGGCGGCACCGCTGAAGCTCTGCACCTTGCCGAAGTTGGTCTTGATCCCGCACCACTGCGAAGGCGTCGGGTTGGCGGGCGGTGTCGTCGCCGTGCACTCAGGTGCCCCGTGGGCACCCTCGTAGGCGAGCCTGGCCATGAGCATGTCCAGCTTGCCCTGGCCGATCTCGTCCCAAAGGAACAGCGCCTGCAGGGCGCCGCTGGCGAAGTAGGTCCGGTCCTCCTTCGGGGGCCCGATGCCGAAAACGCCGATCTTGCCCGACTTCCCCAGGTCTGAGATCGCCTTGGCGGTGCCCGGGATAGCGGCGCTGTCAATGGGGATGATGGCCTTGATAGCCGGGTAGGCGTGGATGATGCCCTCGGCCACGGAGAAGGAGACCGATTCGACGGACTGGCCGTAACCAGTGGCGACGATCTTCAGGCCGGGGTACTTGGCGGCGATGTAGGTCTTCATGGCCCCGATCCAGGCGTTCTGGATGGTGGCGTCGGCAGTCGACGACATGATGGCGATGTCCGCTTTAGGCCCGGTGTACGCCTCGACCGCGTTGATCAGGCCCGATGCGATGGCGCTGTAAGCGGTGTCCTGCATGAAGAAGTCGCGGGCGCTGGGTACGTCGGAGTCGTACGTGATCACCTGGATGCCGTCCTTCATGGCCTCCTGGAGCACGGGCGCCGGCACGGTGGGGTCGTCCGATGACATCGTGATGACGTTGTAGTGCTGTGCGATCTCAGCCTTGAAGATGGCCACCTGACCCTCGGCCGATGCGGTCGCGGGGGCCGTGTAGGTGAAGCTGATCCCGAGCTTGCCGGCTACCTGCTGCGCGCCCTGTTCGTTGGCCTCGAAGACGGTCAAGCCGAGCAGTTTGGGGACCATCGAAACCTTGATCGTGGCCAAGCTGGCGGCGGCACCAGCCGGAGAAGGCGCGACGGTGATGGCCGTTGTCGCAGCCATCCCCACAGAGGCGACTACCGCGCCTATCTTCCAACCCAACCTCCGATGGACGGTCTTAGTTGGCGTCAATTTGCTTTCCTCCCTCATTGTTCATGCCTCGGGACGAGGCGTTGTATCTTTCCCCCACACTGCGCCGCCGGTGAGACCGCCGACGCAGCACTTGTGGACCCGAAGGCCCGAAAANNAAAGCGCCGCCGCAGGAGCTCGCTCAGGTGCACCCCGGCCCTGCGATCGAGAGCGATCTTCAAAATGAGGCAAAGCACAAGCACGATACCCCCGACCATGGTGGCCGTGAGAGAGCTGTTGCCCTTGATGAGCATGCCTTGGAAGAGGAAGCCGAGCAGGAAGGTGCCGATTATGACGCCGCTTACCCGCCCTTTCCCCCCGAAGATGTCGACGCCTCCGAGCACGACGATGGTGATCGCCGGGAGCAACAGCGAGTCGCCGATGTCGTCACGGGCGGCATTGTAATAGCCGGACACGAAAATCCCCGCCGCCCCCGCCAGCAGGCCGCTGGCCACGAACGCGCTCAAAAGGGTGCGCTGCACATTGACCCCGCTGTAGCGCGAGGCAGCGCGGTTGTAGCCGATCAGCACGAGCCCTCGCCCGTAACGGGTCCGGGCTACTACCACCCACACGATGGCAGCGATCACGGCAAAGCCGATCAGCTGGTCTGGGACCGGCCCGACCGTGCCTGTGCCGGCATAGTCGACGAACGCCTTCGGGAAGTTGTACGGCGGCGAGTTGCCTCCCACGGCGGTCGCGATGCTGCCGAAGATGAACTGGGTACCCAGTGTCACCAGCAGGGAGGCGATGCCAAACCTGGTCACGAACAGCCCGTTTATCGCTCCACCGAGGGCCGAGATGGCCAGCGCCACCACGACGGCCAGCCAAATGTTGAGGCCGTCCCGCCAAAGCGCGGCCATCACGATGCCCGAGAGGCTCGCCATGGCTCCGGTGGAGATGTCGATCTCGCCGGTGAAGATCACCAGGGCCTCACCCAAAGCGATCATCCCGGTGAAGAGGAACCCCTCGCACAGGGCGAGCACCCCAGTAACGCCCAGCTCCCTAAAGTCCGGGACAGCCAGGCAGAAGTAGGCGAGGACGGCTACTAGCAAGACGGTGACGGTGACCACCCAGGCCGTCTCCTGGCGCCCCGCGGTGCGGGCCCGGGCACGCCTTGCGGTTGGGCTGATGGGGGTGGCTCTCATTGAGCTGGCCTCGTCGGTTGGCGGAAGCTTTGACGGAACATCTGGCGGACGGGCGCCCCCTTGCGGTCGGCGACGACGGCGATCAGTATGAACACCCCGACACCAGCCGGGTCCCAGAGCTCGTTGATCCGGAAGCTGATCATCGCCTGCAACGCCTCGGACAAGAACACCGCGCCCAAGGCACTGCCGACGGGACTTCCCCGGCCGCCCAGCAGCGTAGTGCCGCCTATCAGGGTGGCCGCTATTGACATCAGGTTGGTATTGCTGTCGGTCCCAGTAGTGGAAGTGGCTGAACCGATCTGGCACAGGTAGATGAAACCCGCCAGCCCGGCCAGTAACCCGCAGATGACGTAGGTCGTGAACAGGACACGCCGGACCGGGATCCCGGCCCGGAAGGCGCCGTCGGCGTTGTTGCCGACGGCGTATATGGACCGGCCGGTGACAGTCCTGGTCAGGAAGAAATAGGCGACCGCCACGACGCCGACGCCGACGACGACCAGCCAGGGCACAACGGGCAGCAGGTTTGCGTTCCCGAAGTTGTTGTAGGCGGCCGGGACACTGATCACCGATTGGCCGCCGCAAATGATGAACTGCCAACCTCCGTAGATCGTCAGCGTTGCCAGCGTGGCGATGATCGGTGGTATGCCGACGACGGAGACCAAGAAACCATTGCCCATCCCCAGGCCGGCACCAATCAGAAGGGCGAGCAGCAGGGCGAGCCAGATGTTGAGGTTGTTGTCCTGGGCGAGGAAGCCGGTACCGATGACGGCAATCCCGAGCACCGGGGACACGGACAGGTCGATCCCGCGCCCGAGCACCACGAAGGTCTGGCCGGCTGCCACGATCATGATCGTCACCGAGTCCGCCAGTATGAAAGCGATGTTGCTCGAGACACCGAACTGGGGGTGCAGAGCCGTGCACACGGCAAACAGGCCCAAGATTGCCACCACGAGCTGGACCTCTCGACGTCGCAACAGGCCCAGGGCGGTGCCTCCCAGTCCCCCTCCGGGCCCGACAGGGCGAGCCGCAGGGGCTGGTGCGGATGGGGCAGGCGGCGTCGACAGGGTAGTCATTTGAGGTGTGCTCCCACGACGAGAGCGCCGAGGGTCGTATCGGTGATCTCGGCCCCCGAGAGTTCGCCTACGACGTGGCCCTCGTACAAGGCCAGCACCCGGTCGCAGGTGATGGTGAGCTCGCCGAGCTCGGATGATATGAACACGCAGGCTAGGCCGTCTTCGGCCAGTTGGCCCACCAGGCGGTAGATGTCGTCCTTGGCGCCCACGTCCACGCCTCTGGTCGGCTCGTCGAAGATCGCCACCCTCGGCCCGGCCAGCAGCCAGCGCGAGAGCATGGCCCGTTGCTGGTTGCCGCCGGACAGCGACTTCATCAAGGTGCCCAACGACGCCATCCGCACCGCCGTCTTTTTGGTCGCCTCCTCCGCCATCGCTCGTTCGGCCGCCGGGCTGATCAGCGGCCCGAACCGCTCCAGCCGGGGGATCACCCCGGCGGTGACATTGCGCTGCACCTCTACCTCGGCGAAGATGCCATGGCGGCCACGGTCCTCAGGCAGGTACACGAGGCCGGCATCAATGCAGGCCCTAGGAGTGCGGTGACCCAGCAGCTTGCCTTCTAATCGCACCGTTCCCCGGTCTGCCGGCCGGAGGCCGAAGATCGTCTCGGCGATCTCCGTACGCCCGCTGCCCACCAGCCCGGCCAGGCCGACGACCTCCCCCTGCCGCACACTAAGGCTCACGTCTTCGAAATGGGGTAGGGAAGTTAGGTTCTCGACCGCCAACATCTCCTTGCGGCCGACAGCATCCGTGTGGGCCCGCACCCGTTCCCTCGTAATGAGCTCGCGCCCGACCATCGCCCTGACGAGCCCGGCCCTGTCGACCTCTGAGCGGGGTGCGCTCAGCGCCTTGGCCCCGTCCCGCAGGACCGTGACCCGGTCACTGATGGCGAGCACCTCGTCCAGCCGGTGGCTGATGAAGCCGAGCGCGTAGCCGTCGGCGCGCAGGCTCCCCATCACCTCGAACAGCGTCCCGGCCTCCTTGCCCGTGAGCGGGGAGGTCGGTTCGTCTAAGAAGATCACGCTGCAGCGGTGGACCAGGGCACGCGCGCATTCGACGAGCTGTTGCTCGGCTACGCTCAGCTCCTCCGCTTTCACTTGGGGGTCGATGTCCAGGCCGACGCGGTCAAGGTACGCCGACGCCTCCCGCTTCATGGACGTCCAGTTCGCGTTGAAGCGCAGCCGGCCCCGCCGAAGGATGCCCAGGAACAGGTTCTCCGTGATGGAGAGCGCCGCCATGAGCGAGGGCTCCTGGGGCACCATATAGATCCCGCGCTGCTGGGCGGTCCTCGGGGTTAGCCCGACCAGCCTGTTCCCTCCGAACAGGAGCTCGCCTGAGCCGGGCTGGTAGACGCCGGCCATGATCTTGAGCAGCGTGGACTTGCCTGCCCCATTCTCCCCGCACACAGAGTGGATCTCCCCGGGCTCGAAGGTGATGTCGACCTGCGACAGCACAAGCGCGCCGTCGAAGGACTTGGTTATCGACTTGCCGACGTAGCGGGCGCCCTGTAGCACGGCCGAAGAAACCAGGCCCCCAATGTTGTTAGCGCTCGACATCGGAGCGAAACTGTAGCACCTTGGGAGCCAGAGATGTTAGCGATCACACCGAAAGGTTTCGTTCCCGGGTCAGGTTCCTGCGGGCCTCGTTACAGGGCTCAGTGTGCTCTGGCGGACGACCAGGTCAGAGGGGACAACGAGCTGTTCCCCGCTGCGCGTGCCCGAGCTCATCTGGTCCAAAAGCAGCTTCAAGGAGGCCCGCCCCACCTGGTCGAAGTCCTGGCGTACCGTGGTCAGCGCGGGGCTGAAGTAGGCCGCCTCGGGGATGTCGTCAAAGCCGACCACGCTTACGTCTTCGGGTACGCGGCGACCCTGCTCATGCAGAGCCCGCAGTACACCCAGAGCCATCTGGTCGTTGGCGGCGAAAATGGCCGTCGCCTCCGGGATCCTGGCCAACACCCGGCCCGCCTCGTATCCTGAGCGAGCTGTCCAGTCCCCCGACACCACCGGTACGACCTCGGCGCCTGCCTCTTGCAGGGCCGAGCGCCACCCCGCCAGCCGCGCATGAGACTCGTGCCATTCCGTAGGGCCTGATACATGAAAGACGCAATCGTGACCGGCGGAGAGGAGGTAGGCGGTGGCCGTCCGAGCCCCCGCCTCCTGGTCGACCCTGACCGCGGCCAGGTTCCCGCCGGGGTCTCCCTCTACCACTACCACGGGCAAATTCGCAGGTAGCACGTCCAGCGCCTCGGCCGCCGATGTGAGAGGGGCGATCACCGCTATCCCTTCGACCATCTGGGCGGTGAGACGATCCACGGCGTCACCCACGGACCGGTGGTCGATCGAGAGCAAGCTCACCACACTCACGAAGTACCCGGCGGCCCGGGCCGCCTGCTCGACACCGTACAGGGTGGAGATGGGACCGAAGAAAGTGCCCTTGAGGGTGATCACCCCCAGGGTCATCGAATGCCCGGTAGCCAAGGTCCGAGCGGCGCTGTTCGGCCGGTACCCAAGTTGCTGGATGGCCGCCAGCACCTTGGAGCGGGTCATCGGGCTGACGTTGGGGTGGCCGTTCAGCACACGGGAAACGGTTTGGTGGGATACGCGGGCCAACTTGGCCACATCTGTCATAGCCGGCGATCGAGGGCTCTCGCTCGAAGCTCGCGAAGTCGCGGCCCAGGACGGTGCTCGCCCCCGTTTGGCGGTCCGGTGCTGTGACGACGGGGCTGGGTCACCGGCGGCGCCACTCAGACCCTCCACTCTTTCCTCACCTCAGTTCAAAGTCTTCCGTGGACAGCTATCTCTGTTTGCACCCTCTCGCAATGGAGACTGGCTAAACAACATGTGCACGCTAACAGTTAGGAGCAGAATAGCTTCGAGGGAGGACGCGTGCCCTCGATGCTGGTAGTGGGCTGCGGCGGGCGCCTTGGCGGGCGGGATGCCTACCTGGCCGGCCGCCCGCCGTGCAGTGCACGGAGCCGGTTTGAAGACCCTGAAGCTAACGCTGGCTAGGTCCCGCGGAGGGGTGAGGTTCCCCAGATTAAGTGGACACTTGACAGGCTGACCTACGGGTCGGCTGGAAGGATGTCGATCATGGGGATCACAAGGCGGAAGTTCACGCTGGAGTTCAAGACCGAGGCTGCTCATCGGGTCATCGATACCGGCAGGTCGGTGATCGATGTGGGGGCGCCTCTCACCGGCTCGGTGGGCCACGGGGTCCAGCCATCAGTGAGCACGACCACGACCGAAGGGCGGGGCCGTAGCGCCAACGCCCGGGCGATGCCGGCCGCCATGTTGGTGCCTCCCCCTCCCACCAGCTCGACCTGGGAGGCACGGCTCACCCAGCGCACCGACGTCGCGTCAACGTCGCATCATCGTGGACTCGAAGCGAGTTGGAGCTGTAATAGCCGAGCTCAGATCTTTCGGAGTGGGCTCTTCTGTGGACGATTATGGGACCGGTTACAGCAGCCTGAGCTACCTGAGCGACCTGACCAACAGGAGCTGAAGATCGACCGCAGCTTTGTCACGGGCATATCGGCCAGCGCTAAGGACCAGGCCATCGTGGCGGCCACCGTCTCTCTGGCCTGTTCCCTTGGTGTGCGCTTGGTGGCTGAGGGGGTCGAGACACTTGCCGATTGGTGGTGGCGTTCAGGGCCAGAGGTTGGTCTGCTAGGCGATGCGGGCGATGACGGCGATGATCTTGCCGATGGCGCCCGAGGACTCCGACAGGCCTTTATGGTGTCGTTGGCCTCGACCGCCACCGTCATCGCCTCGGTGGCCACGCTGGCGGCATCGGCGGCGTTGCGGGCGATCTCTTCGATGCTGGCCGACATCTCGGCCGTGCCCGCCGCCACCGCCTCTCCGCCAACCCGACGACGGCGCTCGCCCCGGTTGGCGGCCGCGTGGAATACTGGCGCCGTCACGGGGTCGTAGATGGTCGGGACCGATCACGGACGTGTGAGGCCGGTCGCGCCCGAACCTATGATGGCCACTGTGTTGCACCGGCATCTGCCACCCGTTACCGCTCCCGGTCGGTGCCCCAGCGTCTTCGTAGGGCACCCCGTGCGTGTGGCTTGGCGGCAGCTGGTGTGAGCACCACCTCGCACAAGCCGCCAGGTCGTCTGACGACACTGGGGGCCTTGGGCAGCCGCCGCCCGTCCATTGCCGACGTAGCGCGTCTGGCTGGCGTTTCCCGTCAAACAGTTTCGCGCGTCCTGAACAACCAACCTGATGTGAACGATGCCACCCGGGCCCGGGTCCGGGGCATAATCGACCAGCTGGACTATCGGCCAAGCTCGGCTGCCAGGGCCTTGGCCAGCGGCCGGTCGAAGACGCTCGGGGTGCTCGCACTCGACTTGGCCCTCTATGGGCCTACGTCAACCCTGTTCGCCGTCCAGCACGCAGCCCAAGAGCGCGGCTACTTCGCGTTCCCGGTGGTACTGCACACGATCGATCGACATTCCGTATCGGAGGCAGTACGTCGTCTGGCGACCCAGTCTGTTGAAGGGCTGGTCATGAACATCCCGTTCGACCTGTCCTTCGACCCGCTAGCTTCGCTCCCGAAGGACATGCAGGTGGTGGTCATAGGAGGCGGGCCGGGAGCCGCCCACTCAGAGCACGTTGTGGTCGTGGACTTCGACCAGGAGCTCGGCGGCCGCCTGGCGACCGAGCACCTGTTGGCTGCGGGCAACCCGACCGTCTTCCACGTTTCCGGGCCCAGCCACTCGGACGCGGCTCGCAGCCGCATATCAGGTTGGCGAGCAGCGCTGCGAGATGCAGGGGCCGAGGTCATGCCTCCCCTGAGCGGGGACTGGAGCGCTCTTTCGGGGTACGAAGCCGGCCAGGTCCTGGCCCGGATACCCGACATCCATGCCATCTTCGTCGCCAACGACCAGATGGCCCTCGGAGTGCTGAGGGCGCTGCACGAACGAGGCCGTCGGGTGCCCGAGGACGTCGCGGTGGTGGGTTTTGACGACACTCCCGAGGCTGCGTGTTTCGTACCACCCCTGACAACCGTGCGTCAGGACTTCCGCGAGCTGGGGCAAGTGGCCGTGCAGATCCTGGTGGACCAGCTCATGGCGGGCGTCCCGGGCCCGGACCGGGTTGTCATCCAGCCCGAGCTCATCTGCCGTGACTCGAGCCTGCCGGGACAGTAGACCCAGCCGTCTCACCGAGCGCCCGCGTGCCCTGCCCGCCAGCGCCGCGTCAGGAATGGTGCCGGGCACAGAGAGCTTTGGGCGCCCTCATTAGCCTTGCCCTCGTCCCAAGTAGTTCCCCCCCGCCTTTGGCGCGTTGACACCGCAGAGAGGGTGTACTAAAGTCCCCCGACCGTGAGCGCTCACGGTCATCAACGAGAGGCCAGGAGCGGCCTCCGCACAAGCAAGCGATTTTGCCTTGTTCATAAGGTAAGAAGGTCATTCAGCGACCCCTCTCAGCAAGTATCTAGTCCCTATCGCGTGCAAGCAAGCTGGGCACGCTCCCAGTGGCTTTCCACAACGAGCCGGGGTCCCGGTGCCGGAGGGGAAGTACCACGACTGCCAACAACAAGGAGGTAGAGATGAACAGAAAGCGAGCCATATCCCTCTCCGCGACCGTCGCAGTCCTGCTCGGTGCGTTGACGGTGCCCGCCTCGAACGCGGCGGCGCAGGCCAAGGTCACCATCACGTGGTGGAGCTGGACAGCCAACCCCAAGACCGTCATCGCCAACTTCGAGAAGGCGTACCCGAACATCTCGGTCCCACTCCCGCCGAGCTACGGCTCGGGGTCCACGTTCTACGCCAAGCTCACGACCGCCCTTGCCGGCGGCACCGGCCCTTGCGTAACCCAGAACGAGTACTCGGAGCTGCCCCAGTACATCGCGGCGCATGATTTCGTCAACATCGCCCAGTACGTCTCCGGCTACCAGAAGGACTACCCGGCCTGGGTCTGGGGGCAGGTCTCCCAGGGCAGTGCGGTGTACGCAATACCCGAGGACATCGGCCCGATGGGGCTCATGTACCAGCCGGCGGTTCTGAAGAAGTACAACCTGTCCGTCCCGACCACCTGGAGCCAGTTCGCCTCGGACGCGGCCGCCCTGCACAAGGCCGACCCGAGCATGTACCTCGACCCCTTCGTGCTCAACGACCCCAGCATCCTGGAATCGCTATGGTGGCAGGCCGGGGCGCGGCCCTTCGTCCTGGAGCCCAACGGCACCTGGAGGTTCACGATCAACGGCCCGGTCGAACAGCAGGTCACCAACTTCTGGGCCAACCTCGTCAAGTCGGGCAATGCTCCCGTCGACAACGACTTCACGACCGAATGGACCCATCACATCGCGCAGGACCGATATGCAGCAGCGATCGGAGCCGCGTGGGGGCCGGCGTACGTGATCTCATCGAACCTGGCCAGCAACTCCACCCAGGAGTGGGCCGTGACCCAACTCCCGCAGTGGACGGCAGGCGCCCATGCAACGGCAAACTGGGGCGGCTCCACCAACGCCGTGACCAAGGACTGCCCGTCGGCGGACGTGAAGGACGCAGCGCTGTTCGCCGCCTATATCAACACCTCCAAGAGCGGTATCGCGATCGATGAGGAGTCCGGGGCCCAAGGTGGCCGCGGGCTCTTCCCGGCGGCGATCGCCCGGTCCAGCGTCCCGCAGTTCAATGTCCCGGAGCCGCACTTCACGGGCAATATCAACGCCGCGTACAACACCTACGCCGCGCAGGTAGTGACCAATTGGGAGTGGAGCCCCTTCGACGCCGAGTTCCGCAGCTTCATGAGCACACAACTTGCGAGCGCCATAGCAGGCAAGCAGACCTGGGACCAGGCCCTGGCCACGGTCGAGTCCCAGCTGGTCAGCTACGCCAAGTCGGCAGGTTACTCGGCCGAGAGCTGAACCGTAGCGGCGGGGGAAGGGCTAGTGGTCCTCCTTCCCCCGCCCTCCGGGGATCTCAGATGAGAGAGGAGAGGGAGTGGCGGTACAGGTAGGAAGCGCCTCCGCCTCGTCGCCAGTGCGAGTGATGGTGCCAAGCAGGGGCACCACGCCCAGGCAACCGCCACTGCGCGCCGCACAGGGCCGGTCCGGGCTGCTCATGACCGGCCCGTTCCTGGCCCTGTTCGCCGTCTTTTTCGCCGGGCCGTTCGTTTACTCGATAGTGCTCTCTTTGCGGTCCCCCCTGACGGGCGCCTACTCGGGCTTGTTCAACTACCGCACTGTCATGTCCAACGGCGAGTTCTGGAGCGGGGTCGTGCGAATGGGCTATTTCGGCGTGGTCCAGGTCACGGTCATGATCTGTCTCGCCATCGGCTTGGCCCTTTTGCTAGACAGCCCGTACTGCCGGGCGAAAAAGCTATTCGCTCTCATCTACTTCCTCCCCTACGCAGTCCCCGGTGTGATAGCGGCCATCATGTGGGGCTTCCTCTTGGAACCCGACCTCGACGGCGCGCTTGGGGTGCCGCACCAGCTCGGGCTAGCGAGCGGGCCGGTCCAGCCGCTTGACTACCGCCTGGCGCTCTACGCGATCATGCTGATCGTCACGTGGGAGTGGACCGGCTACAACATGACGATCCTGCTCACGAGCTTGACCAACGTGCCCCACCAGGTGATCGAGGCGGCCAAGGTGGACGGGGCCTCGGAGCTGTCGATAGCGGCAAGGATCAAGCTGCCCATGGTGCGCCGCACGGTCATGTTCACGATCATGCTGTCGATCATCGGCACGCTCCAGCTCTTCAACGAGCCGGTGATCCTGAACGAGATAGCCACCACGGGCAGCGCCCTCACTCCCAACCAGATCATTTACAACACGGCGTTCGCCTTTGGCAACGAGGAGCTGGCGGCGGCCCAGTCGGTCGTACTTGCCGGCATCACGATCGTCGCCACGATCGCCTTCTTCGGGATCGTGCGCCGGAGGATGGGCCCGTTCGGGGCAACAAGGGCGGCGGCCAAATGACCGTCGGCGCCGCCCAGCTGCGGGCGTCTTTGTTCAGGCGGCACGGTGCCGCTGTTTCTCGGCGGGCCAAGACCACCGTCACGACGGCCTTTTTAGCCATGGGCGCCGCCTACGTGCTCGTGCCGATCTACTGGCTCGTCGTTGCCTCCTCCAAGACCAACAGCCAGCTCTTCTCCACCCCGACCTTCCTCCCCCCGGCGCACCCGTCCTGGGCGTCCAACTTCAAGGACCTGTTCACGTACCAGAACGGCGACTTCGGTTGGTGGCTGCTGAATTCCTTCATCTACTCCTCAGTAACGGCGGCCCTGGGGGCAACCGTGTCGACCCTGTGCGGCTACGGTCTCGCCAAGTACAGCTTCCGGGGCAGGCGGGTGGTCTTCGCCTTGGTGGTGGGATCGCTGATGGTGCCGGCGACGGCGCTCGTGGTTCCGCTTTTCCTCCTCGAGCACTTCATGGGCCTCACCAACACCTACCAGGGGGTCATATTACCTTTGGTCGTCTACCCCTTCGGGGTCTACTTCATGTCCATCTTCGCCGCCGACGCCGTACCCGACAACCTCGTCGACTCGGCCCGGGTGGACGGCGCCGGAGAGATGCGGACCCTCTGGCAGATCGGCAGGCCTCTTTTGATGCCGGGCATCGTGACGCTTTTCCTCCTGTCCTTCATCGGCACCTGGAACAACTATTTCCTACCGCTCGTGCTGCTCGGGACCGAGAGCCGCTTCCCACTCACGGTCGGCCTCTCCGCTTGGTTGAGCAGCATCAGCTCGGTGGGCGCCCAGCCCATCTACCCCGAGATCATCCTGGGCTCGTTCGTCTCGGTCCTGCCGATGCTCATCCTGTTCCCCTTCCTGCAGAAATATGTGGCAAGGGGCCTAACCCTAGGAGCGATTGCCGGTGAATAGACGCATACATTATGGCGGCGATTACAACCCCGAACAATGGCCTCGTGCCATATGGCGTGAAGACGTCCGTCTCATGAAAGAGGCGGGCGTGGACCTCGTCACCGTGGGAGTGTTCTCCTGGGCCGAGCTCGAGCCAACGGAGGGCACCTACGACTTTGGTTGGCTACATGAAGTACTGGACCTGTTGGGAGAGGCGGGGATCGGCGTCGACCTGGCCACCCCTACGACGGCACCGCCGCCCTGGTTGACCACACGCTACCCGGACGTGCTGCCGGTGGACAGCAAGGGCACCCGCTACAGTCACGGGAGCCGCCAGCAGTTTTGCGTCTGTAACCCCACTTACCGGATGTTCGCCAAGCAGGTCGTTGCTCGGCTCGTCTCCGAGGTGGGCGGCCACCCGGCCGTCGAAATGTGGCATATCAACAACGAGTACGCCTGCCATGTGCCCTATTGTTACTGTGACCACCATGCAGCAGCATTTCGCGCCTGGCTGGCTTCTCGGTACGGCAGCATCGAGGAGGTTAACGAGGCATGGGGCACCGTCTTTTGGAGCCAGAGGTACAGCGAGCTCGCTGAGGTGCTGCCGCCCCGCCTGACGCCCTCGTTCTCCAACCCGGGCCAGGAGCTTGACTACTGTCAGTTCAGCAACGACGCCTTCTTGGACGAGCTGCTCGAAGAGCGAGAGATCCTGAAGGCCAGCCGGCCTGATATCCCGGTGACCACCAATTTCGTGGGCTTCTACAAGCCGTTGGACTATTTTGCCTGGTCACGTGAGCTCGACGTGGTGTCCACCGACAACTACGTCGACCCGGCCGACCCCGAATGGGCGATGCAGAACGCGATCCACTACGACCTCGTCCGCTCGGTGAACAAGGCAGTGCCATGGGTGGTGATGGAGCAGACGAGCTCCAGGGTCTATTGGCGTGAGCACAACGTGCCCAAGAGGCCTGGCCAGATGCGGGCGATGAGCTACCAGGCGGTGGCCCGGGGGGCGTCCGGGGTCCTCTTTTTCCAGTGGCGCGCCTCTCGAGTTGGAGCCGAGAGGTTCCACTCCGCCATGTTGTCGCACTCCGGGGAAGCCTCGCCCGTTTGGGCTGAGATAAGGGACCTCGGCCGGGAGCTCGCACTGCTGGAGCCGTTGGGGCAAGCGCGGGTGGCGGCGCGGGTGGCGGTGGCGTTCTCGTGGCAAAACTGGTGGGCGCTCGAGGCCCCCGCCAAGCCGGCCAACGACCTCGTCCTGTCCGAGCAGCTGGCATGGCTGTACCGGCCGCTCTTCCGATCAGGCACGACTGTGGACTTTTGCCGACCGGACGAGCCGCTTGGCGGCTACGAAGTCGTGCTCGTGCCCAGCTTGTACAGAGTGACAAGGGAAGAGGGCGCCAACCTTGTGTCCTTCGTGCACCAAGGTGGCGATGCGGTGATCTCGTTCTGGTCGGGGATCGTGGACGAGCATGAAACCGTGTACGTCGGACCCTACGGGGGGCCCCTCCGGCCGATCATGGGTTGCGACGTCCTGGAGGTGGCACCCTTACTGGCGGGGGCAGTAGTGGAGGTGGAGTGGGAGGACGGGACAAAGACTACGGCGGGGTTTTGGGCTGACGTCGTCGCCGAGACCGACGGCCACGTCCTTGCCCGCATCGCCAGTGGCCCGTGGGCGGGCCGCCCCGCGGTCATCGAGAACCGCGTCGGCAGTGGGCGCACCTACTATCTCGCCACCAGGCTCGACCCTGCAGGTCTGGCGAGGGTGTATTCCAGGCTCCCAGCCCTCGCCGGCGAACCCTCGCTGGAAAGGGCAGGCGACGGTGTCGAACGGGTCGTTCGAACTGGGCCCGAGCACACTTATGAGTTCCTCATCAACCATGCGCCCGAAGACAGAGAGCTGGAGATCGCCCCCGGCGGCATCGAACTGTTGGCACGGGTCGAGCTCGGTGACCGGGTGAAGTTACCTCCGACGGGTGTCGCGATCGTGCGCCGTCCGACGAGCGAACTAGCCCGTTGAGCCACGGTCAACGCCATTGGCAGTGGCACCACCGTCAATGCTCCATAGTTAGCGCGTCCACCCGGTCCACCCGGTCCANNGACAGGTCGATCCGGACGCTGGTGCGCTGGGCGAAGGTCTCTCCGAGCCCACCTTCGCACAGAGCCAGCACCGACAGCTCGACGGGGTCTACGGCGGCGCGGTAGCGGGCCTCGTCGCCCCGGGCCAGGGTCACCCGGCGCAGGCGCTCAGGGCCTTCCTCGAGCACGGCCACCAGGTCGGAGAGCACGGCGTCGCCCGGGGCGTGGTGCTCGTCGAGGACCGAAAGGGCCGTCGACAGTACGGCCGTCTCGGTGTCCGACAGGGGCGCCCCCCGGTTCAGGCCGATCAGGGCGGCCAGCAGGTTGAGACGCCGTCCGTGGGCGTCGGCCAGCAATTCGCGCCGGGCGCTGCCGGCTAGCCGCTCGGCGGCGGCCACGGCGGCGCCGGGGTCTAGCGGGTTGAGCGTGCCCTGGCCGCGGCCGAGGCTCACGACGTGGCCGCCCATGGCGGCGACCAGCTCGGCGTAGTCCGGTTTCAAGTCGCCAAGGACCACGGTCGAGTACCCAAAGGCCTCCAGCCCCAGGCACATCCGGCACACCAGCGTCGATTTGCCGAGCCCGGGTTTGCCGAGAACGAGGACGGAGGGGTTGGCGATGAGGCGTGCCCGGGAGAACCAGTGGATCGGGTCCGAGCACACCGTCCCTCGGCTGAAGATGTGCCGGCCNNCACCTTGCCACCGCCAACGCCGGGCCAGCCCCGAGGGCCGGGGCGGCGCGCCGGCGCCGGGCGCGCCTTGGCCTGGTGCTTGGCCTGCGTCGTCGGGCTCGCCTCATCGAGGCTGGCAAGGCCTTGGTTCACCGCCACCTCGTGGTCGGTCGCCCGGCGCCGGGGGCTCACCGGTACGCCACCGGGATGGCCGGGGTGCAGCGGTACCCCGTCGGAATAGTCGCGGCCCGGCCCACATGGCCTCCCGCATGGCCTGGGGGACCCGCAGGTGGGC
>PMWT01000102.1 GCA_003166025.1 Acidimicrobiaceae bacterium | reverse complement strand
TATGTCCGCTTGGCCCTGCACTACCTATTGACTGAACTTGCCCTGACATAATCCCTTGTTGGAGGGCTAATCAACATCCACCAATGATCTGGTGCGAGCTGCTAGACACAAGCCTCCATGGGTATGGACTTGGAGCTCTCGACTGACCGTGCCGCCATCGTTGTGCCGCCCGTGGGCCGCTTGGTGGAGACCGATGAAGAGTGGGAGCCCTATCGCCTTGTCGACGGCGAGGGATCCGCTGTCGCGGCGGTCGCAGCGTGGTTCTCCGAGTTGCAGGCCGCTGGGCGGTCGGTGGCCACGTTGCGCTCGTACGGGATGGACCTGTTGCGGTGGTCCCGGTTCCTGTGGGCCGTCGGGGTGCCATGGGACCGGGCGACGCGTGCTGAAGCTCGTGACTTCTCGCGCTGGCTGCAACTTGGTGGAGCGCCTAAGCGCCCACACTGGCGCCACCCCGAGGGCCCAGTGCCACCCGGCCGAACAGGCCCTCACTCGACGTCGGTGCGCGCTCACAGCGAGACTGTCCTACGGGCTTTTTACGATTTCCACTGTGACGCCGGGAGCGGGCCGCTGCTGAACCCGTTCCCACTGCAGCGGAAGGACAGGCGTGCCCATGCCCACCACAACCCGATGGAGCCGTTCGGCAATGAACGTGGCGGGCTTTACCGGCCGAAGGTGCCGTCACGGTTACCCCGTGCAGTGAGCGACGAGCAGTTCAACGAGATCTTCGCTCGTTTACCCTCGCACCGCGACCGGGCTTTGGTGGCGTTCTACGTCTCGACCGGTGCCCGGGCCTCTGAACTGCTTTCAGTTACCCAGGGCGCATTGACCCTGGCCGCCAGTTGATCAGGGTTGTCCGCAAAGGCAGCAAGGCCGCCCAGGAGCTCCCGGCGTCCACCGACGCCTTTGTTTGGTTGCGCCTTTACCAGGTCGAAACCCAGGACCTAGTGCCTCACGGCGCTCGCCAACCGTTGTGGTGGACCTTACGCCACCCGGTGCGGCCCTTGAGTTACCACGCCGTGCACCGGATGTTCGAGCGGGCCAACAGCCTGGCCGGCACCAGCGCCACCCTGCACGCCTTGCGCCATACAGCGGCCTTCCGCATGGCCGAGGACCCGGCGCTACCCCTCACTGACGTGCAGTTCGTCCTCGGCCATGCTCAGCTGAGCACGACCCAGATCTACCTCACACCCCGAAAACAGGACGTTATCCGCCGGGTCTTGGCCCACCACGCCGAGCAAGCTCGCCGGGCGGCACAACGTGCAGTGCCAACCCCAGCACCTGGCTACCAGCCTGAGGTCCTAGATGTGCTGTTCGGCCGGGCCAGTTCGTGAGAGCGGCTATCGAGCTGGCCGAGCCCTCCACGGGCGCTCTGGGGCTGCTTGGTCAGCCAAGCTCAGCCGAGCTTGCCGGGCGCCAGCCCTTGGCGGAGTGGCCCGCCACCTGCCAGTCGGCCGAAGCGCTGCTAACACGTCTCGTCAAGCCGCCGTTCGTGCTTGAAAGCCGGGACAAGCAGGCCGACCGGGCATGCGGCCTCAGGCTGCTGGTGGCGTGGCTGGTGGCGTGGCTGGGGGACCAGACGGGACGGACCTGGCAGGCACGCTGGACCTCAAGCGGGGCTGACGCCGCCGGGCCTACCTGGCGAGAAGTCGCCGCCAAGTGGCTGCAGGCGACCGGACAGTGGTCGCCTAGGCATCACGACACGCTGGTTGGTGCGCTGCCAGTGGTCATTGCGGCCGATGTCGTGCGGCCGTCGCTGGGCTGGCTGGCCGGGGGTGGCCCCGCCGCCGGCGGCCTGCTCGCCCGCAACATGGCGGTGGCCCGTGACCCCGAGGGCTTTGCCCAGCTGGCGGCGCTCTGCGACGCTACCCCGGGCGTCTCGGCGACGGCGAGGGGCCAGGTGCTCTACCGGGCCAGCTTGATATTGGCAGCCAAGGGCGGGGCCCTACGAGAAGTCACGGTCGGCGACGTCATGGAGCTGTTCGATGCCCAGGCCAAGCTCCTGGCTAGTAGCTCGGGCGTCGGCCGCACGCTTTTCTACAGGCTGTTGCACGACATGGGCGTGCTGGGCCCGGGTGCCCCACCGACCTTGCGAGCGTTGCGCACCCGGGGCCAGCGCAGCCCCGAGGAGATGGTCGGCCGCTACGGCACCGCCTGCCGCCCCGTCCGGGACCTACTGGTGGACTACCTGAGCGAACGCCAACCCGCTTTGGATTACAACAGCTTGGAGTCGCTGGCCAATTTCTTGGGCAAGCTCTTTTGGGCAGACCTGGAGCGTCACCACCCGGGCATTACCAGCCTGCACCTGCCCACCGAGGTTGCCACCGCCTGGAAACGGCGCCTGCGCACCATGACGAGGGCAACGGTCACCGCTGGAGGCGAGAAGGCGCAGGTCGCCGTGGAGCGGGTCAACTACCGCGAGTGCCTGACACCGGTCCGGGCCTTCTACTTGGACCTGGCCCACTGGGCCGTCGAGGACCCTGGCCGCTGGGCCCACTGGGTGGCACCCTGTCCCGTGGGGGCAGAGGAGGTCAGCCGCAAGAAAGCCACCCGCCAGCGCAAGGCCCGCATGGACGCCCGCACTCGCGAACGCCTGCCGGTCCTGCCTGTCCTCGTCCGCACCGTCGCCGAGCGACGGGCGACAACGGCCGCCCTCCTCGAGGCGGCACGTTCGGCCCGGCCGGGCGAGAGCTTCAGGGCAGCGGGAGCCGACCTCGTTTGCTCGGTCCTGGACCCGCGTTCTGGCACGGGAAGGGTCTGGGCCGAGGACCCCGCCACCGGGCTACGCCGAGAACTGGTCAGAGAGGAGGACCACTCTTTTTGGGCGTGGGCTGTCGTCGAAGTCTTGCGTGCCACAGGTGTTCGTGTCGAAGAACTGCTCGAGCTGAGCCACCACAGCCTGGTCCAATACCGCCTCCCTACTACGGGCGAGATCGTCCCGCTATTACAGGTGGCCCCGTCCAAGACTGATGCCGAACGCCTCTTGGTGGTCAGCCCTGAGCTGGCCGAAGTGCTTAGCGCCATCATCCTGAGGGTCAGCACCCGCACGGGCAAGGTCCCGCTGGTGCCCTCCTACGACGTGCATGAGCGGGTGTGGTCGGGGCCAGCGCCGTTGTTGTTCCAACGCCGTGTCGGCACGGAGGACAGGGCGATCCCTCCCAGCACTGTCCGCAAGCTGCTCTCCGCCGCTCTTGTGCACTCCGGCCTGGTTGACCTCGCCGACGGCCGGCCGCTGCATTACACGCCGCACGACTTCCGGCGGATGTTCATCACCGACGCCGTCATGAACGGCCTGCCCCCACATATCGCCCAGGTGATAGCCGGCCACCGGGACATCAAAGTCACTATGGGTTACAAGGCTGTTTACCCAGAAGAGGCCGTCCAGGCCCATCTCGCCTTCCTCGCCCGGCGCCGCGCCTTGCGGCCTAGCGACGAGTACCGAGTGCCAACTGACGAGGAATGGCAAGAGTTCCTCGGCCATTTTGAGAGGCGGAAGGTCTCCATCGGCACCTGCGCCCGCGCTTTTTCTACCCCCTGCATCCACGAACACGCTTGTGTCCGCTGCTCGATGCTCTGGCCCGACCCTGCTCAAAAGCCACGTCTGGTCGAGATCCGCGACAACCTTGTGGCTCGCATCGCAGAAGCCGAGCGAGAGGGTTGGCCCGGTGAGACTGAGGGCCTCCATATCAGCCTGGCCGGCGCGGAACAAAAGCTTGCCCAAGTAGAACGCTCTCGCTTGGCAGTATTGGCTCACTGAAATACGAGCACCCAACAGCAAGATGCTCCGTTCTGGCGTTGATTTTAAGTTCAGAGAATATGGGTTCCGCCCTGATTTCTGTGAGGGCCACGACCCCGAATCGAAAGGGATAGTCGAGAACTTGGTCGGCTACGCCAAGTCCGACCTGGTCGTGCC
>PMWT01000187.1 GCA_003166025.1 Acidimicrobiaceae bacterium | reverse complement strand
AACTTTCGGAACAGCCTCTTAGGGCGCCGACGTGGTGGACGGGTGCAGGGAGGGCTCTAGCGGAACGAACCAGAACCGAGTACCGAGAAGCGGCGCTCCAACCCAACGCCCTCGTCATCGGGCTCAACAACCTTGACGAGGTGGTTGGTTCTTATAGCCATAGTGGACAATCCGTGCGGGATCCGCATTCTCGATTGCGCCGACAAACGACCCTGGCTTGGAGGAGAGTCCGGGATACGGCATCAACCCTTGATCCCAACCGTCGCGACGGACTCAGTAAAGAAGCGCTGAAGACTGATGATCACGACGGCTGGGATAACCGTCAGTAGTGCAGAGCCGGCGAAAATCGCCGCGAAGTCCGTCGTGAAGGCACCTTGAAAGTCGGCCAATGCTATCGGCGCCAACGTGTAGTTGGGCGCTGGCGCGATCAGTAGCGGCCATAGGTAGGCTTGCCATTGGAACGAGAACAGAACCAAGCCAGCCGAGGCAAGCGCAGGCTTGGACAACGGGAAGTAAATCCGAAGGAGAATGTCTGGGGCGGGCGTGCCCCCACGGNNCTCAAGCTACGAGACGCTCAACAACTGGTGCGTATGATAGGCCTCGTGGAACAAGGTCCGAGCAAGGTTCTCTTCGCTGCTGAAAGCTCCTTCATAGACGTCAACATCTGTGGCAGAGAAGGTTGACCCTGTATATTCAGGAGGCGCTCCACCTCGGATCGTGATCTGCGTTCCTTCTGAAAAGGTGATGTTATATTTGGCGGCAATGGCCTCGACGGTAGCGGGGTCAATTGAAAGGCCGTCTCCGCTGCCTCCGGTGACGCCTTCCATGCTCACTCTGGACAGGCCCTCTGCCGCCGTCACATCTTGGACTAGGTTGGCATCGGACGGGGACTCCAAGGCAGCCATCGACATACCAGCCACCATCACGAAGCCCATAAGTGGAACGCTGTTGGCTTTGGCGCCTACGGCTAGGTGGTGCGCAACGGCATTGCTGACCTCAACCCCCGCGGCTGCGGCAGCGTTATTGACTTCGCTTGGGTGATTGACCTGTAGCGGTGTTCCGGGTATGCCGTCCACGAACTCGAGCTCGTTGGTCAGCGAACTTCCGCAGAGCTTCGAGTTGCCGGCACAGATATCGGCAAGAGCAGCCAACTGCGTGCTCGCGGAGTTCCCACTCGCGAGGGTGTCACCACCCACGTTCCGCGTCTTCATCGCCGTCTTGTACGCCGCAGAGATCTTGTTCACGTTGGCGTAGCCGTACGAGAGGCTCACGACCCCGACCTTCACGCTCCCGCTGCACATCCCGCTCGGGTCCGTCCCGTCCAGGGGGTTCTCGTCGGCATAGCAAGACGACCTCAACCTACCGTCTTGCGACAGGCCGAAGGCGGGCCACGGTCCTAGCAAATGGAATTATTCAGACTCACTGCCGGCGGGCCCTCCGTAGGGCCGTCAAGAAAGGATCTGTGACGTCGTCGATATCGGCTGTTCTGCCGCGCATTTTCTCCTCCCGGGCGTCGTCGAGCCAGGAAGGTCGTTCCTTGACTACCTCCAACTCGGGGTACAGCTCGGCAATCTGGGACTCACTATCGGCTCGCAAATAACGCCACGTCCCTCCCATTCCGTAATCGTAGAGCACGAGAAACTCCGTCTTCATGTTCATCACTCTCCGAAAGGATGAAATTCTAGATCAGTTGCATCAATCGTACCTTGAGTCCAGTACTCGGTTCCCCCACCATTACCTGCTCCCAAAGGCTTCTCCGCTACTGGCTGAGGCCCCTCGAGGTCCGATATGAGATCCACTGGTATGGCAAAGTAACCAGTCGGCTCCTGGTCCAGAGCGAGCTTATCCTCGGCTTCCTCGGCGGTACCGTAGAGATCGGGTGTGAGGTATACGGCGCCGCTCTTGCCTGGCGTGATCTCTTGGTCCTCCGTGATGCCTATTGCACCCGCGTCAGTAGTGTAATGGGCAATTGAGTCGCCCTCCCCGGAAGCGAGCGCGGGCCCGGATCCGGGTAGCCCGGCCACAATGGTTGCCAGGGCCTGCACGTCGTCCTCACGGAGCGCGACGTGCGCCAACTCCAGGAGTGGGGGCAAACGAGCTGGCGTTCCGGGCAATTCGACCGCCGACGCGACCGATCGTCCGCCTCTTGCTACGACCCTTCTGGTTGCTACGACCCTTTCTGGGTCAGGCGTGGGCCGGGACGAAGGCGTGGACAACGAGCACAAGGGTGCCGTCGGCCTCGACGCCCGTGATCGTTGCCTCGAACGGTCCCGCTCCACTGTCGGCGACAACGACCTGCTCGCCGACGACAGGCGCGCGGTCCTCCTCCCAGCAGCCGGGGGGTACTGTCGCCCGTCCGCCACGCACGGGTGTGAAGGTCAGATCGGCGACGACCTGCGGCAGGTCTCCCATATCGTTCATGGTACCTGTCCAGCCCCGTCGCCTATTGTCCGACGAGGGTCGAAGGCTCGTAAGACGACGGTGAAGCGGTCCTCGAGGCTCGCCCGCAGCGAGCTGCGTCCCGTCTTGGTCAGGGTCGCGTAATCACCCGTCCCGGGCGGGTAGGGGCAGACGATCACGTCGACATGCCGATCGGACAGGTCACCGACCCGGGTTAGCCCGTACCACGACCATCGGGTGCCGCGCACGACTATTTGGGCTTCGATCTCGTCGACCACGGCGAAGCACGAGACGGTCAGCGCGCCGGACTGCTCGAACCCGGGGACGACACGGTAGGCGGGAGCGTTGGCCAGAGCGAGCTTCAAGGCGTTGACGACGTCGCTGTCGTTGTTCATGCGGAGCAGGAGCTGTTCGTCGTCGCCGATGCGGCGGTCCGCGCGCACCACAACTCGTCGAGCCAAAACGTTGCCACCTCCCAGTGACGACCGACCTCGGTCCACGTCCTCGGCAGGACACTATCCGGTAGGGCTATCCAGTGCCGCTTTTGTTCGTGGAGTTGGCAATCACCCACCTTGCCGGACAGGACTACCTGGTGGCCGGTCCGCCCGGGGGTGCCCCGAGACCACAAGTGCCGCCTCTGGTGCTTCTCGGCACTTTCTGCCTACCGTAACGGAATGGTCGACAGCCGGCCATGGTGCTCCGGGTACGGAGGCGTGATGCAACGCGTGTGGGAACCCGAGGACCTGGTAGCGGCCTGGACCTTGGTCGAGCCCGATTGGGACTTGGTGGCCAACAAGACCGGGCACAGCCGGCTGGGTTTCGCCCTTCTGCTCAAGTTCTTCGAACTGGAGGCACGCTTTCCTAGCGACGCCGGTGAGCTGCCAGCGGCTGCGGTGGACTACGTCGCCGCCCAGGTCAAGGTGAGCCCCGACCAGTTGGCCAAGTACGCCTGGTCTGGGCGGACCATCGAGTACCACCGGGCCCAGGTCCGCGACGCTCTCGGCTTTCGGGAACCGACCCGCGCTGACGAGGAGGCCCTGACGGCATGGCTGAGCGAGGAAGTGGCCACCAACGAAGTCTCCGAGGACCGCCTTCGCCAGGCGCTGTTGGCCCGCTGCCGGGCCGGCCACATCGAGCCACCCGGCAGGACCGAGCGGATCATCGGCGCCGCAAGGTCTGCGGCCACCAACCGCTTCTGTGCCACCACTGTGTCCCGGCTCGGGGCCGGCGCGGCCGGCCGCCTCGAACAGCTCGTGGCCGACGACGACGAGAATACTGAAGGCCATGGCGTACTGGCCGAGCTGAAGGCCGGCCCCGGACCGATAAGCCTGGACAGCCTCCTGACCGAGGTGGGCAAACTGGGACGCATACGCTCGCTCGGCCTGCCTGCCGGCCTTTTCGCCGACACGGCTGGCCCCGTCGTCGATGTCTGGCGGGCCAGGGCTGCCCTGGAGTTCCCCTCCGACCTGCGGGAGCGGCCTCGCCCGGTGCGCCTGACCCTGCTTGCCGCCTTGTGCTGGGCCCGCACCGGTGAGGTCACCGACGGCCTGGTGGAGCTGCTCATCGGCATCGTGCACAAGATCGGCACCCGAGCCGAGGACCGGGTCGAGGGCGAAATGCTGGCCGACCTACGTCGGGCCCGGGGCAAGGAAGCGATCTTGTTCCGCCTCGCCGAGGCCGCCGTCGAGCACCCCGACGAGACGGTGCGGAGCGCGCTTTACCCTGTGGTGAGCGAGGCCACCCTGCGCGACCTTGTCAAAGAGGCCAAGGCCAGTGAGGTTGTCTTCAAGTCCCGGGCCCGCAAGGCGCTGCGTTCGTCGTACTCCAGCTACTACCGCCGGATGCTGCCACGGTTGCTCGGAGCCTTGGAGTTCCGCTCGAACAACACTGACCACAGACCAGTCGTCGAGGCATTGGAACTGTTAGGCCGCTATGCCGACCGACCGGGGACCGTCCGCTACTACGCCGGCGACGAGACCGTGCCGCTGGCGGGGGTGGTCCCGGCCGACTGGGAGGCCGCCGTGATCGACGAGCGGGACCGGGTAGAGCGCGTCCCCTACGAGCTGTGCGTGCTGCGCGCCCTCCGCGACGGGCTGCGACGGCGCGAGATATGGGTGGTGGGGGCCAACCGCTGGCGGGGCCCTGAGGCCGACCTGCCCACGGACTTCGAGGCCAACCGCGAGGTCCACTACACAGCTCTGCGCCAGCCCCTTGACGCCACCACGTTTATCGACCAGCTCCGTGACCGCATGCGATCGGCCCTGGCCGACCTCGACCAGGCGGTGAGCGCCGAGGGCACCGGCGGGGTGCGCTTCACCACCCGGCACGGTGAGCCGTGGACTACTGTCCCCAAGCCAGGCAAGCTCCCCGGACCGGTCAACCTGGACCGCCTCAAGGACCAAGTGGGACGGCGCTGGGGCACCATCGACCTGCTCGACTTCCTGAAAGAGGCCGACTTCCTCACGGACCTGACCGGGGTGTTCACCTCGGTCGCAACCCGGGAGGTGGTCCCTCGCGACATTGTGCGCCGCCGGTTGCTGTACGTGCTGTTCGCCCTCGGGACGAACATGGGCATCAAAGCCCTGGCCGACGGGCTGGCCAGCTCGGGCGAGGGGGCCGACACCGAGGCTGCCCTACGCCGGGCGCGGTGGACCTATGTCAACCGCGACGGCCTGCGCCGGGCCATCGTCCGGGTGGTCAACGCCACCTTCACCGTGCGGGACACTGGCCTGTGGGGAGAAGGCACCGCTTGCGCTTCGGACTCCAAGAAGTTCGGTGCCTGGGAGTCGAACCTCATGACCGAGTGGCACGCCCGTTACCGCGGCCCAGGGGTAATGATCTACTGGCACGTAGAGAAACGCTCGGTGTGCATTTACTCCCAGCTCAAGAGCTGCTCGTCCTCGGAGGTGGCGGCCATGGTCGAGGGCCTGCTGCGGCACTCCACCGACGCCGATGTCGACCGCAACTACGTCGACACCCATGGCCAGTCCGCCATCGGGTTCGCCTTTACCTACCTGCTCGGCTCCACCCTCTTGCCGAGGCTCAAGAACATCGGCTCTCAGCGCCTCTACCGCCCCGATCCCGACGGCGACACCTACGACCACCTCGGCCCCGTCGTCACCCGAGCGGTCCGCTGGGACCTGATCGCCCAGCAGTACGACCAAATGGTGAAGTACGCCACGGCCCTCCGCCTGGGCACGGCCGAGGCCGAGGCCATCCTGCGCCGTTTCACCCGGCCCGGGCCTCAGCACCCGACCTACGCCGCCTTGGTCGAGCTGGGCCGAGCCGTGAGGACCATCTTCGTGGCCGACTACCTGCGCCTGGCCAGCCTGAGGAGGGAGATCCACGAAGGCCTCCAGGTGGTGGAGAACTGGAACAGCGCCAACACGGTCCTCTGCTACGGCAAGGCAAGCGAGCTGACCGGGGCTGACCGTGAGGACCAAGAGGTCACCATGCTGGCCCTCCACCTGCTCCAGTCGGCCCTGGTGCTGATCAACACCATTTTTCTCCAACGGGTCCTCGGTGCACCGGAGTGGGCCGGACGGCTCACCGAGGAGGACCGCCGCGCCCTCAGCCCGCTGTTCTGGGCTCACGTCAACCCCTACGGCTCGTTCTCCCTGCAAATGGACCGCCATCTCGACCTCGGCCTGCCGGGGGCGCCGAGATGACCGTCCCTGCCGAGACCAAACGCACCCCGGCCAGAGTGAAGGCTTGTCAGCTCGCGAAGTACCTGCGGGCAGAGCGGCCCGACTACATCTACTTGAAGGAGGTCTTCCGCCACCTGCGAGCCGAGCTGGGCGTCGAGGTGCAGAGGGAGGCCAAACGACTGCCTTACGTGCCCACCGAGGACGAGGTCCGCCGCTACTACCAAACGGTGTGGAAAGAGCGCCGGGGCAGCGACGTGGTGCTCATCAAGACCCTGCTCTACACCGGCGTCCGCGTCGCCGAACTGGTCGCGATCCGACTGGACGACGTCGACCTAGACGCCTGTCGCATCCGCATCACCCACGGCAAGGGCAACAAGGACCGTATGGTCCCGTTCCCCAGCTCGTTCAAGGAAACTCTGGGCCTCCATATGGACGCCATGCGCCACCGAGGCTCTGTCCACCTCTTCGAATCGAGCTGGAAAAAGCCTTACAGCACCCGTGGTGTGCGGGCGATGCTCGCCCGCTACGCCAAGCTCGCCGACATGGCGCATCCCGTGTCTCCACACCGGCTCCGCCATTTCCTGTTCACCTGGCTCAAGACCCAAGGGATCGACGACGCCCTCATCCAGCCCTACAGCGGCCACGCCAGCCGTCAATCCCTCGAGGTCTATTCCCGCATCGCCCTCGCCGACGCCCAGCACAGCTACGACCAGGTCATCGACCGCTTCCCTGTGTAACAGGGCTCTCTACCTTGCGGCTGGGGACAGCTTCGGGAGAACTGGGCCAGCTAGCGGCCGACCTCGGTATAGACGCTGGAGAACTGCGCCTCGGCCAGGTGACGGCCAAGAGCGCGCCCAAAAACGGCTGACCTGNNGCCTGCGTGAAACAGCGAGGTTAGGCCGTGAATAAGACCGCCGATTAGTCCTCCAATTCCTCCGGGTACCGCGCCACCGATTGCAAGAGGGACACATCCGACACCAGCACCGAGCAATCCTGTAGCGCAACCGGCTGCCGCGCCGGTAGCAGCGCCCGTAAGGAGGCCCTCTCCAGCACTAGAGACTTCGCTGCTCCACCTGAAGCCTGGGAAGAGCTGATTTTGAAGGGCATGGATATCGAATTGAGCCTGCTTCCACGCCGCTTGGCACGCGGACCAGTTGGAGTTATTGCATCCGTCGCCGACAGCACTCCCGGAGAGAGCGTTCAGTCCGCTCGGGTCGCTCTCGTTGACAGGGTCGTCGCCGGCGAAAGCGTACGGCTCTCCCGTCTCCGCCACGTCGGGGTCGACGCTCGTGAACTCTGCCGTTTCTGGGTCATACCAACGGGCAACACAGACCTCGCGTGCATTCCGGCGTAGTTTGGCTGTGCGCGGCTGCTCTGAGCTGGGACGTTGCCTGGTGGAGACCGGCGATCTGGGTACGCGGGCGGCCGGGCGGCCAGCAGCATGGTCCTGGCAGAACACCCGGCCCTGTTGGTGGTGTGCGGTGCACCGGCTCACGTTGTCATCCTTTCACCACCGTGCTGGGCCCAACCAAAAGAGCTGAGGGTCAAGCAGGCCGCCAGGGCCAGGCTCGGCAAACCGAGAAGGGGACTTGTCGAGGCGTGACCTTACCGGCAGCGAGGCCTTTTGGGGCTGGGGGCCTGTTGCTCATGCCACGTCATCGGTGACCCGTATAATTGGGACGTTATGACCAAGTTGACCATCGAGGTCCCCGATGACGTTGCCGAGCGGGTGGCCGACGCCGCTGCCGAGCGCGGGGTCGCGTCCGAGGAGCTCCTGGGCCTGGTCGTGGCCGAGTCGTTCCCGGCCCGTCGAAGCTTGAGCTTCATCGCCATGGGCCGCTCCGGGCGGTCCGACACCGCTGAGCGCCACAAGGAGATCATCCGGGAGGCCTTTGCCAACAAGCACGCCGCCGACGTGTGATCGTTGTCGATACAGGCGTGCTTTACGCCAGCGCCGATGAAGACGATACCCACCACGTGCCCTGCGCCACGCTGCTTGGGCGCCACCCTGGCCCGCTGCTGGTACCCGTCCCGGTCATAACCGAGACGTCTTGGTTGATCGAGACGCGCCTCGGCCCGGCCGCTGAAGCCCGCTTCTTGCGTGCCACCCGGGGTGAGCTCAGCCGGGTCGACCTGGTGGACCAAGACTGGGACCGGGCCATCGAGCTGGTCGAGACCTACGCCGACCTGGGCCTTGGCCTGGTGGACGCCTCAGTTGTAGCCGTCGCCGAACGGCTGCGGGTAACCGAGGTGGCGACCACCAACCGCCGCGACTTCTTCGTCGTGCGCCCCCGCCACGTCAACGCCTTCACGCTGCTCCCGTAATTTGGGTTGCTTGTGTTTGGCGGCTATTTCCCCGCCGGGTGCGTGGCCCGGTGCACGGCGCGCAGCTTTTCGACCGAGACCCGGGTGTAGATCTTGGTCGACTCGAGGTTCTCATGCCCGAGGTACTCAGCCACGTAGCGGACGTCGGCCCCACCGTC
>PMWT01000241.1 GCA_003166025.1 Acidimicrobiaceae bacterium | reverse complement strand
CGGCCGTGCCTCCCGGCCCCTGAAAAACTTCTACCAGCAGGCCCTACCCACAGGAGTAGTCCGGGTCTACGGGGTCGGCGCCTGGCGGGTACGCGTACTGCACGAGCCAGGGCACGCCGCCGGCGAAGCCGATCGTGGCGGAGCGCAGCGACGCGGCGTCCCCCGGTCCCAGTGCCCGTAAACAGTACGACCGGGCGCTGTAGTAGCTCCCGCTCAGGCTGGCCGCGCCCGCCACCCAGACCGGCGGCACTACCGCCGGGACGTAGGAGCCCGTTACCTCGCCCCACTGGTACCAGGTGCAGTAGATGCCACCGACGTCGCCCGCCTGATTGATAGCGGCCAGAGCGCCCTGGATTATGGCCGCATTTACCGGCTGGAAGAGCGTAGAGGTCGGCCAGCCTTCAGCGGTCTCGACGTCCAACCACCACAGCGTGGGGCTGACGCCCTGGGCCTTGACAAAAGCAATGTCAGACTCGGCGTAGTTGTAACCCCAGTCGTAGCCCTCACACTCGCTGCTGGTGGCGGCGCAAGAGGCTTCGGGCCCGGTCGATTCGAACGGCACCGGCGTCCCGCCCGGCGCCGGGCCCAAGACGATGTAGACCGAAAGATCCCGGCCCGCCCAGGCCGCCTCGGCACCGAAGCAGCTGTTGAAGCCGTCGATCGTCCCGTCGTTGACCCCGACTATGGCAAATACCGGGTTGCCTGGCAAGGCCTTGGTAGTCGTTGAACCCCTCCTAGTGCACTGAGGCCACGAGACGTCGTAACCAGAGGCACCGGCGGGATAGGGGTCAGCAACGGTGGTCCGGGGAACAGGCGGCGGAGGGCTCGGGTGGGGGTTGGCCACAAGCGAGACGTAGAACCGGCCGGTGAACGAATAGGGCCCGTTCCGGGCTACCAGGGCGAAGGCGACCGTGCGCTTTACCCCGGTCGTATTGGCGCCGATGCTCACGTGGGCCACGTAGCTGTCGTGGCGGCAAGCGCTCGTCGGATTGTGCGAGTACACGACAGGGAAGGACTGGCGCGATAGCAGTTCGAGCTGGCAGGAGCGGGCGTGCTTGACAGTCCCGGTTACGCGGACCGTGCCGCCGTTCGGCCCCAAGGCACTTGGGGTGGCGTGGACGGACATGACCGAGGGCGCCAATAAGGCCGCCAGCGAGACATAGAACCGCCCGGTGAACGAGTAGCCCCCGTTGCGGGCTACCAGGGCGAACGCGACGCTACGCTGGACCAGGGTGGTATTGGCCCCGACGCTCACGTAGGCCGAGTAGTTGCCGTGGCGGCAAGCTGTTGTCGGGTTGTGCGAGTACGCGACAGGGAAGGATTGGCGCGATAACAGTTCGAGCTGGCAGGAGCGGGCGTGCTTGACGGTCCCGGTTACGCGGACCTGGCCGCCGCCCGCCGGCAAGGCGCTCGGGGTGGCGTGCACGGAAACGACCTCAGGCACGGACCGGGCGCCCAGCGAAACATAAAACCGGCCGGTGAACGAGGAATACCCGTTGCGCGCCACCAGAGCGAAAGCGACGGTGCGCTTTACCAGGCTCGGGTTGGTACCGATGGTCACGAACGCCGAGTAGCTGCCGTCCTGACAAGCTGTCGTCGGGTCGTGCGAGTACACGACGGGGAAGGACTGGCGCGACAGGAGCTCGAGCTGGCAAGAGGTCGCGTTCTCGACTGTCCCGGTCACCTGCACCCGGCCGCCGCTCGGCGGTAATGCGCTCGAGGCGGCATGGGCGGACACGACCAGGGCGTGTGGGAGCGGCGCGCCTAAGCCAACCGTGGGAGCCGACCAAGCCAACGTGCCAGCCAGCGCGACGGCGCTCGCGATGAACAGGGCCTTCATCGGCATAGAGGCTTTCGCGGTCTTTCTTGGCGGCGGCACGCCCCTCCTTCGGTGAACACCTAGGCGAGCTGAGCCAGCGGCTTGTCGGGACCGGGGAACCCGGAAATCGGCACGTTCACTCCCAACTCGACCCGGATATGGAGTGGGCCCATTGTCCTGAGCGCCTCAGCGTAAACGCGGTGCGACCATATAAACGTCGACTTCGTGGTCATCGTAGCCGTCACGCCGTTCGTTCTTGTCCGTCCCAAGTTGGCTTGTCCGTCCCAAGTTGGCCCATCGGGAGTTTCGTTGACAGACCTAAAAAATGGCTGAGTTCCGAGTAAAAGGTTCGCCAGGAATTAGTTTGGTAGACCCACGAGGCAGGTGGTGCCTTGAATTGTTTCGGCGGGGCAGACGCCAACGTTAGGCAGGCCTAATATTAGGATTAGGGTAACAACCTGCGCCGGCTGACGGGAGGGCACCTCCGCTGACGCTTGCCGTTGCGGGGCCGTGCCGGCGAGGCTAGAGGCCCCAGACGAGGCGGCTTCAGCCGCCATGAGCTGCCTAAGAACTGACCACGAACGGTGCTGCACACGCCTTGGCGTTGTGACAGCGCTCCGCCTTCACGAGTTCGTCGTGAAGTGCAGTCCTTCGCCCGCTCGGCAGCGAACCATAGACGTTGTCGAGCTCATAGGGGTCTTCGGTCAGGTTGTAGTACTCCCGGAACCCGTAGCTGTACTCCACATAAAGGGCGCCCGGGAGGCGCAAGGCCTCATAGCTGGGCGGGTTGGCGTTTTGCTCGTTCTGGTAGTCAGGGTCCTGTTTGTTGTCGACGGGGCCTAGGTGCTCGATCAACGCCCCCTGCGGCCAATCCTTGGGTGGCCCGTTGGTGCGGGAGGTGGTCGACAGCAGGGGGACCAGGCTGCGGCCGTCCACAACCTCGGACGGCTTGGTCCGGGCAAAGGCATCGAACGTCGAGCGCAAGTCGATGTTCTGGGCAAACGACGTGGCCCCGTGGCCCCTGCGCACGCCGGGGCCGACCACGATGAGCGGGACGTTGATGTCGGTGTCGAAGGCCGTCAGCTTGCCCGGCATCAACCGGTGGTCGCCCATGTGTAGCCCGTTGTCGGAACTGAAGACGAAATAGGTATCGCGCAGCTCGCCGGTGGCCTGCAACGTGCCGACGAGCTTACCGATCATGTCGTCCACCGACCTCATGGACTGGGCCCGCATACGGAACTGCTTGTTGATCAAGGCCAACTGTTTGGCCGACAGAGGCTGGCGGTGGCCGAGCCACGGCGGTGGGTTGATGGCACCCGCGTCGAAGGCGGGGGTCTTGGGGTACTGCAGACCGGGATAGAGGTTGGCGTACCGGGGCGCCGGTGTGAACGGCATATGCGGTGCAAACGTGGCCAGCTCCAGGAAGAACGGCTGGGACGGGTGG
This sequence comes from Acidimicrobiaceae bacterium, assembly GCA_003166025.1. Taxonomy (GTDB): domain Bacteria; phylum Actinomycetota; class Acidimicrobiia; order Acidimicrobiales; family Palsa-688; genus Fen-671. Next base: position 3,853 of record PMWT01000241.1, on the reverse strand, counting down.
TCCTTTACGGTCTCGGTGATGAACGAGTCCCCCAGGGAGGACAGGACATCGGTCAGGTAATTGTCGTGGCCCGGTTGGTTAGGCCCCCCGTAGTGGACAACCCGACCGTTCTCGTTGAGGCTGTAGTTGAACTCCGGGTAGCCCCAGTCGGCCACGTCCCAGACGTCCCAGCCTGGCGCCGGGGGATCTGAGGTCCTGTACTCGTTGAGGTACTTGCCCATCATCGCCGTCCGGTACCCGGCGGCGTGGAGGTCGGTGGCAACCGTGGAGGTCTCGTCCCCGTGGGAGTTGAACGCCGGGTAGCCTCCTTCGCTCCCACTGTTGGAGTACACGCCGGTGTCGTGGGGGAACCTCCCGGTGAAGATCGAAGCCCGCGAGGGACAGCACAGCGAATCGGCTACGAAGTAGTTGGAAAAAGACGTGCCTTGGTGCATGAGCGACCACAGGTTGGGCGTGAACTGCGGGGTCACAAGGTTGTCCGCCAGGTCGTCGGTCAAGACGAACACGATGTTGGGCCGTGGTGGTGCGCCGGCAACGGCGCGCGCCGGGACCGCCGTGCCACAAAGCGCGGCGAACACCAGCGATATTAGGAAAATCCGACCGAACCACTTCGCCATGACTGAGATCCTTCCTGGCCGCGTGCTTACCTAGTGCTTTCGCCGTACCCTGTTGCCACCGAGAGGAAGCTCCCGAAACTATACTTGAGCAGCCGGCGCCGGTTAGTAAGCCTGGGCATTGATGGTCACCTCAAGGCGCGCAAAACCAAGTGGAAAAACCGCCACATCTGCCTGCCCCGGCTTCATCTCGGGCCCTGGCACTAGGCCCCGGCGCTAGGGCCGAAAGTCACTACACTTGTCGGACGATCGGACCGTCGAACGGGCCCGAGGTCCCCCGTTGGTCAGGCTCCTGGTACTGAATTGGTCTGCCCGTACACTTGCCGAGGGCGGCGGGCTCAGAAGGGCACGGCGCTCACCTGCGAGCAGGTCGGGTTGTCGTGGCAGGTCTTCAGGCTAACGACCTCCTGGTGGAGACGGGCCTTTATCGCCGGGGACAGCGACGCGTAGACATTGTGCAGCTCGTAGGGGTCCCGGTTTAGGTTGTAGTACTCGTGCTCGCCCGTCGAGTACTCGACGTACAGGGCGTTCGAAAGCCGCAGGGCTTCGTAGGACGGCGGGTTGCCACTGTTGGCCTCGGGTTTGTCCGGCTCGTCCGCCTGGTCGCCCACCGGGCCCATATGCTCGACCAGTACCCCTTGTGGCCAGCCCGCCGGCGTGGCTGGCGCGCCGGGCTGGGGGAACAGCAAAGGCATCAAGCTCCTGCCGTCGACGCCCTCGGACGGGCTGGTACCGCCCAGGGCGTCCAAGGTGGAGCGCAAGTCGACGTTCTCAGCGAAAGCGGCGATCTTGGAGCCGGCGGGGACGCGAGGCCCGACAACGATGAGCGGCACGTGGATGTCGGTATCAAAGGCAGTGAGCTTGCCCGGCATCATGTCGTGCTCGCCCATGTGCAGGCCATTATCGGAGCTGAAGACGAAATACGTGTTGGCCAGGGCGCCCGTGCTGCGCAGCGTCGACACGAGGCTGCCTATGAGGTCGTCGACGGACTTCACGTCCTCGGCGCGCAGGCGGAAGTCGGTGGCGATCTCGGCCTGCTGTTTGGGGCCCAGGGCCGGGAAGTCGGCCAACCAATCCGGCGCGGCGGTGTTGGCCACGCCGAAAGCAGGCGTCTTGGGGTAATTGAGGCCCGGGTAGAGATTGGCATACTTCGGCGCCGGTGTGTACGGGGAATGCGGCGCGAAGGTAGCCACCTCCAAGAAGAAGGGCTGGGAGGCATGGTTGGCGGCCATCCCCGAGACGAAGGAGTCGGCCAGGCCGGACAGCACGTCGGTGAGGTAGTTGTCCTCGCCCTTCTGGTTAGGGCCGCCGTAGTGGACGACCTGCTTGTTTTCTTTGAGGGTGTAGTTGAACTCCGGGTAGCCCCAGTCGGCCACGTCCCAGTTGTCCCAGCCCGGAGGGGTCGGGGTCGACATGTGGTAGCGGTTGAGGTACTTGCCCATCATTGCCGTGCGATAGCCGGCGGCGTGCAGGTCGGTGGCCACGGTCGAGTTCTCGTCGCCGTGCGCGTTGAAGGCCTTGTCGCCCCCGTTGGGCCCGGTGTTGTTATAGACGCCCGTGTCGTGAGGGAAACGCCCCGTGAAGATCGAGGCCCGCGACGGGCAGCAGAGCGAGTCGGCCACGTAGTAATTAGTGAACGTCGCACCGTAACGTTCAAGGGCAGCGAGGTTGGGCATGAACTGGGGCGTCACCAGGTTGGTGGAGAGGTCGTCGGTGAGGATGAACACGATGTTGGGATGGACCGGGAGGGCAGTTGCCGTCGTCTCCACCGGGGCCAGCACAACAAGGAACGGCAAAAGTGCCATGATTACCAAGCAGTTCCATGCACGGCTCTTCATCACGACCTCCACCGGTGCGATCTTACAAAGGGAGAATAGCAGTCTCGATGTGGCGTGGTTACTAGGTCCGCCTGCTAGTGCCAATTACCCATACGGCACCCAGACGCCCTGCGGAGCACGGGGTTAGGTTGTCAACCGCCCACTGGGGCCCACGTAAATTGAAAGCTTTGCTAATCCACTAAGCCAATCCAGCTGCAGGGGGCACGTCCCCGGGCGGGTGGCCGCGCTTAGAGATCGGCCGCGGCGAAGAGAACCGTCGCCCCAACTGAGGCCGGTGCTTGTCCCCAAGTTGGCCAAGTGAAGCGCCAAGCCCGGTTTGCGGCGGTCATCATGTTGCGCGTCTTCACTTGCGGAAAGGGTGTTCTTAGTGGACAGGCGGGTGCCGGCCATGCCGTTGGGGATAGTACGCGCCGAAGGTAGCGTCACGGTGGCACCCATGAGCCCCAGCCCAAGGATGACGCCGCCAAAGCTCACCCAGGCGCCGGGTGACCTCCTACGCATCGTGGCTCCTTTACACAAGGACGTCCCTCTTTATGCCCAAGCTTGCGGCGTGGACCTGTCGTTTTCGTAGGGCCGAAGGTCCCAACTAAGGTCCTCCACATGCCAGGTCGAGGTCCCTGCGCTGTTGGGGTCATATTCCCAAATCGGAGCGGAGATCGGTGCCGTCGGTAACGGGCGGCCGCGGGGAGCTGTCCTGGCACTCGAAAGCCTCACCTCGGTGTCAGGGAAACTTCACCATCGCGTCAGGTTCGGCGACGATACTGGATTTTCATGCCAGACTCAGATCCCATTGACCGCGTAGACCAACTAGCCGCGCTTGGGGCTGTTGGTCGTGAACGCGCTGTTGGTCGTGAACGCACAGGGCTCAGGCAGCTCATGAGCCCCTACGGCGGGGCGCTCGTCGACCTATCCGCCACGCCTGACCGGGCGGGCGAGCTGAAGGAGCAGTCTCGCAACTGGGCCTCGTGGGACCTGACGGCGCGCCAGATCTGTGACTTCGAATTACTTGCCAACGGGGGCTTTTCGCCTCTTCGGGGCTTCATGGGCCAGAGCGACTACGAAAGTGCCTGCGCCCAGATGCGCCTGGCCGACGGCACCCTGTGGCCCATTCCCATCACCTTGGACATAACCGAGGAAAGGGCGGCCGAGATCGGCGTCGGCGGCAGTCTGGCCCTGCGCGACCCCGAAGGCGTCATGCTGGGCGTGCTGCGCGTCAGTGAGCTCTATCGGCCCGACCGGGACCAGGAGGCCAAACTGGTCTTCGGCACCACTGACAAGGTCCATCCCGGCGTCGCCCACCTGCTCGACCGGTCCAACCCTGTCTACGTCGCCGGTGAGCTCGAAGTGCTCGCCCTTCCGGCTCACTACGACTACAAGTCGCTGCGGCTGAGCCCGGTGCAG
>PMWT01000184.1 GCA_003166025.1 Acidimicrobiaceae bacterium | reverse complement strand
GTCCGGCGGTCCTCGTCCGGCGGCCCCGTCCGGGCTGCCCTGGCCCTGTTACAATTTGCCTGGTCGTGGAACAACCTGTTGGTCCCGCTCATCTTCCTGGGGGCACTAGCCTCAGCCAAGCCCATTACCGTCCAGATCGCCGGCCTCATGCAGTCAAACGGCTCGGGCGAATCCCTCCTCGTGGCAGGCACGTTCGTGGCTGTCGCCCTGCCTCTGGGTACCGTCATAGGGCTGCAGAGGTACTTTGCGCGACGGGATCTTGGGAAGCGCAGTCAAAGGATAAATGAAACAGTGCAAAAGGAGCGCACCACATGACCGAACACGGTCCTGCCCGGGCTGCCGGCGACCGACCGGTGACCCTGTTCACCGGGCAGTGGGCTGACCTACCTCTCGAGGAGGTCGCTGCCTTCGCCGCCGATTGCGGCTACGACGGGCTGGAGATCGCCGTCTCGGGGGAGCACCTCGACGCGTGGCGGGCGGCGGAGGACGACGACTACCTCCGGTCACGCCGGGAGATCCTCGATCGTCATGGGCTCGGTGTCTGGGCCATCAGCAACCACCTAAAAGGCCAGGCGGTCTGCGACGACCCCATCGACTTCCGGCACCAGGCCATCGTCGGCCCCCGCGTTTGGGGCGACGGGGACCCCGAGGGCGTCCGCCAGCGCGCCGCTGAAGAGCTCAAGCTCACGGCTATTGTTGCCCGCAAGCTCGGTGTCGACACCGTTGTGGGTTTCACCGGGTCGAGCATCTGGCCCTTCGTGGCCATGTTCCCCCCGGTCCCCGCTGAGCGCATCGACGCGGGGTACGAAGACTTCTCCCGGCGCTGGGGGCCGATAATGGACGTCTTCGACTCCGAGGGCGTGCGCTTCGCGCTGGAAGTCCACCCGTCCGAGATCGCCTATGACTACTGGACGACGGTGAGGACGCTGGACGCTATCGGGCACCGTCCGTCCTTTGGCCTTAACTGGGACCCCAGCCATATGCTCTGGCAGCAGGTTGACCCGGTTGGTTTCATTATCGATTTTGCTGACCGCATTTACCATGTCGATTGCAAGGACACCCGGTTGCGACCACGGAACGGCCGCGCCGGCGTCCTCGGGTCCCACTTGCCGTGGGGCGACCCCCGGCGGGGATGGGACTTCGTGTCGACTGGGCACGGTGACTGCCCCTGGGAAGACGCGTTCCGGGCCCTCAACAGTATTGGCTACCAGGGGCCCATCTCGGTCGAATGGGAGGACGCCGGTATGGACCGCCGGCGCGGGGCACGCGAAGCCGTCCAACGAGTCCGGTCCTGGTTGTGGCCCAAGCCGGAGGCGTCCTTCGACGCCGCGTTCAGCCACCAGGGAGACGGTGCCTAGGTCAATTACCGCCGGTGGGCCAACATTCGTTCCGCCCGCTCCACCTCGGGATGGTCAGCTGTCGGCGGCCTCACCTGCAACCCGTGGGCCTTGGACCTTAGCCCCGGCGGCTCGTCCTCCGGTTCTGGCGCCGCCCTAGCTGCTGGACTGGCGGCGCTGGCCATCGGGACCGAGACGGATGGTTCCATAACCTGCCCGGCGTCACTGAACGGGGTTACAGGCATCAAGCCCACCGTCGGGTCCATCCCCACCCAGGGCATCGTGCCCATTAGCGCCAGCCAGGACAGCCCGGGCCGCCAGGACAGCCCGGGCCCCATGGCCCGCACGGTGGACGACGTCGCGTTGCTGCTCGAGGTCCTCATGGGCCGGACGGGGATCGTCGAGCGCGTGGACCAGGGCATCCCCGGCCTGCATATCGGAGTTGCCCGTACCTGGCGCACCGGCCACCCGGCCACAGACGACCTCTTCGACTGGACCATCGGGCGCCTGGTGGCGGCGGGGGCGACGGTGCACGACGTGGCCGCCTACCTCCCTACCCGGGGGGACCAGGGCCCCCAGGACCTAGCCGAAGTCATCGCGTACGAAAAGCACCACGCCGCAGTGGAACTCGCCCACTTCGGCCACGAGCTTTTCGAGCGGGCGGCCGAACTGGGCGGCAGCGGCACCGACGCCTACCGTTCAGCCCGGGCCCGGAACCTGGCCTGGGCTCTGGGCACCTGCCTGGAGCCGGCGTTTGCCGGCATCGACGCCCTAGTGGCCCCGACCCACGGCCCGGCCTTGAAAAAGCGACCTCGTCCAGGGTGGTCACCCCGCCGTCGCCTCCCCGATCACTACGGCCCCGTCGATCGCCGGGTGGCCGATCGCCGCCACGCCAATGGGGTTGGTAGAAGACCTTCCTGTCGGCTTCGGCGTTATCGGGCGGCCCGGGTCCGAGGCCCTGCTGCTGACGGTGTGCCGAGCTGTAGAGCGGCCGGCCCGTCCGACCTAGCGGCCACCGGGACGGGGTTAGCTGACGAAAGCTGCTTCGGCTGATGGTGCCTCGCCGGCTGCTCGGGTTGAGCATGGGACAGTCTCGGTCGGGTCGCTCCAGTCGAACGACTCTGGAGATCCTCCCGGCGTGAGGGTCCGGCGGTCAGCGGATTTTGCAATCATGGCCGGGGACACGACCAGAGGAGGGGCGCATCATGGAAAGCGTGGTCAAGACGGAGTACGGGCAGGTCCGCGGCGAGCGGGCGGGTGGCATCGCCGCCTTCCGAGGGATCCCATATGCGGCCCCGCCGTTTGGGCCCCACCGTCTGCAGCCACCGGCTCGCCCCTTGGCATGGGACGGTGTACGCGACGCCCTCGCCTATGGCCCGACCGCCCCCAAGCCACCGCTCCCGCGCCCGTTCGACGAGCTTCTCCCCGAACCGGCGATCCCGGGCGACGACTGCCTCAACCTCAACGTCTGGACGCCTGATCCCGGCCGGGCCGGCCTGCCGGTCATGGTGTGGGTTCACGGCGGCTCATTTGTCAACGGGTCGGGCGCCTTGCCTCGGTACGCTGGGGACCGCTTCGCCCGGGACGGCGTGGTGTGCGTCACGATCAACTACCGGTTGGGCTGCGACGGTTTTCTGTTCCTGGAGGACGTCACCCCCAATCGAGGGCTCCTGGACCAGATCGCAGCCCTGGAGTGGGTACAGGACAACATCGCCGCCTTCGGGGGCGATGCGGGCAACGTCACGATCTTCGGCGAGTCGGCGGGCGGGATGAGCGTCACGACGCTGCTGGCAATGTCGAGGGCCGCCGGGCTGTTCCGGCGGGCCATCCCGCAGAGTGGGGCGGGCCACCACGTGCTGTCCCCCGGCACGGCGCGCCTGGTGACGGCGGAACTGGCCGACCGCCTGGGGGTGGCGGCCACCCGGGAAGGGTTTGTCGGCGTCTCTGTCGACCGGCTGGTGGCGGCACAGCGGCGGCTTTCGGACGATATCGTCGCAAGTCCCGACCCGGGCCGGTGGCGGGAGGCCACCGTCATCGAGATGGCATTCGCGCCGGTCGTCGACGGCGAACTGCTCTCGGCCCGGCCCATCGACGCGGTGGCCGGCGGAGCCGGCGCCGACGTCGATCTGCTTGTTGGGACCAACACGGACGAACACCGGCTCTTCCTGGTGCCGACGGGGGCCATGGACGCCACGACCGACGCCACCCTGGCCGCCGTGGCCGGCGCCCTCGGGCTCGACGCCACGGGCCTGGCCGCGTACACGGACGTTGACAGCCCCGGCGAGGCGCTGGCCGCGGTCCTCACCGACTGCTTTTTCTGGCTTCCCGCCATCCGGTTGGCCGAAGCCCACCGGGGTGCCTCGTACCTGTACGAGTTCGCGTGGAAGTCGCCGATGTACGAGGGCCGGCTCGGCGCCTGCCACGGCCTCGAGATCCCGTTTGTCTTCGACACGCTCGACGCCGAGGGGTTCGAACGAGTTCTCGGTCCCGTCGCGCCCGGCGCGCTGGCGGCCGCGATGCACAAGGCCTGGGTGGATTTTGCGACCACCGGAGATCCGGGTTGGCCCGCCTATGACCTCCAGGCCCGACCGACGATGATCTTCGACGTCGACAGCGCGGTCATCACGGACCCTCGAGGTCGGCGTCGGACCGTCTGGGACAACATCAGGTAAGGCCCGGCTCGGGGTGCCCCTGGCCGCGGCGCTCCGACGAGGAGGGCCGGGGCTGGCAGCGGACCGTCCGTCGGGGTGGGGGCAAGACGATGGTGAGCGCGGTTCGCTATCGACGGGCGATGGTGATGTTGGCGTTGGCGGGCGGGAACACGGTGGAGGTGATCGCCCGGCTGGTGCAGACCAGCCCGGACCGGGTGAGTTTGGTCTCCCAAAGCCAGAAGGCTTGGGGTCCTCAAAGAATCTATGCGCATCGGTAGGCTACGGGCCTAGGCTGCCCGCAAGTCCTCCCCCGCGAGGGGAGTTTGACGCTTTCTTTGACCCCAGACGAGCGCCAAGGAACAGGGGAAGCGTGATGAGCCAGAGCCCGTCGCTTTCAGGGGCGCGCCGAAGAACCCGCTCCAGCTCGGCGCCACTTTCTGGCACTTCCGCCATGAGAGCCGGGTGACTTCGCCCCCGATCTGGGCGCAGGACCTTTTTCTCCCACCTTTGTGGGCGTTGGCGAAAGTATTTGGCCTGCGGCCCTACCACCAACGCTGGGACAGCCGGGTACCAGACGCCACTTGACGTTTTGCCCGAAGCGCCGCTGTGCTATTCACGTTGGCGCACACAATAGAACCACGGGAGGACCACAGGAAATGACCACCAAGGGCCGCACGGACGCGAAGAGATACGATGTGGTGATGGTCGGTGTGGCCGACCCCCGCGCCCACCAATGAACGATCTCCATGTGGTGTTCGGTACGGGTGCGATCGGCCTCGCCCTCGTTCACGAGCTCAACACCATGAGCCTGCGGGTGCGGGCCGTCAACCGCTCCGGGCGCGCCGACGTACCCGAGGGCGTCGAAATCGTCGCCGCTGATGCCTCCGACGCCGAGACCGCTGCTAAGGCTGCGACGGGGGCCGGTGTCGTCTACCAGTGCCTTAGCCCCCCGTACCACCAATGGGCCCGGCTTTTCCCCCCGATCCAGGACGCGGCCGTTCATGCCGCCCGGGCGGCCCATGCTCGGTACGTCTCGTTCGAGAACACCTACATGTACGGCGACACTCACGGCGTACTGATCACCGAGGAGACCCCGCTACGAGCGCAGACCCGTAAGGGCAAGGTCCGCGTGGTCATGGCCGAACAGCTCCGCGACCTTGCTGAAAAGGGCGACCTCGATGTCGTCACGGCTCGGGCATCCGATTACTTTGGCCCCCGAGGGACAGCACAGTCACCCCTCGGTGACCTCGTCATCGGTGCCGCCCTGGCCGGCAAACCGGCCCGCCTCATCGCCGGTCCCGACCAACCCCACAGTTATTCCTTTACCGGTGACGTGGCGCGCTGCCTCGCCGCCATTGGTACTCGCGAGGACGTCGCTGGAGAGATCTTTCACGTCCCCAACGCCCTCGCTCGGACCACCCGTGAGGTCATCGCCATGATCTCAGAAGACCTGGGGCGCACGGTCAAGATCAGCGTCACACCCCGCCTGCTACTGCGCGCTATCGGCCTGTTCAACCCGACGATCGCCGAGCTCGACGAGATGCGTTACGAGTTCACGCAACCCTTCCTCGTCGACAGCACCAAAGCCGAGACCAGGTTGGGGCTCTCAGCGACCCCGCTCGACGACGCAGTCTCGCAAACCATCTCCTGGTTCCGTCACCGCAGCAGCGCCAAGTAAAGCGAGCTCGGCTTCTACGCCACGACCCGAATAGTACGAGGGAGGTGCTTCACCCTCCGGACCACACTGGCCACCGAGTACTTCGGGTGCCGGCTTGCGTTCCCTGTTACAGACCAGCCGTTGCTTATAGATCAATCCCGTACTGGTCGAGACGTACCTTTTGGCGGTCAGCCCCGGCCACCATCTCCTCGATGAAGCGCCCTTCGTCCTCGGGCAAGGCTTCGGCCTGGCGGGAGAGCCGGCCCAGCCAGTTGGCCTCGGGCTTGGTGAGGGCGAACTCGCCCGCCGCCTGGCCCTCTCGCAACTCGGCCAGCACAGCCAGGGCGGCCCGGCGGGTACGCAGGTAGGCGGTGGGCTCGGCCACTATCTCGGCGGCCAGGCGTAGGACCACGTCCGGTCGTAGCACGTAGGCCTGGGGATCGTGGCCCATGTCGCTGGCCACCAGCCAGTCCCGCAGCAGGTTGGCCTGGCCGGCCCGGGTGGCCTGGTTCATGAGCCGGGTGGCATAGGCCAGCTGCTCCATGGACACGGTGGGGGCCATGCCGCCTAACAGCTTCACGTTCTGGACGGACTCGTTGCTCCACAGGTCGGCCGTGGCCTTGGCGATGTTGCCCAGGGGCGAGAGGTGGGCGCAGGCCGCCTCGGCCCCCTCCATGGCCATGGGGTAGCCGGTGATGGCCTTTATGTACACGTTCTCGTAGGCGCAGTCCTTGCCCGGCCCGCGCGCCCCGTGCTCGTAGGCCACCAGGCTCCGGGGCACGCTCAGCACCCGCACCACCGCCGCCCAGACCTTGGGGATGTGGCGGGTGTCAGCCAGGGCCATTGCTGTGTTGGCGAAGCCACAGGCGCTGTCGCCCGCGGGCACGGCCTGGTGGCGGGTAGCGACGGCACCGATCATGTCCCACAGCGGGCCCATGTCGGCGCTGGCCAGCACGCCCAGGGCGAAGACCGACCCGGCCAGGTCGGCGTTCAATAAGGCGTCGTCGTGCAGTTCCTTGCCCCCCGTGCTCTCTATCGACAACATGTCGGCCCCCGCCTCGGCGCACAGCTCGAAACTGGTCACCATCTGGTCCCACTTGGGGCCCTCCCGCATGAGGGGTGGGCGCACGAACTCGCGGATGTCGTTGGGCGTGACCCGCAGGGCGTTGGCCAGCCCGTCACTGGCGGCATAGCGGTCCAGGGCCTCGCGGAGCACCGTTACGACCTGAGCCCCCCACTCGGGCTGCAAGGTGAGGTCGGGCACCAGCTCGAACTCGATCACCAGGCCCGGCACCTCTAGAGCCACGGCCCGGGCGCAGGCCTGGTCGGCCATATGGGCGTACTCCGAGCGCACCTCGGCCATGGTGCTGGTATTTATGGCCATGGGCGCCAGCGTGAAGTTGAGCTCGGGGTACACCGTGCCCGCGCCCAGGGTGAGGCCCCGGCCGACCTTTAGGGGGTAGGGGCAACGGCCGAACACGAACTGGTCCAGTTCGCTGACCGCCAGGTGCGTGTACTGCTCCATGGTCAACTCTCCTCTTGGTGGCTACGACTTTGGTTGGCTGGGCCTTGGTTCTCTTGGCTCGCGGCCGGGACAAGGCCTGCGACAACCGGCCGGATAAGGCCGGCACCTTGGGCTATAGCCTGTTCGGCCACACTTACCGCATTCGAGCGGCGCGCCCTGACCGCCGCGGCGTCAGCACCTTGCGCCCGCAGCACCATGTCGACGTCTGCGCTCAGCTCCCAGTCCCGGGCTACGTTCAGGCCGCCAGCACTTCCT
>PMWT01000172.1 GCA_003166025.1 Acidimicrobiaceae bacterium | reverse complement strand
CTTCGGCTCGGTGGCCGGGCTGGCCTCTGACGGCACCAACCTGTGGATCGCCGATGGGGCTAATTACCTCATTCGGGGGATAATCCAGGGGCCCCTGCCAACTGGCTCCCTGCAGAACGCCCCCGAGCGTTTGCTGCCTCTAGGCACTTCGCTCACGCCCGCCCAGCAGTTCGGCGGGGGCGATGACTGCGCCAAAGCCTGTCCCGCCCCGGTTGCCAATAAGGACTACGGGATCGAACCGAGCACGGGGGACCTTACCGAGGCCTACCAGGACCTTTCGGTCCCCGGTGCTGGCGTTGCCCTCGTGCTGTCCCGGACCTACGACTCGGGCTTGGCCCAGACAGAAGTTTCTAGCGGGACGGCCCCGAGCCCACTCGGTTATGGCTGGTCCTACAACCTGGGCATGACCATCTCGGTCAACCCTTCGACGCAGGTGGCCACGCTCGACCAGCAGAACGGCAGCGAAATAACCTTCTCGCCCTATTCTGCGGGCTCGTCGCCTTCGTGGTGCCTCCCGAGCTACAACTACTGCCCTAACCAGCCCCGCACGGTAGCCACCCTAGAGCACAACGCCAACGGGACGTGGACGCTGACCAATGACACCACTGGCCAGAGCACTTATACGTTCTCGGCCTTGGGGGCGCTGACCACCGAAGCCGACCAGGCGGGCGACCAGCTGTCGGCTTCGACCGAGGCGGCCGGTACTGGGGCCTGCCCGGCGTCGGCGGCCAGCTGCACGCTGTGGACGAGCTCGGCGTCAGGCCGGGCTATGACGTTGGCCTTCGACAGCTCCGGCCGCTTGCTTTCGGCCACCGACGGCGCCGGCAATGTCGTGTCCTACTGCTATTTCGGCCAGTCGTGCGCCGGCGGGGCCAGCGCCGGTGGGCCGCAGGACCTGTACTCGGCGATACTGCCGGGTGCGAGCAGCACCACCTACGCCTACGATTCGTCCAACCCGACGGCCTCTTACGACCATGACCTGGTCTCGGAGGACCTGCCCAGCGGGGCGACGGTGACCAATACCTTCAACGGTTCCGGGCAGGTTTCGGCCCAGGACGCCCCCTCGGGCGACGTGACGCTGTCCTACAGCGGTAACAACCAGAGCCAGGCCGGGGGCTCCACGGTCGTGTCGACGTGGCCGACGGGGACGTCGGGGCCGGTGGCGGCCCAAGTGGTCGACTACCAGTTCTCCTCGGGCGCCCTGGTGGCCGAGACGACCGGTTATGGCACTAGTGCGGCGGCCACCGAGTACTTCGACCTCGACCCGACGTCACTGGTGGCCACCACGGTCCAAGACGGCGACGGCCAGGTCACTACCGCTACGTTGGCCAATAGCGCCCAGGCCCCGCTGTCGGCGGGCGACGTCACCGTTTCCACCGATGCCATGGGCAACACCACCGCCTACGCCTACAACGCCAACAACCAGGTGTGGTGCCAGGTGGCGCCGGCAGAGTACTTGGACGGGGTGACCTGCCCCGCCTCGGCGCCCAGCTCCCCACCTACCCCCGGGGCCAGCGACCCGTGGCCGGGGGCGACCATAAACTTCTACAATTCGGCCGGCCTGCTCACGGCCACGACGGGCCCGCTGGGGCGCACCACGGTCTATTCGTACACGTCAGCCGGTCTTTCGGTGCCAGCGGACCTGCTCTACTGCACCGTCGGGCCCGTCGCTTATGCCGGGGGCGTGACCTGTCCTGCTTACGGGGCCCCGGCGGTGGCGGGGACGACGAGCTCGACCTTTGACCCCGCCGGCGACGTCACGTCCAGCACCAATGCCGACGGTGAGACGACCACCTATGCCTATACCGACAGTTCCCACCCGGGCTTGCCCACGGTGACGACGGGCCCCGACGGCGAGGTCACCACCGTGGTCTACAACGGGGCCGGGGAGGTCACGTCCTCGACGCTGAGCTTCGGTTCGTACTCAGCCGAGACCCTGTACGCCTACGACAGCGCCGGGCGGCTCTATTGCACGGTGGCACCCAACGAGGTGGCGCAAGGGGTGACGTGCCCATTGTCGCCGCCGTCGCCGGCCTCGCCCCCGGCGGGGGTCACCAGCGACTTCTACAACGCCAACAACCAGCTGGTGCAGGCCACCGGCCCGACCGGGGGGACGACGCTCTACGCCTACGACCAGGCCGGCAACCAGTATTGCACCGTCGGGCCCAAGGCCTACGCCAATGGCGTTACCTGCCCGTCGGCCGAGCCGGCCACGCCCCCTACGCCCGGCAACGACCCCTACCTGGGCGCCACCATTGACACCTACAACCCCGAGGGCCAATTGGTGCAAGCGACCAACCCGCTCGGGGGCATAACGTTGTCCACTTACGACGGCGCCGGCAACCTCATGTCGCAAACCGTCGAGTCCAACGATGCCGTCCACGACCCGAACGTGACCACGGCCTACGCCTACGACCAGGACAACCGCCAGCTGTCAGAGACGGTTGACCCGGGGACCTCGGCCGCGGCCACCACGGTGAGCTACTACGACCCCGACGGCAACGTCTACTGCACGGTACCGGCCAACGCCAATAGCTCTTACCAGTGCCCGGCGTGGCAGCCGGGATGGGCCAACAGCCCCCCGGCGCTGGGGTCGCTGTACTCGGCCACGCCCAGCTCTGCCCAAGCCGAGGACGTGACCACGAATTTCTACGACGCCGACGGGGAACTGGTGCAGAGCTCGGGCCCCGACCAGGCGACCACGGTGTCGGTCTATAGCGCCAACGGCCAGGTGGTCTGCGCCGAGGACGCCGCCGACATGGTGGCGACGATGTCCGCCCACCCCTCGGCCTCCTACCCCTACACGTGCCCGCCCACGGCGCTGAGCGCTCCGCCGGCCACCGGTTCGGATCCCGGCTACGAGACGACCATCTACGACCCCGCCGGGCAGGTGCTCAGCTCTACCGATGCCGCCGGGGACACCACCGCCTATAGGTATGACCCCGACGGCCAGGTCTTGGGGACCACCGGTCCGGGAGGCCAGGTCACGAGCAATTGCTACTACTGGCAAACCTCGGCGTGCGCGTCGGGCGCCCCCGCGGGCGGGGGTGCCGCCAACAGCCTGTACTCGACCACCTCACCGGCGGCGGTGGGGATGCCCTCGGGGATAACCACGACCTATACCTACTTCCCGGGCGGCGCCCCGGAGACAAAGACCACGCCGGCAGGGGAACTGACCGACGCCTACAACGCCGCCAACGAGCTTGCCTCGACCACCTTCGGCACCCCGGCCAGTGGTTACCAGAGCTCGGCCAACCTCGCTTATACCTACGACGGGGCCGGCGAGCTCAGCACCATGACCGACGGCGGCGGCCAGACCACCTACAACTACAACGACGCTGGTGACCTGCTCTCGGCCGCCTTCGTGGCCGGCGCGGGCACCGGTCTGGCGTCGGGGACGACCTCGTACACTTACTACAGCACCGGGGACCGCGCTTCGCTTACCTACCCGGTAGCGCCAGCGGGAGGCTCGGCCACGGTCACCCAGGCCTACAACGCCAACGGCGAGCTGGCTTTCATCACCGACTGGGGTGGCCGCACCATCAGCTTCGGCGACGACCTCGATGGCAACACCGCTACCATCGCCTACCCCAACAACACCACCGTGACCAACACCTTCGACCTCGGCGACGCCATGACCGGGATCAACGCCCAGACAGGCAGCCCGGGCAACCTGGGCGCCAGCCTGGCCGCCGTCGGCTACCAATTGAACAGTGCCGAACAGGTAAAGTCCGAAACCGATTCGGGGGCTCTGAGCGCCTCGGTAGCCTATGGCTACGACAGTGCGGACCGTATGGGCAGCGTGACCCTGGGCGGGGGCTCGCCGGCGACGGAGGCTTATGACCCCTCCGACGACCCCACCACCCTGGCAAACGGGGACACCCAGGTCTTCAACGCCGCCGGCCAGCTCACCTCGGCGCAGAGCACCGGAGGCGGGAGCGAGACCTACGGTTACAACCGCACCGGGGACCGCACCAGCTCTACTGGCACGATCGGCTCTGCGGCCACTTACAGCTATACCCAGGCCGACCAGTTGGCTTCGGCGGTTCCTAGCTCGGGGGCTGTCTCTTACATATACAACGGGGCTGGGCTGCTGACCGGCCGTACGACGACTGCAGGCACCGCCACCGAGACCTGGGATGTTACGTCTGGTCTGGCCCTACTGCTCGGTGACGGGAGCAATGACTACCTCTACGGCCCCAATGGGGCCCCGGTGGAGGAGGTCAACGTCGCTACCGGTACGCCCGAGTACTTCGTCTCCGACGACCAGGGCTCGACCCGCGTGTTGCTGGGGACCAGTGGCTCTGTAACGGCCACCTTCAGCTTTGACCCCTACGGTAACGTGACTTCCTCGTCTGGTACTGCTACAACTCCATTGCTGTACGACGGCCAGTACCAAGACGCCACGACGGGTCTCTACTACCTGAGGGCGCGCTGGTATGACCCGGCCACGGCACAGTTCACCAGCGTCGACCCCGACGTAGCTTCGACCGGGCAGCCCTACGCCTATGCCGGCGACGACCCGGTGAACGAGGGGGACCCGAGCGGACTGAGTACCGAGGGGTATTGCGCTAGCTTCAGCGTGTTTGCCGCTGTTGTCGGGGGTGCGGCAACCGACTGTATCGTAAAGACACCAAATGGGGACTCTGTTGGGATAACGGCGACGGTCGCTGTCACTGCGGGCTTTGACAGCGCCACTCTTATAGGGGCTGAGTCAACCATTGTGAAGGCTGCGCTCAACATGGCAACGAGCGTGTCCGTACAGAGCATTGTCTCGGACATAAAGCGCGGGGCGGGAGGCAGTCTAGAAGGAGTATGGCAGACGAGCAATGCTCAGGACGTCAATCAACTCGCACGCTGGTTCAGCATCTCAACCACATCTGGCTGTCTCGGCCCTTATTGCGCCAGTTACGACTCCTTCTCAGGTCATGCTCAGCCTTTGGACACTGGCGGGGTGTGCCTGATCAACCCGCCAAACATCAATGTTAAAGGCCAGGATTGGGGACTGGGGGCGGGGCTCAAAGACCTTGGGCTCGGGGGAGCTTATTCCACTGGGGCTTCTTACACGTGGGTGCTCCCGCTAGGCGCAGCGAGAGGACCGGGACCACACCCTGCGGCCGCCGTGGCTGCCTCGCAAGCGATCGATTTGTTGAACCATTCCAATCTTCTCAGCCTTTTCTGGGGAGGTTAGCGATCACTGAATTGCAGCCAACGCACCGCGAGATCCAAGCCCGAAGGGGGCGGAGATGAGAAAGAAGCGAGTCCTACAGCTGGGGGCAACTTGTCTGATTTGTACCTGCCTGCAGAGCACGGGACCAGCTGTGGCACTTGCAAGCCAGACCGCCAGCGCCCAGAGCTTATTCGCCGCCGTCTTGGCGTCGGTCCGAGCGCAGCAGGGAGCGCGCTGGGAAGGGGCTATCTCGTTCGACTCCATGCCTGCGCTATCCGAGGCAAGTAGCGTCGATGCTGGTACCGTTACTGGGGCCGCGACCTCCACATACACTGTAAGGAATGGCACAAAATCTGGCGCGTTCCACAGCCAACTGATCCTGTCTAACGGGACCCTCTTCTTCAAGGGAGATGCCGGGGCCTGGTACTTCGAGATGAGCATCATGGGTGGACCTGCCACCACCGAAGCCAACCACTGGGTCACCATTAGCTCAAAATGCACGAACAGCACTATCCAGGAGTGCAAGTTATTCGACAGATTGGCTAGCGGTCTGACAGTTAGCACGGTGATGTCCCCGGTTGCCATGACTGGAGCGTTGTCCCTGTTGCCTCCGACGACCATCTTGGGACAACGTGTTGTGGGCATCAGGGGAATGACTGCCAAGGGCACTAGGACCCCCGCGGCGCCAGAGGTCCTCTATGTCCGGGAAGGTGCTACGCCGCTACCAGTCGAGGCGGTCCAGGCCGCGCTGCCCAATACCACGGGCACTTGGACCTTTCGATACGAATGGAGCAAGGTCACTCCGGAGCGCCCCCCCTCGTCATCTGTGCCGTTCAACCCGCGCTGGCTTGGTAAGGCCTGAGCTTCATCATCCCCATGGGTCCCGAAACGGGCCAGACCCATGTCTATGCCGGCGACGAGCCGGTGAACCAGGGAGACCCGAGCGGCTTACGAGCAGTGAACTTGGGGCCGTGGAAGATCGGATGTGTAGGCTTTTGCAACCCACCAGCATGCCGGAGCACTGGCGGAAATAGCTGCCGCGTGGACGAGCGAGGCGGCATGATACTTACCTGGGACGAATACAATAGTATTAATGCGGCCGTCACTGGGACAGGAGGCATTACCGCGCACCTTCTGGAAGGCATTCTTGCCACCATTTGGCAGGAGTCATACGGAAATGGCTACGCGAACGGTGTCCAGACGAAGATTAATACACTCACGACATACGGATTGCCTGACACCTCCGCTGGCAACGACTGTTCTGCAACCCCTACGTCAGATGAGCTGAGTGGCTTCCGGTGTTTTGAATACGCGATATTAGGTGTTTATGACGCTAATAGCAATAGTGGTCACCTTCCCACTACTGATGCCGTTGAAGAAACGGAGCAGGACCAGGTGTATCCTGTCGAGTACCTGTTCTTCCTCCAGGAAGAGAAGGGTGTTTCGGGGTTGCTAGCCGCGGCAGAGCTCGCTTACGCCCACGGTGATATTTTGGAATCCCTACTGGAGCTCCTCCCCGAATTGACGGCCTACGGAGGCAAAGGGTGCCGAAGCCTCGCCTCGCCTAAAGTCGTAGCTATCTAATGGGAGGTTTGAAATGACACTTGTTGCCGCGGCGATCCTCTCGGCGTCTACAGTTATCGGGTTTGGATGTTATACGGACCTCGCTCTAGGCAAAGAGACCAATACCGTCCCTGGGCACCATGTGCCGGCGAGCCTTTTTTCGGGCGCGAGCGCAAACCAGTGCGCCCGACCGTCGATCGCAGGAAATATGCCTTCAGGAGTCAGCCGCCTTCTCCAACAGGGGCTTGACTGCCCTACCGCTCTTGTCTTGAGTGGTGCGCTTCTGGTCGTCGCTAACGCCTTTGGCGGTTACTCCAACGACGGGTACGTTGCCGAATTCGACACGGCGACCGGCAAGCTAGTTCGGGTGATTTCGGGTCCCGCCTACAGGTTCGACGGCCCTGGTGCCATGGCAGTGGACGGAGCGCACCTATTCGTGGCAAGCAGTCCTTCAAACGTCCCTGGGTCATTAACTGAGGTGACCATCGCGACAGGGAAGCTAGTACGGGTCATTTCGGGTCCCGCCTACAGGTTCGACGGCCCTGGTGCCATGGCAGTGGACGGAGCGCACATATTCGTGGCGGACTTCGGGACCTATCCGGCTCTGGGGTCAGTCACGGAGTTCAACTCCTCGACAGGGGTCCTGGTGGGGGTCCTGCCGAGCGATAAGTACCGCCTCGATAACCCGGATGGCCTAGTGGCGAGTGGGGCAGACCTGTTCGTTGCCAACTCGGCAGAAGGCAGGGGTGGCTCGGTTACTGAGTTCAACGCCGCAAGTGGTGCGTTGGTCAGGGTAATCTCGGGCGCCGAATACGGTTTCGAGGCTCCTGGCCCGATGGCCATAAGCGGGGCCAACCTCTTCGTATTAAATCGCAGCGGTAGCTCTGTGACCGAGATCGACGCGTCCACAGGAAAGATGGTAAAAGTCATATCAGGCCCAGCGTACCGTTTCGATGACCTTGCTGCGGTGGCGATCGGCGATGGTAGGCTATTCGTCGTTAGCGCCTTTAGCGCATTGGGAAAGGGCCCTGGTTTGGTGACCGAGATCGACGCCGCTACAGGAAAGATGGTAAAAGTCATATCAGGTTCGGGGTACCATTTCGCAGCCCCTGGGGCGATCGTGGTCGACTGGCCCAAGTTGTTCGTTGCGAATAGCGATTCAGTTACGGAGTTCCAAGCTTCAGGGTGACGGCACCGCCCAGCTCTGATCGCCGCGCGAACAAGGTGAGGCAACATGGGTGACAGTGGAAGGGGCAATTGCCAGGGCAGGCTCATCCACCAGCACGGCCCTTCTTGCGACCCGATGTCGTCGTGTTCAGCCACGACCAGACGAGGATACGCATATGATGCATAATGGCACTTATGCATCACT
>PMWT01000011.1:216-3008 GCA_003166025.1 Acidimicrobiaceae bacterium | reverse complement strand
CCACCGACCTGTACTACTCCAGCGGCCACCTAGCCCGCATCACCGAGCCCGGCAACGCCACGGTGGGCTACCCGACGACCGATTTCGGCTACACCAACCTGCTCCTCGACGGGGTGACCGAGTCCTTCCTCGGTACCATCCGCTCGCCCTTGGTCAATGACGCCATCGCCACCGGCACCATCACCGAGCCCCCCAGCGCTCCGGGGGAGCCGGCCAACGCTCACATGACGGTCGTCAACTACGAGACGCCGGGCGACGGCTCCTACGCCATGGGCCAGGTGGCATCGTTAACCGCGCCCACGGCGGCGGACACCTCTGGAGCCTGGAACGCCCGGGAAGAGCACTCCTATACCTACAGCCCGGGCGGGCCGGAGCCCACCACCACCACCGTGACGGTGGCCGGGGAGACCACAGCCAGCGGCTACGCCCGAGTGGTGACCTTCGATGCCGGCGGCCTGGTAAGCACCGACACCGGCGCCGATGGGGTGGCCGTCGACTACACCTGGGCCGACGCCACCCAGGACATGCTCATCAAGGTCGACCACCATGCCGCCGCCGGCGCCGGCCTAGAGACGAGCTGGGCTTACGACGCCGAGGGCCGCCAGACCGACCAGTGGGGCCCGGCCCCGCCGTCATGCTTCTCGGGCGTCACCGACGCCTACGGCAACGCCACCGCGGGTCCCAACGGCACGTGCACGTCGCCCGCACCCCCGCACACCAAGACCGGTTACGACCAGGGCCTCTCCGGCCTAGCCGCGGCCTGGTATGTCAACAGCCAGGCCGAGGGCGCTATAGCCCTGCATACCTTCCTGCCCGGCGGGGCCTTCGACTTCACCTCGGGTAGCCCGGGGCCGGGTGTGCCCGCCGGGACCTTCTCGGCCACCATCACCGGCTGGGTCGTTGTCCCCACTACCTCTGAAGGGCCGTTGATGGTCCAAACCAACGGGAACGTGACCTCCTTCAGCGTCAACGGCCAGGTCGGGACGGGCATCACCACAGGCGGGAGCGGTAGCGGCTGTCCCGTCTACCCGGGTTTCACCGGCTCAGTCGCCAGCGGCCTGGCGCAGATATCGCTCACCTGGACCAGCGCCGGCACGCCACCCACCCTCGGTATCTATTGGGTCCCTGTCCAGGAGCCGGGCGAGAACGGCTGCAGTCAGCCTCAACTCGTCCCGGCCAGCTTCGTACCCGGCTACAACCTGGTCACCAGCACCCAGACCGACAACGCCGGCACCGGGGCCTCAAATGCGCTCACGGGTTCGGTCTATGCCAACCCGGCCAACGGCCTAAAGACCCAGCAGGTCGTAGACCCGAACGGCAAAGACTTGGTGACCAACTACGCCTACGAGGGTGCATCAGGCTTTTATGACCTGGCGTCCACCACTCTGCCAGCCGGCAATTCAACCACGGACACCTACTACAACGGCACCGACGCCGCCATCACGGCCACCAACCCGTGCCCGGGAGGAGCTTCGGGCATCAACCAGGGCGACGGCCTGTACCAACAGGTAGCCCCGGCCCAGACCGAGACCTACGTGTACAACTCGGCCGGCCAAACCCTGGCCAGTAGGGCGGCCAACGCCGACGGCTGGACGTGCGCCACCTACGACGCCCGGGCCCGGGCCACCTCGGTCGCCTACCCGGCGTTCGGGGCCAGCCCGGCCTACACCGATAGCTACAACTACGAGGTGGGCAACGACCCGCTGGTCACCGCCGCGACCAAGACGGTCAGCGGTGGGGCCATCACCACCCTTACCACCACAGTCAACCTGTTGGGCCAGGTCGTGGCCTACGTCGACGCCAACGCCAACACCACCACGACCACCTACGACCAGGCCGGCCGGGTGACCTCGTCGTGCACCGTCCCGGCCGGGGGCTCGTCGTGCGCCGCCACCCTGTCTCCTTCCTACGACCCCAACTATGGCCGGGTGGTAACCGACAGCTACAACGGCTCGGTAGTGGACACCCCGGCCTACGACGCCAACAGCGACCTAGTAGGCGACGGCTACGCCAACGGGACGACCCTGTCCTATAGCTATGACTCCGAGGGGCGGCTGTACTCCGAGGCGTTCGACCAAGCGGGCGGCGCCACCCTGTTCTCCGACAGCCAAGGCCTGTCCCAAGCGGGCGACGTGCTCACCGACGCCGAGGCCGGGCCGTCTGGCCCGCTCGGCACCGGCGCCTACGCCTACGACTCGGCCGGGCGGCTGCTGAGCGCAAATGGGTTCGGTGAGAACATTGCTTATTCCTATGCGCCCGTGGGCGGTTGCGGGGTGCTGAGCGGGGCGGGGGCCAATTCCGACCGCACGGCCATGACCGAGACCAACACTGCCACCGGGGTGACCACGGCCAGCACGTACTGCTACGGCACCGACGACCAGCTGAGCTCCTACCAGTCCCAGGCTGAGACGGGCCCCTGGCCGCTGAGCGAGGTCACCTCGAGCTACGACGCCGACGGCAACACCACCCAGATGGCCACAGGAACGGCGCCCTCGTCGTCGCCACTGTCGTCGTCGGTGACGCTCTCGTCGAACCAGAACTGGACCGTGCCCCCCATCGCCGGGGCCACTGTCGGGGTCAATGCCACCGGGGGTGGGGGCGGGCCCAGCGGCTCGACGGCGTTGCTGTACTACCTCCAGGGCCAACCAGAGAATTACGTTGCCGGGCCCAACCTGGGCGGGGCGGGGGCGGACATCCAGGCCTCCTTGCCGGTCACCCAGAGCCAGGTCCTGTCGGTCTCGGTCGGCTCGCAGGGTGGCGGCGGCGCCAACGGCACCACAAACGCGCCCGGC
>PMWT01000011.1:0-196 GCA_003166025.1 Acidimicrobiaceae bacterium | reverse complement strand
CAGCGCCGGCAGCTCCGATGTCGTGTTGAGTGAGGCTCAAAACGCCTACGTGACCGAAACCGCCGGTAACGGCGCCACCACCAGCACCGATGGCCAGGGCGGCACTCAGTCTTCGGGCTACGCAGGGGCCTACGGCGCGGCCACCACCACCTCGGGGGGCTCGATCTCCGGCTCCTTCGGCGGCGGGGGCGGCGGG
>PMWT01000113.1 GCA_003166025.1 Acidimicrobiaceae bacterium | reverse complement strand
CTCCTTCGTCAACTCGTCCAAGTACTCGGTGTACAAACGCTCGGCCTCAGGGATGGCCTCTCGGTACCACCCAGTCCAATCCCCCGTCTTGTCGCCTCCGAGCAGGATGATCGCGGTGAACGAGGGTCGAAGACGAACAGGCAACGCAACTGCCGGCTGGTGGACTTGACCCTCAGTTCCTTTAGGTTGTGGACCGCGGATCCGGCAATGCGGTCCACCCAAGGTCGGCCGAGATCAGGTCCTTGTTCGGCGAGACGGTCGATAGCAGCATCGACCTTGCTCGTCGCGCTGCCGTCCAGAGCCTCGTACCAGCTAACGAACTGGTCAGTGACCTCGACATCCCACATCACCTCTCACAGTATAAGTTAATCCTAATACTACGGCAAGAGGTGAAGATGCCCTCGTGGTCGCCCATCTAAAGCGCCCCTCCGCCCAGGTACGTGCCGTGGCCCCAACCGACCCGCGGGCCGTCGAAGCCCAGCACCTCGTTCACGAGGACGCCCCTCTGGTTGCGGTAGTTGATGACGAGGACATCGACGCCCAGGTACACGTCGACGACCTCGAAGTGCAGGTCCGGGATGCGCCTGATCCCTTCGCCCCAGTACTGGCGCAGGGCCGCCTTGCCGTGGACCACGCCCCCGCTGCCGGTGAGGAGCTGGGCAGCGAGGGGCGACGTGAAGACGACGTCGTCGGTAAAGTGCTCGAGCACCCTGTCGAGGTCGTGGTCGTTCCAGGCCCGCAACCAGGCGTCGACAAACTCGTTGGCTTCGGCGAGATCCATGGGTACATGCTGGCCGATGGACGGCGTGACCTGGGCCCGGAAGTGCAGTGGGGCTATATGGGCGTGGCCAGGCCCATTTGGGCCAGGGCTTGCGCCGGCGTCACAAAGCCGAGGTCGCCCACCCTCTTGTCCTCCATGAGGGCGTCCATGATCCTGGTGAAGGTGCGGCGCAGCGCCGGGTCGGACCCGGTGTCGGTGCGGATGGCGAACGCCAGGTACGGCGGTTGTGGGCCGGAGGCGGCCTCGAAGGCGGCGTCCCAGAAGTGCCGGGGATCGGGCCAGTCGAGCCACATGGCCAGCAACCGGTGGCCCGGCTGACTGGCTGTCCCGCCGGTCGGTGACAGGCGCCGGGCCAGGCCGCGAACGGACCGGAGAGGGTGGCGCAACCGAGAACGAAGACGGTGAGGCGGGCCAGGGAAGCGGCTGCGGCTCGACGATGTCAGGGGCAACTCCCACAGACCGCCCTCTCCCGCATCGTCATCGTCGGGCTGCAGGTAGTCGGCGGGACTGGGCCGGTAGGCGGCGGTCGGGGCATGGCGGAAATCCCCGGTCTGCCCCGTCCACACCGTGCCCGGGAGCTGGGCGTCGCGGTCCGGGCCCTCCCCCGGCTCGACCGTGAGGTCGATGGCCACCCCCAGGCTGCGTAGGAGGTTCATGGTCGCAGTGCTCATGTACTGGGCACCGAAGCGGTGGTAGTCCGGCGCCCGGCCGAAGATCGTGCGGAAAGAGCCCACCGCCAGCTCGGTGCAGCCGTCGACCCATTGCTTGTCCGCGTGGTCGGCGACCGTCACCTGACGCACCGGGTCCCAGCGCCAGGCGTGGGGATGGACGCCGATGGCGTCACCGGCGCCGGCCAGGTCATCGAGTTGAGCGCGGTACTTTTCGGCTATGTAAGTCGGCGAACCGTAACCCATGGCGATCTGGGGGTCTATGCGCAACGACCAGCCAAAATGGGCCGGTTTACCGGTCGCTTCCTCGAGCCGGCGACGAAGGGCGGGCACCAGTTCCAGCATGTTCTCGAACCCGGTCCAGGGCGAGGACTGGCCGGGCGCAAATACGTGGGCGTCTGGCTCGACGTCGATGCACAGGACCAACGGGACCATGGAAATTGCTACCATGCCGGCGCAATCCGGGCAAACGGCGGGTGAGCGTATTCACCGCTATTGTGGACCGCGGTCCGGGGCCGGTGGCCCGGAAGAAGTATTAATCCCGCTATAGGTTTGACGAATGCGAGCGGGGTAAAGTTCTATTGGGCCCAGCCGCCGGCCCGTATTTTTCGCTCGTTGAACTGGGAGACTGTGGCGGGCTCCCGGCAGTCCTCGGGTGCGCTAAAGACATCCGTGGACATGGTGGACAATCACATGATGGACAAGGGAGCCGGTGAAGTGCGAAGAACCCTCGTGACGAGCCGGAGTATTTAGTGCAGCACGGCACGGTCGTGGTGGTCATACCCACCTATAACCGGCGCGACCTCGTGGTCCAGTCCGTGAAGTCCGTACTGGACCAGACCTACGGCGATGTCCGCTGCGTGGTGGTCGACAACGGCTCGACTGACGGCACCGCGGACGCGGTCACCGCTTTCGCCGACCCCCGGGTAACGCTCGTGGCCCTCGGCGGCCCCTGCGGCGCCGCCGCCGCCCGCAACGCCGGCCTCGAAGCAGCCGGCGGCGCACCCTGGGTCGCCTTCCTGGACAACGACGACATATGGGCGCCGACGAAGCTGGAGCGCCAGCTGGCCGCCCTGGGGGCCAACCCGGGCGCCAGGTGGTCGGCCACCGCCTGCGTGCACGTAGGACCTGACCTGCACGTGCGCTGGGCCGCCCGGTTGCGCCAGGACCCGCTGGTCCCGGCCGGGGGGACGGTCGTACCGTCCTCCGACATGGTCTCGCTGCTGAGCGAAGAGCAGCGGGTCCCGGCAGGCTCGTCGTCCACTCTGGCCTCACTGGAGATGGTGGTCGCCGCCGGAGGCTTCAGCCTCGACGTACCGGGTTGCGAGGACTGGGACCTGTGGCTGCGCCTGGCCCAGGCCTCCCCGTTGCTTTACGTCGACCTGCCCCTGGTGGCTTACCGGGTCTGGGACGGCCAGACCTCGGCCAACGTACGGGCACAGGTAGCGAGCGCGACGGTAGTGAGGGCCCGCTACTTCCCCGACAGCGGGCCACCGAGCCGCGCCTACCGGGCCCGCTGGCAACAAGAGGCGGCTCGGCGCCACGTGGCCGGGGGGCGAAGGGGACGGGCCGCCGGGAGGTACGTTCGGGCGGCCTGGACCGGGCGCAACCCGGGCCAGCTCGCCTATGCGCTGGCGGCCGCAGCCGCGCCCTCCCTCACCGAACGACGCCTGCAGCGTATCGAGAGGGCCCGGTCCATGCCCGACGGGTGGGAAGAGATGGTCGAGCCCTGGCTGGCCGGATGGCGCGACGCGCGATGACCGGGCCGCCGTAGTGGGTGGCGGCGGGCCGACCGCCCGAGGATAGGTTTGGGGCATGACCGAGCGCATCACGGCGCGCCAGTTCCATGAGTCCCCCGGCGTCGAGGACTGGCGGGTGCTGTTCAGCGGGGCCTGCGCCCACTTCCGTTCCGGGTCGTTCGCCGCGGGCGTCGCCCTGGTGGACGCCATTGGCAGCCTGGCCGACGCCGCCGACCATCACCCCGATGTCGACCTGCGGTACAGGGGCGTGACGGTGCGGCTGTGGACACACGACGTCGACGGGCTGAGCGAGCGTGACGTGGGCCTCGCCCGCCAGATCTCGGAGGCGGCGCGCCGGCTCGGCGTCCCGGCCGCACCGGCCGACGTCCAAGACGTCCAGATCGCCATCGACGCGCTGGTCGGCCCCGACGTGGTCCCCTTCTGGCGGGCCGTGCTCGGTTACCGGCAGGTAGGCGACGAAGATCTGCTCGATCCCCGCGGCCGGGGGCCGTCGTTGTGGTTCCAGCACATGGACGCGCCCCGCCCTCAGCGCAACCGCGTCCACGTCGACATCTCCGTGCCGCACGACCAAGCCGAGGGGCGCGTCGCGGCCGCCCTAGCCGCCGGAGGCCACTTGGTCAGCGACGAGCACGCGCCGGCGTGGTGGACGCTGGCCGACGCCGAGGGCAACGAGGCCGACCTGGCGACCTGGATGGGCCGCGGGGATTAGGCGTACCCGTTCAGGTGCACCGATTAGAGCCGAAAGTAAAGCAAGTGTCGGGGCTTACCGAGGCTTCCTGCTGGATGAGCTAGCTGATTACCTGAGCGAGCCACCGCCGTTTAGTGACGTGGCTGGCCGCAGCCGACGCTATCTGGCCCCTGTCCTCTCGGCCGCACAAGCCGCGTGGTCGCCAAAATGTAGGAACATTGCTACACAAGGAGGTGCTCATGGCAACCCAGGTCTCAAGTAGGGAGTTCAACCAAGGCACAGGCGGGGCTAAGAAGGCGGCCGAGCGCGGGCCAGTGTTCATAACCGATCGGGGACGGCCGTCTTACGGGCTCTTGACCTTCGATACCTACGAGAAGCAGCTCGGAGCCCACGTAGTAGACCGCCTGGGCGAGCCTGCGGGGGTTGAGGACGTCGACCTGGTCGTCCCAGTACCCAACGAGTCGACGGCATTGGTCCACCGCGTGGCCGTTGTTACGCGGAACATCAAAGATTTCGGGCGCTTTGAGGGCCTTGCGGTCGTGAACCCCTGGACCTGAGCTGGGCAAAAAGGCAGCAGTTATTTGGGCAGTTATTTGCCGAACTCACCACACCTCGACCACAACCTCAGGAGAAATCGCATGCAGTACCGCATCCTCGGCCGGACCGGCATCAAGGTCAGCCCCTATGGGCTCGGCGCCTTGATGTTCGCCACGTCCATCGGCAACCACGATCCCGACGACTCGGTCCGCGTCATCCACAAGGCGCTGGACGCGGGGATCAACCTCATCGACACCGCGGACAGCTACGGCGACTCCGAGGAGACCGTCGGCAAGGCTCTCAAGGGGCGCCGCGACAGCGTGGTGCTGGCGACGAAGTTCAGCCGCGCCATGGGCGACGACCCCAACCGGCAGGGCACCTCGCGGCGTTGGGCCATGACTGCGGTCGAAGGTTCGCTGCGCCGCCTGCAGACCGACCACATCGACCTGTACCAGGTCCACCGGCTCGACCCGACGACCGACGTCGAAGAGACGCTGTCGGCGCTGTCGGACTTGGTCCACAGCGGGAAGGTACGCGCCATCGGCTCGTCGAACACTCCGCCGTCCGACATCGTCGAGGCCCAGTGGGCCGCCGAGCGCCGGGGCCTGGAGCGGTTCCGCACCGAGCAGCCGGCGTACTCGGTCCTCAACCGTGCCATCGAGCGCGAGGTGCTCCCGGTCACGCAGCGCTACGGGATGGGCGTGCTCGTATGGGGCCCGCTCGGACAGGGACTGCTCACCGGCCGCGTCCGCAAGGGCCAGCCGAGCCCCCTGCGCCGGGCCGGCCTGTTCCGCCATCTCAACGACGAGCGCCGCGTCGACGCCGTCGAGGCGCTTATCCCGCTGGCGCAGGAGGCGGGCGTGCCGATGACGCACCTCGCCATGGCGTTCGCGATCGCTCACCCCGGCGTGACCAGCGCGCTCCTCGGGCCGCGCACCATGGAACAACTCGACGACCTGCTCGCGGGCATGGACGTCACGCTGACTGACGAGATCCTCGACCGGATCGATGAGATCGTCCCGCCCGGCACCGATATCGGCACCCTCGACCAGGCCTACGTGCCCCCGGCCCTCCACAATCCGAGCCTCCGCCGCCGGCCCGTAGAGGAACGCGCCGCCGTCTAACCGCATCCTCAACCGGGCCCGGCTATACGCACGGTCCCGTGTTCGAACTGATCGCCTCGTCTCGAGACCACANNCCGCTGTGGTCCAAGGACGTCAATGGCGCTGTGGGCACCCAACTGTTCCTGGTGGTAAGTGCCAGAACCTCGTGGCCAGCGCCGGCCAGTGGTGCGGGCGGTGCAAACCGCCGCCGCGGGGCTCAGTGCCGTCCGCAGGACCGGGTCGCGTGCGCCGACTGTCTCAGGAGGCAGGCTCGATGGCCGCGCCGCCCTTCGACGCTCCGGGCCTCGACCGGCCCGACCTTGTGGCCGTCCTGGAATCGGCAGCCCGCTTACAACAGGTCGTCCCCGATGCTGTCCTGGTCGGGGGTTCCGCGGCCGCGCTTTGGGCCGGGCACCGGGTCTCGTTCCACCATGACCACGTGGTGGCCGACCTGGCTGACCGCTTCGACACGGTACTGGAGGCAATTGAGGCCACCGACGGCTGGGTGACCAACCGGGTGAGCCCGGGAAAGATCATCCTGGGTGAACTGGGCGGCATCGACTCCGGAGTGCGCCAGCTCATCCGGCGGCGCCCCTTGGAAGTAGTCGAGGTCCAGTTGCCCTCGGGCCAACAGCTGCGGGTGCCGACGCCGGACGAGGCTCTCCGCATCAAGGGCTTCTTGGTCGTACGGCGCAACCAGACCCGCGACTACCTGGACGTCGTTGGTCTTTGTGACCGGTACGGCGAGGACCGTGGTGCTCGCGTGCTTGCTCACATCGATGACTACTACGCCGACCAACGTGACCCTGGCGCCGCTGGCGTGGCCACCCAACTCGCTCAGCAGCTAGCCGAGCCCCGTCCCAAGGACCGGCTTTCGGCCGAGCAGTTGCGCCATTACAAGCAGTTGGGCCCTCGCTGGGCCGACTGGGGCGAGGTCGTTGCCGTCTGCCGGTCGGTGGCAGCCTTGATGGTGGAGGCCCCGGGATGAGCGCCCTACGGTTCCGCAACCTCGACGTCTCTCCGGAGGAGCCGGTTGAAGACTGGCCCTTCGAGGGGGTGGTGACTGCCATCGAGCGAGGGGCCCTCCCCGATTGGCAGCGACTGGCGGCGGCGATCAACGCCGAGCCGTGGGGCCAGGTCGCTCGTTATGTGACTGAGGCGCTCCAGGTTGTCCGGCCTTATGGGGTGGCGCCGCTCATGGAGTGCGTCGTCGAGCGCGCCCGTACCCGGGCCGAGCGCTCCGAGCGGGCCGAGGTAGCCCGGCGGGTGGCCGGGTTGCTTGCCCGTTCTGGGCTGAGCCGGCAGGCCTTCGCCGAGAGGCTGGGGACGTCGGCATCCCGTCTGTCCACCTACCTGACGGGGCGTGTGGTGCCGTCGGCGGCGCTCTTGGTGCGCATGGAACGCCTGGCTTCGTCGCAGGAAGACAGCCGCTAAGTTCTTGGTCCGGGCCATAGCACGGCACCGCTTATGGCCGTGGTGGTCAGTAGGGTTCTCGGGCGACGAAGCCCTTATAGCTTCGCCTTCCCCAAGGAAGAGCGCGTGGCACTGGTGGGCTCCGAGCCCGACAAGTTCCTGATGCCGGCGCCCTCCGACATGCGCTACAACTGGGCCCGCTGCCGCCTGGGCGCGCTCAGCAAAGCCGAGATGCGTGAGCTGGTGGTCGACGCCTGGCAGATGGCCGTGCCCAAGAACGTGGCGGCCGAGTACATGGCGTCGACCAGGAGCAGGGGGCAAAGGAACTAACTCCGAGTGGACTAGCTCCGAGGGAACTGACCATGTGCACGGGCGGGCGTCAAAGACAACTGCGCAAGTTCGGCGAGGTGCTTGCCGTAGCCCCGAGAGGGGTCCAGCCCGGCCTCGCCCGGTTTGTCCACCACGCAGGGACAGCCCTTGGCCCGGCAGTTACAGGGTCGCCCGCTACCGAAGTGGTCCCGGGCGTTGGCCTCACAACCGCAGCCGCAGTTGCACCCGAGGTAGTAGATAAGGACCCCCGGGGGACGTACTTCGGGCCCGCTCCCGCCCACCTTTCTCAGCACCACCAGAGCAACGGTAGCGCGGCCCGGACCGGAGCACCCAGGGCCAGTAGTCACTAACGGGCGAAGGCCCTCCCGCTATAAAGCCTTTCGAGCGACCCGCCACTGGCGGAGGATTAAGCTCGGGCCGCTGAGCTGGGTGTCAACGGGGGCCCCGTTGACCGGGACGGGAGGGTGCTGTGCGGATCGGTGTGATTTTCCCTCAGAACGAAATAGGAGCGGACCCGTTGGTGGTGCGCGACTTCGCCCAGGCCGCCGAGGAGCTCGGCTACACCCACCTGCAGGCCTACGACCACGTCGTGGGGGCGGACACGAGGGTACGCCCGGGCTGGAACGGGCCCTACGACCTCCACAGCCTGTTCCACGAGCCCATGGTCCTGTTTGGTTACCTGGCCGGCCTGACGACCCGGATCGAGCTCGTCACCGGCATCATCATCCTGCCCCAGCGCCAGACCGTGCTCGTGGCCAAGCAGGCGGCCGAGGTCGACGTCCTGTCGGCGGGACGCTTCCGCCTGGGCGTCGGGATCGGCTGGAACACCGTCGAGTACGAGGCCCTGGGCGCCAACTTCCGCAACCGGGGCAAGCGCAGCGAGGAGCAGATCGCCTTGCTGCGTGCCCTTTTCGTCGAGGAGAGCGTCACTTTCACGGGCCTGTGGGAACACGTGCACGCGGCCGGGATAAACCCGCTGCCCGTGCAGCGGCCCATCCCGATCTGGGTCGGCGGCAGCTCCGACGCCGCCGAACACCGCGCCGCACGGATAGGCGACGGGTGGTTCCCCCAGGTCCCGGCCGGGGGCCGCGCCAAGGTGGCCGTCGAGCGCGTCCGCTCTTACGTGGTCGCGGCGGGACGCGACCCGGCCCACTTCGGCATCGAGGGCGGGGTCGACCTGGCCGACGGAGGTCCGGACGAATGGGCCCGCCAGCTCGATGTCTGGCGCAGCCTGGACGTGAGCCATGTCCGGGTCGTGACCATGAAGGCCGGCTTCGCTACGCCGGCAGCTCATATCGATGCCATCCGGCTCTTCCGGGAGTCGGTGCCGTTCGATTAGCGCGGGNNCGGGGCCCGGGCGCGGGCGGCGGCGGCGACGGCGGCGATGCGCGCCCCGTCCGGGACGAAGGCATTGTCGACCTTGCTGGAGACGGCGGCCAGCCAGCACTGCCAGGAGGCCAACCACAGGGCCCGGGCCCACAGCACGCCCTCGAGGCGGTCGGTCTCCTCGGCGGTGAGGGCGGCGTGGGCGCTGTAGCCGGCCAGGACATCGTCGACGTGCTTGGGGCCGAGCGCGCCGAGCAGGGCGGCCAGAGAGGCCAGCCGAGGGCCACGCCCGGCGCCTGTCCAGTCCACCAGCACAGGACCGGTGGGCGTGGAGATCACGTTGGTGGGGACCGGGTCGGGATGGATGAACGCCTCGGGCAGCCCTCGGCCATCGTCCCCCCTCCCCAATAGCTCCCTGATGGCCTCGTAGGTACGCTCGTGCTCGGCCGGCACCCGCCCTTCGAGGTCGGCCAAAAGAGCGGCGGCGGCGGCCAGATCCTGGCTGGGGTAGCCCTCGTAGTCCGGGAGGTGGTGCAGCGAACCGGCGGGGCGCTCGGTCGGGCCCGGCTCGGTGGGCAAGGCCTGGAGCCGGCCCAGCATGTCACCCAGGGCACGCCGCGCGGTCGGGATCGCGGGCAGCGGCTTGCCCTCGATGTACTCGGTGACGAGGACGGCCCGGCCGTCGAGCCAGGAGACGGGGGCGGCGTGGGCGCAGCGTTCGGCGGGGATGTCACAGCGTTGCAGAAAGCGCAGCACTTCGGCGTCCTCCTCGGCGCGCTCCACCGGCCGGCCGATGAGGAACATGCGAGCCACCCAGGCCGGTCCTTCGTGCCGTTCCACCTTGTAAACGCCGGGCATGAGCTTGGTGGTGGCGGTGACCCGGACCCCGTAGTGCTGGGCCAGGTGCGCGGGCAGAGCCTCCCCTCCCGGCCTGCGGTAGACGTCCCTGATCACCGTCCCGATCCGGGCCATCGCTCAGCAGGGTGGTTGGGCGTACGACGCCTTCTTTTCGAAAAGCGTCGTGGCCGGGGTGGAGACCTTGAAGCCCAGCAATTGGACCTCGAAATTGCCCGTAACGCTGAAGGCACCATCGAACGCTACGCACGCCAGACCGGCGACAGCCGAACCGGTCGTCTCACCTATCGAGAAGATCGGGGATATGTAATAGAGGGCATTGACATTTTTGACGCCCATGCCGACGCCGAACTTGGCCTGTAAAGCGACCACGATCCCGGCCGAGGCCGGGGTCAGGGCAGACCCGGTGATGAAGTTGCCTTTTACGTGGCCACCGGTCCAGGACCCGCTCGCGCCGCCCAGCCCCGTACCGGAGACCGAGCCCGAGCCGGTGATGGTGACGTGGGCCCCACCCTGGATACTCGAGTTCTTGGCCCCGATGCCGAGGGTCACCAATATCGCCAGTTCGAACTTGGAGTAAACGGGGATGCCCCCACAGATGCACAAGGGCGCCTCGAAAGAGACAGGCAGCTTGAACACCGGCGGCTTGGCGCCGACACCCGGCGATGCTCCCCGCAGCACGGTGTAAGTGAGGTCCAGGTCGCTGCTCATGCCTGAGATCCCGAACGAGCCGCTTTTGACCTTGCCGCCGGCCAGGTCCATGTCGAGGTCCTGGTTGGCCCAGGTGAAGGTCCCGTCGAGCTTGGCGTTGATGTTGAGAAGACTGGCGCAGGCGTAACAGATGGTGCCTGTGACGTGGATCCCATTAGGAGCACCGGCGAAGGTCAAGGAGTAGGAGAACGTACTGGTTTTGCCACTGTACGAATAGCTGGGGAACACGGCCAGGGTGTCGTTCGGCCGCCGAGCGCCGGCGGCCCCGGTCGACCGCAGCATCGGGGCCAATGCCGGCGCCAGGCCGGAACTGGTGTCCGTCACCCCCACCGCCTGGGCCATGTCCGGCGGACCGGTCACCTTCAGCTGACCTGATTCGATCACGTCCCCGATGGAGGCCGGCGCGGCACCGACGACGAGCTGTCCCCCGGCGTGCTTGACGCTGGTGACGACGATGGCGTCCTGGCCCTCGATGAGGATGACCTTGCCCACCGCCACCTTGGCCAAGGGCCCGCTGGCGCTGGAAAAGGTGTAAGTCGTGCCTCCG
Organism: Acidimicrobiaceae bacterium; assembly: GCA_003166025.1. Classification (GTDB taxonomy): domain Bacteria; phylum Actinomycetota; class Acidimicrobiia; order Acidimicrobiales; family Palsa-688; genus Fen-671. Next base: position 1,185 of record PMWT01000113.1, on the reverse strand, counting down.
CCCGTAACCGATTTGAGCAAAGAGGACGGTACTTCGATGGTTTTCGACGTCAACGTCAGGTCGGTCCCGGCGGCGTTGCCGGAATTGATGCTCACGGTCTGCGCGGCGGTGTTGGACGGGGGCCAGACGGCGGCCGCCGATGGCGACGCACCGGCACCGGTGACCAGGGCAGCAACGATCATCGGCAAGGCGACGAGACGAGACCGGTACCAGCGTCCGGCTCGGTGTGATGAAGCCATATGAAGTCTGGGCCTGCTTGGCATTTTGCTCCTCGGAAGGTACGCACAACGGTGTCGACACGGACCGCTCGCCTTGACGGCCAAGGCGGAGCAACTGCCAGCTCAGGGACGGGTAACCCGTCCTTAATATACTCTCAGTGATGGTAGCACCATTCAACGCGGTGGGCTAGGATTTCGGCTTCCGCTTTTCTACTGCCAGGTGCCCGCGCCAAAAACGTTTACGGCTACCTACGGCTTATCAGTTCTTCGATAAGACCTGAAAAGGTTGAAAAGGTCGAGCGTCACAACCGCCGTTCAGACCGGGGGCCCCTACCCTGAGCTAAGACTCACCTAAGAGAGTGGGCGCTGCCGACCACTAGGTGACAGCTCGTTCGTAGGCTCTCTTGTATGGGCGGAAGGGCGGCCCGGAGGTTACACACAATCCGGCGCGGACAGACGATCGGTAAGACGGTCGTGACCCTGACCAGTGCCTTGGTGCTGGTAGCGGCCTTGGTAGCAGGTCTCATCGTCGGCGGTGTCTTCTCGTCCAACGGGCCGGCCCGCTCCAAGCAGGCGGCAGCGAAGACGACCACGACTACGTCCGCGGCCGAGGCGCGCAAGCAACTGATCTCGGACGTCACCATGGTGCCGCTCAACGGGTCGACCGGTCAGAGCGCGGCATCCGTGGTGGCGGTGCACGCCACGGGCGCCCAGCTGGAGAGCGTCGAGGTGGAAGCGCTCAAGAGCGGGTCACAGCTGCCGGGGACCTTGAACGCAGTCAACGACGAGTGGCTGTCGAGCGGCGACCTCAGCCCTAATACCACCTACAAGGTCATCTACGAGGTCGAGGGCAATGGGTTGACCGTCACAGGTTCTGCGCGTTTCGCCACTGCGAACCCACATGCACTGGCGCTGGCCGAGCCCTCGATACCCGTCGCGGCCGGCAGCGGGAGTGGTACCAGCGGGA
>PMWT01000202.1 GCA_003166025.1 Acidimicrobiaceae bacterium | reverse complement strand
GCTATTGCAGGGCCACCGCGCGCTCCAGGACCGGGAGCGGGCTACCGCCGGGGCGGCGTGGCAGGAGAGGGGGCTCATCTTCACGGCGCCGGCCGGGGCACCCATTGAACCGAGCAGTTTCTCCCACGCCTTCTCAGCGATGGCCCAGCGAGCCGGGCTCGGGCGCTGGCACGTGCACGAAGCGCGACATACGGCGGCCTCGCTCATGTTGGCAATGGGGACCAAGCTGGAGATCGTGTCGCGAGTTCTCGGGCATTCCTCCGTGACCGTCACCGCTGATGTCTACGGGGCATGGGGACCGCTCGGCCACCTACCGAACTTCGCCTTCCCGGCGCCGCAGTTTGTCCACGCGGCAGCGACGGGCACCCCCGTCAACCTCTCCGGCGTCGCCGGGCGCCTCAAAGCCGACGACGGGCTCGACCTCTGCTACGTCTACGACCTCGGGCGGGCAACCGCGCTGCTGCAAACAGCCGACACGCTCACCCACACGACATACAACGTCGCCGCAGGCAAGCTGACCACCAACGCCGAGGTGATCGCCGCCATCAAGTCAATTGTGCCGGGGTTCGATGTCGAGCTCGAACCCGGTTCGAGCGCACCGCCCAGCTACCTCGACATCACCCGGCTCCACCACGACACCGGCTACCAACCAGAGTGGGACACCGAGCGCTCCGTCGCCGACTACATCGCGTACTTCCGCGCCGGCAATGCGCAGTAGCGGGCCGCCGACCGAACCTCCCCCAGAATCACGACTCCGCAAGAGCGAGGTCAAGCTCAGCTGACTCAACACCCTCCCCGACCGACGGCACCAGCGAGGGGCCGTGGCACCAGACCCAGATGGCCTCATCTGGTCAGCCCCTGTCGTCGCCGAACGCGGTCGGACGAGGCGCCGGTCTCGGCGGGGCACGACGCCGCGGCTACCCGCCCGGCACAGGGGCGTCGTTGGCGTCAGCGAGACGGCCGAGCTCGGCGTCCAGCCTCTGAGCCGGAACCCCTATGGTGGCCGCCAGTTCGCGGGAACGCCAGCGCCCATCCAGGCGCTCCTGCTGGTTGGCTCGGGCGACGGCCGCACACGCCGCCCCCGCGGCCTCGTCGTCGTCCCACGCAACCGACCGGTTGGTAGTGCTAGCACGAGCTTGGTCATTGGGGCTTGCCACCTTGTCGGGGGCACCGGCGCGAGGAATGCTGTGGCGTGCACTGACCGATCGGAGTTCGTAGTGCTCGTGGGGGGCCCGTAGGTGGAAAAGACCGACCCCGGTAGGACCGCCCGGTGAGCACGATCCTGCGAGCCTCGTGGTACCGCTTCCGGGCCACTTTCCGCCAGGAATGGGGCTCTTACCTCACCATCGTGCTGCTCCTCGGTCTGCTCGGGGGCCTGGCCATGGGCTCGGTGGCGGCCGCCCGGCGGACCCAGTCCTCCTTCGCCGCCCTGGTGGAGACCACCAACCCGTCCCAGGTCGAGGTGTCCACCGCCATCGCCAGCCCCGGGATCGGCAACGGGCAGGGCTACGACCCGGCCATCGTCCGAGAGATCGCCCAGATCCCGCACGTCACCGCCGTGGCTAGCTCGGTGGGGGTCAACGCCGAGCCCCTCAGCTCGGCGGGCGCCCCCATCGGCGAGGGCAGCCTGTTCGCGGTACAGGGGGGCAGCAGCCTGGGGAGCGTAGGGGGCGAGTACTCCCGCATGGACCGCCTGGCCATCAGTGCGGGCCGGGCGGCTGACCCCGCCCGGGCTGACGAGTTCGTGACCTCTCCGGAAGCGGCGGCGGCCTACGGCTTCCACGTCGGTGAGGTCGTCCCGATGGGCTTCTATACCAACGGCCAGACGGGTTCTCCACGGTTCGGGACACCGGCTGTGCGGCCTCATCGACGGCTCGACATGCGCCTTGTCGGCATAGGGCTGCCGGTCACCGTGATCGTGGCCGACGACGTCGACGCCGGTGGAGCCCTGGGGTATTTCACCCCGGCGCTGACCAGCCAGCTGCTCAGCTGCTGCGTGAACTACGCCGACACCGCCCTCCAGGTCGCCCCCCCAGACCAGGTCGCCGAGGTCGAAGCGGTCATGGTGAGAGCCTCGCCTGGCGGCTTCCCTCCCGGCTTCCTAGCCACGCCGGCACAAGCCGAAGCAAAGGCCGACCGAGCCATCAAGCCGCTCTCCATCGCCTTTGGGGTGTTTGGGGGGACCACGGCGCTGGCCGCCCTCGTGATCGCCGCGCAGGTAATTGGCCGCTACCTGCGCCGGCGTAGGCAGGAGTCAGAGGTGCTGCGAGCGCTCGGGGCCAACCCGCCGACCCTGGCGGCCGACGCCCTCATTGGCGTCGTCAGTGCCGTCGCCGCCGGGTCGGTACTGGCCGTCCTGGCGGCCGTCGCTCTTTCGCCCCTCAGCCCTCTGGGCCCGGTACGGCCCTTCTACCCGACCCCCGGGATCTCGTTCGACTGGACCATCCTCGGCGGTGGGTTCGGCGCCCTCTTCGTCGGCCTCGGCCTGGCGGCCGCGGGGCTCGCCCGCCGCCATTCGCCCCAGCGGACCGCTCGCCGGCGCCGGTTTGCCCCCAACGGCTCCACCCTGGTGCGGGGCGACATGCTGCTGGGCCTGCCCGCTCCGGCGGCGACCGGCCTCCGCTTTGCCCTCGGTCCCGGGAACGACGTCGACACCGTGCCGATGCGGTCGGCGATCGTGGGCGCCGCCCTGGCGGCGACGGTACTGATCTCCACCATCACCTTCGGGGCCAGCTTGGACCATCTCGTGTCGACCCCACGGCTGTACGGGTGGAACTGGAGCTACGCCCTCTCGGGTGGAGACGGTGGGGGGGGCGGGGACATCCCCGCACATCAGGCGACGACGATGCTGGCCCACGACCACTACCTTTCCGCCTGGTCGGCCGTCTACTTCAGCAGCGTCATCATCGACGGCCAGGAGGTCGCCGCCATGAGCGTGACGCCCGGCGCCCTGGTCCAGCCCCCGCTGCTCGACGGCCACGGCCTCCAACAACCAGACGAGGTCGTGGTCGGAGCACTGACGCTGGCCTCGCTGCACAAACACGTGGGCGACACCATAACGGTCAGTGGAGGTGAGGGGGCCTCTCACCGCCTGCGCATCGTCGGCGTGGCCACCATGCCCACGATCGGCGGTACCGGCGCGCTGCACCTGGAAATGGGCTCGGGTGCAGTGGTCGCCACATCGCTCATCCCGGCCGTCCTGCGCAACCCGTTCAACGACCCCGAGACCGGCCCCAACGCCTTTTTGGTCGACGTGCGACCGGGCGTCAACCCGGCGGCGGCCCAGCGCTCGCTGGAGGAAATGACCGCTCCCCTGTCGAACTCCTACAACTTCGGCGTGGTCGTGCAGTCGGTCCTCCATCCGGCCGAGATCGTCGACTATCGCTCGATGGGGACCACGCCGGCCATCCTGGGAGCGGCGCTCGGGGCGGGCGCCCTCGCCGCCCTCGGCCTCACCCTCCTGGCCTCGGTGCGCCATCGGCGTCGGGACCTGGCGGTGCTGAAGACCCTCGGCTTTACCCGCTCCCAGTTGGCAGCGGTCGTCGCCTGGCAGTCGAACCTGGCCGTGGTCATCGGGACGCTGGTGGGCATCCCGGTCGGCATCGCTATCGGTCGTGCGCTATGGGACCTGTTCGCCCATGAGATAAATGCCGTCCCCGCCCCGGTCATCCCCGCCGTCCCGGTAACCCTCGTCGGGCTCGGGGCCCTCGTGCTGGCCAACGTGGTGGCCGCTGTTCCCGGTCGTATTGCGGCCCGGACCCCACCGGCGCTGCTGTTGCGCACCGAATAAGCCCTACGCCATGTTCAGTGCAGCACTCGGCCACTATCGATGGCTAGTGCCGCGCCCGTCAGCGTGCGCATCTCGGGCGAGATGAACAGCAGGACCGCCCGGGCGATCTCCTCGGGCTGAGCGAGCGGCCTCGCCCAGGCACCGCCGTTCTCCTCACGTGCCCGAATGTTGCCCTTGTCGTTGACGAACATGGGCGTCTCGGTCGGGCCCGGGCAGACGCAGTTGCTGTGGTGGGCGCTCACTCTCCG
>PMWT01000107.1 GCA_003166025.1 Acidimicrobiaceae bacterium | reverse complement strand
GCGTACTATGGCTCACTGCTCGGGGAGCAGTTGCGAACCCCGCCAAGTCGCCATAGGGGCTACGTTGCGCGCAGCATGATCGACAAGCACCAGCGCAACCTCGCGCTCCTTGTCGCGAGCTGTCTGTTCATGGAGAACCTGGACGGCACCATCGTTACCACGGCGGCGCCGCGCATAGGCGCCGACCTGCACGTGAGCCCGACGTCCATGGGACTGGTGATCACGGCCTACCTCATCACGCTGGCCGTGCTGATCCCTCTCAGTGGCTGGATGGTGTCGGCCTTGGGCAGCCGCAAGGTGTTCCTCGCTGCCATCGTCATCTTCACCCTCGCCTCGGCGCTGTGCGCGGCGAGCGCCAGCTTCTCCGAACTGGTTGTGATGCGGGTCCTCCAGGGGGCGGGCGGGGCGATGATGGTGCCCGTAGGGCGCTTGGCCGTCCTGGCCCGAACGGCCAAGGCGGACATGATGCGGATGATCGCCTATATCGTCTGGCCCGCCCTGATCGCCCCCGTCGTAGCGCCGCTGGCCGGAGGGCTCATCACGACCTACGCCAGCTGGCGCTGGCTCTTTCTGATCAACGTCCCGCTTGGTGCGGCCGCGCTCGTCATCGGGACCAGGGTGGTGCCGCGGGGCCCGAGGAGCTCGCCTCCCCCGCTCGACGTGGGCGGGGTGGTCCTGACCGGCACCGGCCTGGCCGGGCTCGTCTACACCGCTCATCTGGCATCGGGAACGGGCACGGGCTGGACGTCGGTCACCGTTTACGCCCTGATCTCATTGGCCCTAATCGCCATTTCCATCCGCCACCTCCTGCGCGTCCCCGCGCCGTTGGTCGACCTGCACACCCTGCGGACCAAGTCCTTTCGGGTCTTCGTAGGCGGCGGGACCCTGTTCGGGATGACCGTCGGAGCCGTGCCTTTCATGCTCCCGCTCCTCTTCCAGGACGTCTTCGGTTGGTCCCCGGTCAAGTCGGGCGCCGTCGTGCTGTTCATTTTCGTGGGCAACATCGGGATCAAGCCCGCCACGACGTTCCTCATCAACCGCTTCGGGTTCCGCGCCGTCCTGGTTACGGCCACCGGCGGCGTGGCGGCCAGCGTGATCGCCGCCGGGTTGCTCTCGGCCGGCACGCCATTGGCTCTGATCCTGGCGATAGTGCTGCTCAACGGGGTCGCCCGGTCCGTCGGGTTCACCGCCTACACGACGCTCGGCTTTAGCGAGGTGACCGGAGCCGAAATGGCCCATGCCAACGCCCTCTCGGCCACCACCCAGCAGTTGGCGGCGGCATTAGGAGTAGCCGTGGGCACGGTCGCCCTGCGTCTCGGCGGCCCTATCGGCCATCTCTTCTACCGGCACCCGTCCCCGACTACCAGCTACACCGTGGCCTTTGTGGTCCTTGCTCTGTTCGCGTTGGCGGCTATGGCCGGCGCCACCCGGCTCACTCCCGAGGCCGGCGGTGCCGTGCGCCAGGCCCGGGGGAGATCGGCCGCTGGCCCCCCGCCCAGGGCCCCCTGACCCCCGGCTCGCAAAACCGGCGAACGCCCTCATAAGGCCCGAACGGTCCCTGCCAGAGGCGGCCCGACAATGGGACCTTAGGCCCTTCCCCCGCCCCGCCCCGGCTCTTACGGTCAGTAATTGTGAGTGCCGGTGCGGTTTGTGCGCGCGCCAGCGACGGCGCGGGTGAGGCATGAAGGGGTAATTCGAAAATGGAGCTGTCCGCGTCGTCCCGTCTGTTGCACCATCCGCTTTTCGCCGGCCTCCCGTTGGCGACCGTCGAACGCATCTCACTTGACGCGCACAACGTTGCTTTCGACCCCGGCCAGGTCATCCTGGCCGAGGGATCTCCCGCCTCCACCCTCTACCTGCTGCAGCACGGAAAAGTGGCCCTCTCGGCCCATGCGCCGGGCAAGGGGCACGTCCTGGTCCAGACGCTGGGGCCAGGCGAGGTCCTGGGCCTGTCCTGGCTTTTTCCCCCGTACCAATGGCGCTTCGACGCCCACGCGGTCGAGTTTGTGGAGGCCCTCGCCGTCGACGGCACCCGTCTGAGGGCGCGGATGGAAGATGACCCCGTGCTCGGGTACCAGGTGATCAAACGCATTGCGCCTCTCGTCGTCGAGCGCCTTCAACAGACCCGTCTCCAGCTCATTGACCTCTACGGCAACGGGACCAACGGCTATGGCAACCGTTCTGCCTGAGGTCTCGCCGCCTCCCACGTAGGCCTGGGCATGGTCCAAGCGGTTGCGCCCCCCCGGGGTTAGGGTGTCTGCATGCGCTACCGGACATTGGGTGCTAGCGGCTGTGCGGTCTCCGCTCTGGCCCTGGGCACTATGACATTCGGCTCCGAAACGGACGAGGTGGGCAGCCACGCCCAACTGGACCGCTTCGTCGAGGCCGGAGGGACCCTGATCGACACGGCCGACGTCTATTCGGGCACGGAGTCCGAGTCGATTATCGGGCGTTGGCTGGCCAAACAGCCGGCCGAGGTCAAGGACCAGGTGGTGATAGCTACCAAGGGCCGCTTCCCGACCGGCCCCGGGCCCAACGACCTGGGCTTGTCGCGGCGGCACCTGGTTCGGGCGATCGATGCTTCCCTGCGCCGCCTGGGAATAGAGTGCATCGACTTGTACCAGGTCCATAGCCACGACCCCTGGACACCGCTAGACGAGACCCTCCGAGCCCTGGACGACGCCGTCAGGTTGGGCAAGGTCAACTACGTGGGCCTGTCCAACTTCACCGGCTGGCAGGTGCAGAAAACGGTGGACGTGGCCGTGGCCAACCATTTGAGCCGCCCCATCACCCTGCAGCCCCAGTACAACCTCCTCGTGCGCGAGATCGAATGGGAGATCGTCCCCGCGTGCCAGGCCGAGGGGCTCGGCCTATTGCCATGGTCGCCATTGGGAGGCGGTTGGCTCACGGGCAAGTACCGCCGGGACCAGCGCCCGAGCGGTGCCACCCGGTTGGGTGAAGACCCGGAGCGGGGTGTCGAGGCCTACGGGCGGCGAGGCGTCCAGCAACGGACCTGGGACGTGCTTTCGGCCGTGGGCGCCGTGGCTGCGGCCCGAGGCTCCTCCATGGCCCAGGTGGCTCTGGCGTGGCTACGTGACCGGCCGGCAGTGAGCTCGGTGATCCTGGGCTGCCGCACCCTGGAACAGCTTGACGACAACCTGGGCTCGGCCGAGTTGGACCTGAGCGAGCTTGAAGTTGAGGCGCTCAACCAGGCCAGCGACCCGGGGGCGGCTGATTACCCCTACGGCCAGCCCGGGAGGGACCAACGCAGCCGGAAGATCGAGGGCGGCCGGTAAGGCCGGGGCCGTGACCTGGTCACGCGGGACTGAGCTACGGTCGCGGAGGTGACTGAGGAATTGCCACGCAGGGGTGACGGCCCTGACCGGCAGGTAAAGGTCGACGAGCTGGAATGGTCCGAGCTGGTCCGCGCCGCCCCACCGGGAGAGCTCGACATTGGCGTTGCGCTCGGGCCGGCCCTTGGCCGCATAGTCGAACAGCGGGTGAAGCCGGGGAGCAGGGTGGGCGTGGCTGTGGGCAGTCGCGGGATCGCCCGGGTCGCCGAGGTGGTGGCGGCTGCAGTCCGGGCTCTCCAGGACCAGGGGGCCGAACCCGTCCTTTTGCCCGCCATGGGCTCCCACGGGGGGGCGAGCGCAGAGGGCCAGATCGGGGTCCTGAGCGAGCTCGGCGTCCGTGGCGAAGCGCTCGGCGTACCCGTCGACGCCTCGATGGACGTGGAGGAGATCGGCGAGCTGAGCGGTGGCCAACCGGTTTACCTCGCTAAGTCGGCGCTCGCCTGCGACGCAGTCGTCCCGGTAAACCGGGTCAAGCCGCATTCCGACTTCCGGGCACCGATCGAGAGCGGCCTTACCAAGATGCTCACCATAGGGCTCGGGAAGGAACGCGGAGCTTCGAGCCTTCACAGCGTCGGGTTCGAGGCCTTCGTGCACATGCTGCCCGAGGCGGCCGGGGTCGTGTTGCCCGTGTTGCCGGTACCTTTCGGCTTGGCGCTGCTCGAGGATGCCTGGCACCGCCTGCGCCGCGTGGAAGTGGTCCCCGGGGAAGCCATCTTGGAAATGGACCGCGAGCTCCTGCTGGACGCGTGGGCCAACTTTCCCCGCCTGCCCTTCCCCGAAGTCGATGTCCTGGTCCTGCGGGAAATCGGCAAGATGATCTCCGGCTCCGGTATGGACCCCAATGTCACGGGCCGCTTCCCCGGTAAGCCGGTACCGGCCGAGACCACGGTCGGGCGGCTGGCCGTGCTCGACTTGGCCCATAACTCCGGTGGCAATGCCATAGGTGTGGGCGTGGCGGACATGGTGACCGAGCGCTTGCGGGCAAAGGTCGACTGGCCCGCCACCTATGCCAACGCCATCGCTTCCAAGTCCCTGGCCGGCGCCCGGCTGCCGGTGGTGGTCGGCAGTGACCTGGAGGCATTGGCGCTTGCCTCGAGCACCGTCATCGGAGCGGCTACGGCGCCGCCCCGCATGGTGGCCATGGTGAACACGCTGGACGTCAACCACATAGCCGTGTCCGCTCCGCTGGTAGAGCCGGCTCTCTCTGCCGGCTATTCTCCTGTCGGCCACGCCGGCAAGGCCGAGTTCGGGCCGGGCGGCGAGCTACGGCGGATCGGCGGGATCGAGTTTTTCCCCGACAACCGATGAAACGCGGCCTCGGCCATAGGCGCCCGGACGGTACCGAGCCGTAGGTCACCGGCGGGCGTGTGTTGCGGCACCGGGGGCGGCCTCACGGCGGTGGCGCCGGCGGGCCAAACCCAGCCGCACCAGGTAGGCCAGCGCGGACCCGGCGAACAGGGCCCCTGTCACCATCAACCAGTTGGTGAGGTAGACGTTCTCGCTGAAGCCGGTGGTACCGAGGTACACGGCCCTGGACAGGCGGGAGATCAACGGGAAGAACATGCCCAACAGCACCGCCGAGATGACGGCGGGGAACCGGACATGGTTGACCCAGGGGGCCCGGGCCGGGGCGGGCACTTCAGGAAGGCTCCTATTTTGGTGGCGTCCGGCCCGACGCTGCTGTGCCCGGAGCAGTAGGCGGTCCGCCGCCGTGTAGGCCGGCCAGGCGACGAAGTCATGGAAGACCAGGCAGGCCACGAACCATTGGAAGACGCTCACCCACGCGCCTTCGCCGAGCACCCGGGTCACGGCGTAGGCGGCCACGGCGAAGCATGCCAGCAGTCCCACCAGGTGCGCCGGACCGGCACCGTAATAGCGGCGAAGTGCCTTCATGTCGGCTCGGAGAAGACGATCTCGGACATCCACTTGAGGTTGTGGGCCCCCGGTGCCGACGGGACGATCACCCGGGCCGGGAACCCGTGGTCGAGGGACAGGTCGGCGCCGTTGACCCGAAGGGCCAGCATCGAACCGCGGGCCCACACCTGGGTGCCGGACAGGACAACGGAATGCGAATCGAGCGCCGAGATCCGGGCGGGCCGGACATCTTTGATGCCGGCCAACCGGGCCAGCTCGGCCAGAGGGGCCCCCGTCCAGCGCTGCTGCGTGGACCAGCCCTCCGTGCACGCTATGGGCAGGTCGGCGGTGACGAGGGGCAGGGCCAGGAGCTGTTCCCGGCTGAGCGAGACGCGACGGGCCCCCACGAGCACCAGGCGCCAGCTCGTCCCGGTGGCGGCGGGCGTTATGCCGACCGAAGCCGCCGTGTAGTTGACCGGGAAGTCGTTGGGGCCAGTGCCGGAGGAGCGGTAATGGGTCCCGAACAGAGCCAGGCTGCGCATGGCTCCCCCGATCGACTGGCCGGCGGTGAGCACGAACACGGCCAGCGAGGTCCCCCCGACCAGTGCGAGGATCCCCCTCCTGGAGATGGTGGGAGGCGCCGGCGCCGGTGCCACGAGGCTGCCGTCGGAAGGCTCGGGGCGAGTGCCGGCCAGACCGGTGCGCAGTTCGGTCCGCAGGCGTCGCGACCGCAGGGCACGCACCATGTCGGCGAACTTCACGCTGACGTGCACGACGAAACCGGCCATGAACGCCCAGGCGCCGTAGAAATGCCCGGAGTAGAAGTTGGTCCGGTTGGCGTAGTCGATGTAAAGCATCCCCGTGACCATCTCGAACACAACGCCCCCGACGACCAGGACGAGGCTGAGCCGCTCGAGGAAATGAGCCACCGACCGCCATGGCGGCCATGCGAACAGCTTGGGCATTACCGACCAGAGCTTGGCCAGCACGACAGGGACAAGCACCAGGCCCAGCGTGACGTGGGTGCCCTCGATGACCCGGTAAAGCCAGGGGGGCGACGTCACCCAGTTGAAGAGGTAGAGCCCGAACAGGCCATGGTCGGGGTTGGGACCGCTCCCCAGGCGCGGGTCGTAGGCGGCGTAGGAGAGGAGCCCGGTGACGAACTCGATGGGGATCCCGACGAGCAGGACGAGGCCGAAAACCGAGGTCAACCAGGGCCCACGTGCCGGGCTCTTCCAGCGCGAGAAAGGCCCCCGGTCGGGGGGACCACCAGCCGTTGCCCGGGCCACACACCAGTATGAGCATCTGAGGGCATCTTTAAGCCCTTAGGCACGGCATATCGGCGATGTCCCGACACCGGCGCTGTGCACCCGCCGGCGGCTCATCTACTGTACGAGGATGCCCAAGATCACGATCGTCGGAGCCGGCGGCTACGTCTTCCCGCTCACCCTGGTCCGGGACATCCTGGCCTTCGAGTCGCTGCAGGAGAGTGAGATCTGCCTCTACGACATTGACCAGGGCCGGGTGGCGATCACCGCGGCGGGGGCCCAGCGCTTGATCGACGTCCACGGGCTCGGCGCCAAGCTGACTGTGCCCGTGGACCGGCGCGAGGCGCTGTCGGGGGCGGACTTTGTCATCTGCACGTTCCAGGTCGGCGGGATCGAGGCCTACAGCTACGACGTCAATGTGCCCCGCGAGTTCGGTGTCGACCAGCCCGTAGGCGACACGATCGGCCCCGGCGGAGTTTTCCGCGGCCTGCGCTCCGTCGGTGCGCTCCGGGAGATCGCCGCCGACATCCGTGCAGTATGCCCCGACGCTCTGCTCATCCAGTACGCCAACCCGATGTCGATCAACTGCTGGGCGTCGTCCTCGTTCGGAGTGAAGACGGTCGGTTTGTGCCACAGCGTGCAACACACCTCACGCATGCTCGCCCGGGAGATCGAGGTCCCCTACGAAGACGTGACCTTCGACTCGGCCGGCGTCAACCACACCGCCTGGTTCACGACCTTCCGCCGGGGGAGCGAGGACCTGCTCCCGCGCATTCGGGAGACGATGACCAAGCGCCATCTCGAGTCACAGGATGTCGGCCTGGCGTCGGACGAACTTTATGCCGGCGGCAACGAGCGCGTGCGCACAGAACTGATGCGCCTCACGGGCTACTTTCATACCGAGTCCAGCCACCACGCCAGCGAATATTGGCCCTGGTTCCGCAAGGACACTGGACTTGTCCAGGACTACCTGCCAAAACGCTGGGACTACTTCGAAATCTGCTCGGCCCACTCGCCGGACCATAACGTCGACGCTTTCATCGAAGCTTCGGTCCAGGACGGCCTGCGGCCCTCGGAGGAGTACGGCGCCTACATCATCGACTCGATGACGACGGGCACCCGGCGCGTCATCTACGGGAACGTGCCCAATCATGGCCTGATCGACAACCTGCCCCAGGGCTGCTGTGTCGAGGTGGCGTGCCTGGTCGACGCCATGGGCTTGAGGCCGATCTCGTACGGGAGCCTCCCGGCCGCGTGTGCCGCCCTAAACACGGTGCAGGTCAACGTGCAGAGCCTGGCCGTCCGGGCCGCGCTGGAGGGCGACCGCTCACTGGTATATGCCGCCGTGGCCCTTGACCCGCTCTCGGGAGCCTTGCTCAGCTTGCCTCAATTACGGGAGATGGTCGACAAGCTTTTCGACGTCGAGCGCCCTTGGCTCGGCGCTTTCGCGACATAGCGCCGGGTGGGCCGGCAGCTTTAGGGCCCGTAGAGCTCGGGCGCCCGTCGCCGAAGCGTCTCCAGGCCGATAGCGGCGCGCCTCACCCGCTCACGTGACGCCGAGACAACCGTGGCCGCGATATGGCCGCCGGCGGGGTAGACGCCGGCAACGTTGCGGAGACCGAACTTGAGATGGACGGGCGCCGCCACCTCGACTATCTCTTCGATCTCGTGGTAACGCAGGGGGGCGGCGAACCCCGTACCGCGGCCGAGCCGGTGGCGCCACTGGAAGACCTGGCCATGGCCGAGATGTCCCAGGCGGCCCGCAGACCGGCCCAGAGCACCACCTCGTACCCGCTGGCGCGCCCCAGGTCCGCCATTTCGCCCAGTTCGGCATCAGTGAGCAGAGCCGTACCACTCCCCTGGCTGACCCGGTGCACAGGCACGGTGCGCTTGGCGCTCTCCGCCATGACCGCTCTCATGGCTTCGGGGCCCTCGACCGAAGGGATTTCTACCCGCCAGGCCGAACCGTCGGCGAAGCGTCGGCCCGAAGCGAGGGCGCCGCGGGCGGCCCGGGCTCGGCCCTGGGGAAGGTCGAGCGACGACAGAGCATCTGCTACCCGTTCTCGCATTGCGCCTCCTACGGTCGTTTTTCTGCTTTGTCACCACGGTCACGGTCGCCAGGCGTTATGGGCATTAGGCTCGCCGTATGTCATTCTCTCCAGTACCAGCTACATGCCTATCACCCGAGCACCGGGCCCGGCTGCGCCGGTACCCGGCGCGGTCACTGGTCACATTGGCCGCCGCCGCCGGTTGCATCGCCCTGCCCAGCGTCGCCCAGGCCGCCGTCCGGTCCACGTCCATCAAGGCGGTCTCGGACCTCTGCTCCAGGGTGAGCCCGTCCGCCGTGTCGAGCATCGTCGGGTTCACGGTGCCGGCCCCCACGGAGAACACCTTCTCCTACCCCATCGACCCGAAGCTCAACCTCACGGAAACGTCGACGAGCTGTACCTTCCTCGTGGCCGGTAGCGCCACCGACCCCTTCGGCTCGAAGAACGTCAGCCTCACTTCCGAGGTCTTCAACCACCCCGTGACGCTGGCCATTTTGAAGCAGGCGGAGGCCGCGGAACAGGAGAAGTACGCCAGCCAGGAAAAGGCGAGCCACTTCAAGGTCCACTACCAGAACTACACGGGGCTCGGGGTAACTGCCGTCTACTACACGATCACGGCGTCGTTCAACATCCCGGGCCTCCCCAAAGGTACGACGCTGCCGAAAGGCTTTAGCTTGCCCAAAGGCTTCGGCTTCGCTTATTCGGGCATCGCCACGCTGAACAGTACCCAGAGCTACTCGGCCGCGGTCAACAACACCACGATCGCCCCGTCGAAGCTCGCCGCCCTGGTCAGCCTGGCCATGAAGCTCTAGGAGCTGGGACCGGTCCGGAGGGCGGTGGCTCATCAAAGCCGTCCGTAGCCTCTACCTGCTCCGTCACGCCAAGTCGAGCTGGGACGACGAGGGGCTGGACGACCATGCCCGTCCCCTGTCCCTCAGAGGTGAGACGGCCGCCGGCGACATGGCCAACTACATGCGCCGCGAGGCGGTCGAGCCAGCCCTGGTGCTGTGCTCGACCGCCCTACGGGCCCGCCAAACGCTGGCGGCCCTCGCCTTGGCAGGCGAGGTTTGCTACGAAGACGAGCTGTACGGTGCCGGCGCCGCCTCCCTCATGGCCCGGCTCCATGCCGTCGCCGACGACGTGGGCTCGGTGATGGTGGTGGCGCACAACCCCGGGCTGCACGACCTTGCCGTCGCATGCGCGGGGGAAGGCAAGGCGGGTGCCTTAGCCCGTCTGCGGGACAAACTACCGACCGGCGCTCTCGTTAAGCTTTCGTTCCCGGGCCTATGGGCGTCCCTCGTGCCGGGTGGGGCGGTGCTGGACGCGTTGGTCTTCCCCCGAGAACTCTGACCCATGAGCTCGAAACATTCCTGGGCCGACCTCGGCTTCAAGGTCATGGACCGGGCTCATCGGACGGTCCTCAGCCTGAGCGGGAAGCGGGTGCTGAGCTCGGCCTTCGGGATGCCCGTGGTTGAGCTCCACACCGTCGGGCGCAAGTCGGGCCGGCCCCGTTCGACCATGCTCACCTCGCCCCTGGTCGAGGGAGACCGTATTGTCCTGGTGGCCTCAAAAGGCGGGGATGACCGTGACCCCGACTGGTACCAAAACCTGGTGGCCCATCCGGACATAGAGCTGACCATGGCCGGAGAGCGCCGGGCGATGAGCGCCCGGCCGGCATCGGCTGAAGAGAAGGCCGACCTGTGGCCCCGGGTGGTGGCGGCCTACAAGGGCTACGGCGCTTACCAGCGCCGCACTGTGCGTGATATCCCGCTCGTCATCTGTGAACCGCGCTCGTGACGACCGCGACAATGCGTCGCCGCCGGCCCTGAGCCCGGCGCCTGGTCCGGCCCGGTGACGAAAGTAGGCTCCACAGTTATGCCCGACTTCATGCCGGCCGTAGTTTGCCACGGCCCTCACGACTACCGGTTCGAACAGGTCCTCGTTCCCCAACCCGGACCGGGCGGCGCTCTGGTCAAGGTCGAGGCCGTCGGCATCTGTGCCAGCGACCTCAAGTGCTACCACGGGGCACCCAAGTTTTGGGGCGACGAGAACCGCCCGGCCTACGCGGAGACAGAGGTGATACCCGGCCATGAGTTCGTGGGCACAGTGGTCGCCCTTGATGCTGAAGCCGCCGACCGGTGGGGCGTCGGCGTGGGCGACCGTGTTGTCTCCGAGCAGATCGTCCCGTGCTGGCGTTGTCGCTACTGCCGGAGAGGCCAGTACTGGATGTGCACCCCGCACGACCTCTACGGTTTCAAGCGCCGGACCCCGGGCGCCATGGCTTCCTACATGGTCTTCCCGCCGGAGGCGATCGTGCACCGGATCTCGGCCGACGTCCCCGCCCACCACGCCGCTTTCGCCGAGCCCCTTTCCTGCTCGCTGCACGCCGTCGAGCGGGCCGGTATCAGCTTCGGCGACGTCGTCGTGGTCGCCGGCTGCGGGCCGATCGGGCTCGGCATGGTCCTGGGCGCCGTGGCCAAGTCCCCGGCCCACGTGGTCGCCCTCGACGTCTTCGACGCCAAGCTCGAGGTGGCCGGGCTGTGCGGGGCGGACGTCACTGTCAACGTGGCCCGGGACGACCCGTTCGCCGTTGTCGCCAGCCTCACCGACGGCGCCGGCGCCGACGTCTACCTCGAGGGCAGCGGCCACGCCGCTGCCGTCGCGCAGGGTTTGCGGCTCCTGCGCAAGCTCGGTACCTATGTCGAGTACGGCGTTTTCGGCAGCGAGGTCACCGTCGACTGGAGCATCATCAGCGACGACAAAGAACTCGATGTCCGGGGCGCACACCTGGGGCCCTACTGCTGGCCGGCGGCGATCCGGATGCTCGAGTCGGGGGCTCTCCCCATGGACCGGATCTGCAGCCACCAGTTGCCGCTGGCCCGTTTCCAGGAGGGCCTCGACCTGGTGTCGGACGGTAGCCGCTCGATGAAAGTAAGCCTGATACCGGAATAGTGCGGTCAGCGGCGCGGTGAAGACCACGGCGCGCTTGTTATCAGGGCGCCTTTATATCACGGCGCTTTTATCAGCTGTACCACCGCGTCTTCATCGGCATTGAGGGCTTGGACGGACTCGTAAACGGCGGGACCGTAACGACCTTCGACCATCTCGAGAAGCCCACTGACGGCCCTGGCTTTCCGGAAGGCCAAATTGTAGAGGGCGAGAGATGCCTGGCCCGCTTCAGCTTTCTCCTGCAGGCCCCAGGCCTCATCGTCGAGAGACCAGACGAGGCGTTCCAGGTCCTTTGGGCTGCGGCTGGTTAGCTGCAGGCCGGTGGCCGACAGGCCCTCCTCGACTACGCGGCGGACGGCCTCGTCAAGCTCTGGCCCCGACAGCTGCCCCAGTTCGGCAGCGAGGTGGGGGAACTGGACAGTCAGCTGGCTAAAGGTCATGACAAAGTCTCGCACTCTAGGCTGAGCTGGTGCAGGAAGTGCCCTGCGGGGGCATCTCCAGGGTGGCCAGGTAGCGGTCGGTCCAGCGCTGGACGCACGTGCTGTTGATATAGCCGGTGTGCCCCGGGCCGGTCCGGGTGAGAAGTTCGGCGTGATCGAGCTGGCGGGCCACTGCTTGCGCCCAGGGGTAGGGGGTCGCTGGGTCTCCCGTCGAGCCGATGACGAGGATGGGCGGGCTGCCGGCGGCGTGAATGGGGGCGACGGGCCCCTGGGCGGGGACGGGCCAGTAGGCGCAGGCGACGTCGCTCCAGGCACTTATCCCACCGAAGTCCGGGTCGGCTTTGACCAGGCGGGCAGCCAACTGCTCGTAGGCGGTCACGGTCTTCAGGTAGGGCCGGTCCGCGCAACTGATGGCGTAACTAGCAGCCACCAGGTTGGAGAACTGCCCGTTCAGCATCATCCCCTGGAAGACATAAGCCAGTACGGCGAGCAGGTAGCCGTTACCGGCCAGGCCCTGGGCGATGCCCGAGGCCAGATAGGACCAGGTCTGGTCGGAGTAGAGCGACCCGGCCGCGGCCGTCTCGGCCAGGCCAGGGGTGACCTGCTGCGGTCCCCCGAACTGGGCCGGCAGGTCCGCCATGAGCCGGTCCCCGGCGGCCAATCCCTGGAACAGCTTTTCGTAGGCCACCTTCGCGCCCTGTGGCAGCTCTGCGGCACAGGACTTATTGCCTGGGCACCAGGCGAAGAAGTCCCCGAGGTCGGTTTCGAAACCCTTCGCTTGCCCGCTCACGGTGGCACTGCTCGACAGGGCCGGGTCCACGGTCCCGTCCAGGACCATGGCGCGCACCTGGCCTGGGAACATCTGGGCGTACAGCTCGCCGATGTAGGTCCCGTAGGAGAAGCCCATGTAATCGAGCTTGGGCTGGCCCAGGGCGGCGCGTATGAGGTCGAGGTCCCTCACCGTGTCGCGTGTGCCCACGTTTTCCAGCAGGGACATGGACGTGTGCTCGGCGCAAGAGCGGTCAAAAGCCTTCACGGTCCGGACGACCGTGGCGACCTGAGCGGGGGTCTGTGGGTCGGGGTCGAGCGCGATCATGTTCCTTATGCCGGCCGCGTCCTCGCACGACACGGGGTCGCTTTGCCCCGTCCCCCGAGGGTCGAAGCCAACGAGGTTGAACGAAGACCGCAGAGCGGCCGGGAAGCTGGTGGTCTCGAGGAACTGCACCCCGGAGGCGCCCGGGCCGCCCGGGTTCATGACCAGGTCCCCGATGGCTTGGGCACTAGTTGCCGGTAGTTCGGCCAGCGCCAGGCCGAGGTGGGCGCCGGTGGGGTCGGCGTAGTCCACCGGTACGCTGAGCTCGCTGCAAAGGAAGTGGACATCGCAGCGGTGCCAGCTGAGCCCGGGGACCACTGCGGAGGACGCCACGGCGGGGACGCCGGTCGCCCCCGAGATGCTCAGCGCGGCGACGACGAGGCCCGCTACGAGGCGCTTGCCGGTCCGTTTCAACCTGCCGAGGTCCCGGTGCCTCGGCCTCCGGGGATGAGGTTCGGGGCCCATGGTCCGGATCTTAACGCCGAGCCTCGGTGACAGCCCGTGTGTAGCGTCGGGGTGCGTGGAAGTCGAGTTTGCCTACGGTACGACAGGCCTGCGCGTCGACCTGCCCGAGGACCGCACGGACGTGATCGTCCCCGCCTACCCTCCTCCTGCAGCGGACGGCCGGGCCGAGGTGGTTGCCGCCCTGCGCCGGCCGGTGAGCGGGCCACCTCTGCGCCAGCTCGTGCGCCCCGGGCAGACGGTCGCCATCGCCGTCTGTGACGGGACGCGCCCCCAGCCCCGGCGCACCGTTGTCCCCGCCATCCTCGAGGAGCTCGAGGGGACCATCCGCCTCGACGATGTGGTCGTGCTCGTCGCCACCGGTACCCATCGCGCCAATACCGACGAAGAACTGCGGCAGATGTTCGGTGACGACATCCTCGGTGCGGTGCGCGTCGTCAATCATGACGCCCGCGACCCTGCCACCCTCACCTGGGTGGGAAGGCTTGGTCGCGACGTCCCCGTCTGGCTCAGCTCCGAATGGTTGTCGGCTGATGTGCGCATCACGACCGGTTTCGTCGAGCCCCACTTTTTTGCCGGTTTCTCGGGGGGGCCGAAGCTCGTGGCGCCGGGGTTGGCCGGGCTCGAGACCACCCTGACGCTCCACGACGCCTCCCGGATCGGCCACCCGGACGCCCGCTGGGGCGTCATCGACGGCAACCCGGTCCAGGACGACGTCCGCGCCATCGCGGCGGCGACGGGCGTCACTTTCGCGCTCGACGTGGTCCTCGACGGCGCTCAGCGCATTGTCAGCGCCTTCGGCGGAGATGTCCTGCCCATGCACGCGGCCGCGTGCGCTAAGGCCGGCGCGATCGCCATGTGCCCCGTGGAGAAACCCTTTGACGTTGTCGTCACGTCCAACGGCGGCTTCCCTCTGGACCAAAACCTCTACCAGTCGGTCAAGGGCATGTCGGCGGCGGCCCAGGTCGTAAAGCCTGGCGGCATGATCGTCTGTGTGGCGGAGTGCCGGGACGGGTTCCCGGCCCACGGGCCCTACCGGGCCGAACTGGCCGCCGCTCCCTCGGTCCAGGCGTTGCTGGGCACCATCCTCAGCCGCCAGAGGACAGTGGCGGACCAGTGGCAGATCCAGGTCCTGGCCTCGATCATGGCGCGGGCGCGTGTCGTCGTCAGCACCTCGTACCTGTCCGACGCCCAACTGGCCGAGGCCCACCTCGAGCAGACCCACGACGTCAGCCGGACCGTCGCCGAGGCCGGGCCGCAGGCCGGTATCTGTGCGTTACCTCACGGCCCCATGACGGTGCCTTACGTCCTGGGGCCCGCCCCCACTTGAGCGGCTGGGCCGGCCGCTAGGTTTACTTGCAGGCGGGCGTCTTGGTCTGCTCGAGCGCCAGTAGGGCGCAGAAGCTCTGGTCGCCCACCTTCCAGGTCCCCCCTTGGAGGACGGCCACGCCCGTCTGGTTGGAGAGGGCGGGCTGGCCGCCCAGGGTGATCGTGTAGCGCACCTTGGCCTGGGTCTTCGAGGTCACCGATACCGACAGCACCTTGGCGCCGGAGCTCTTTGACATCGAGTTGGACGCCTGTTGATTGATGACGGCGGCGAAGCTCTGGCCATTTTGCAGCAGGGCGATCTTGTGCTTGGCCGTCGTCGTGCCGGAGAAAAACGTGACCCAGTCCGTCTTGATCTTGGCCTGGGTGGCCGTCGTGCTCGTCGACATCAAGGTGCCCGACGAAAGCACCAGGGCGAGGACGACCATCAAAAGCCGAGGCCGGGCCCGCAGGCCCTGCAGCGGCGAGCTGCCCTTGGTAACGATCGACCCATAGGTCACCGTGTGTTACCTCCCTCTCGGCCCCTCTGCGGGCTCGGCTAGCACTATCGCCCCCGTCGCGACACCCGTAATGTAACGTGTCCGCCAAGCCACAGCAAGGATAGAAAGGCCGGGCGCCATGAGACGCTGGGGCCGGGACCGCTCGAGCAATTTCACCCTCGCCGTAGTTTGCGCCGTCCTCTTTCTGACCTTCCTCGACACGACGATCGTGAGCGTGGCGCTCTCTGACATCCAGGCCCGCCTGCACGCCGGTGTCAGTGCCTTGCAATGGGTCGTCAACGGCTATGCCCTCACTTTCGCCAGCCTGATGCTGACCGCCGGGTCACTGTCCGACCGCTTTGGCCGCCGCAAAGTGATGCTCGTCGGCCTGGCGATCTTCGCCTGTGGCTCCCTGCTCGGGGCGCTGGCACCCAACAGCTCGGTGCTCATCGGCGCCCGGGTCATCATGGGTGTCGGCGCCGCCGCATCGGAGCCGGGCACGCTCTCGGTGATCCGTCATATCTACCCCGACCGAGAGGAGCGGGCGCGTGCGCTCGGCGCCTGGGCGGCCGTATCGAGCCTGGCCCTGGCCCTGGGCCCGGTGATCGGAGGCGCACTGGTCGGGATCGGGAGCTGGCGGGCTATCTTCTGGTTCAACGTCGCCGCTTCGGTGGTGGTCGTGGTACTGGCGGCCGTTACGCTGCCCGAGAGCGCCGACCCGCAAGCGGCCCGCCTTGACATCCCCGGCTTCGTAGTCGGCGCGGCCGCGCTCGGTGCCCTCACCTTTGCCGTGATCCTGGGCGAGACGGACGGGTACAGGGACTCGCTGGTGGTATCGCTCTTCGTCGTCGGCGTGGTCGCCCTGGTCGGCTTCGTGCGGGTCGAGCGGGCCAGCCGGGCCCCGATGCTCGAGCTCGGCTACTTCCGGTCCCCGGCATTCTCCGGGGCCCTGATCGTTACGTTCGTAGCTTTCTTCGGCATTTTTTCGATCTTTTTCTTCACGGCTCTCTACCTGGCGGCCGTCATCGGCTATTCGCCCTACCGGGTGGCGGTGGAGTTCGTCCCCATGACCCTCGCCATGATCGCCGCCGCCGGCCTGGCCGGCCGGCGCGTGGCGCTCGGCTCGCCGAGGGTCCCCATGGCCGAGGGTTGCGTGCTGGCCGGAGCGGGGATGTTGCTCTCGGAGGTGCTGCTCAGCGCGCCGAGGCCGTCGATGTGGCTGATGGCGACCCTAGCCCTGGCCGGCTTCGGGTTCGGCACGGCCGTGGTGCCGGTGACCTTCGTGACCCTCGGGGTGGTCCGGCCCGAACGCTCCGGCATGGCCGCCTCGGCCACCAACACGAGCCGGGAGCTCGGCGCCGTGTTCGGTGTGGCCGTGCTCGGCGCCCTTGTCAACGCCCATCTCACCGCCGGGCTCACCGGCCGTCTCCACTTGCTGAAGATCCCGGCGAACTTCATCTCGGTCATCATCAACGCCGTCGAGACCGGGATCGTCCCCAGCGGCGTCAAGGGTGGTGGGACCATCGAGGACAAGGTCATCGTCGCCGCCTACGCCGCCTTCCGCAGCGGTCTGCAGACGGCTCTGCTGGCCTCGGGGGTGGCCCTGCTCTGCGCCGCGGTCGTGGCCGCGACGACCCTTGCCGACCGGGGCCGGCGGGACGAAAACAGCGTGGGGCCCCCTGCCGTATAGTGCGGCCGCCTAGTACCGCCGCGGGCGGGGCCATAGAGTTTGTCGACCGATCGAGGTCCACTGTTTGTTGTCCGAGAGAAAAGAGGCGGGAATGGCCCGGGTATTTTCCGACGGGGTAGAGGTCACCGGTGAGTGGGGCGACCGCTACGACCAGGTGCTGAACGAGCCATCATTAGGGCTGCTGGGCCAGCTCGAGCGGCGCTTCGGGGCCCGGCGACGAGAGCTCCTGGAGCGGCGGGCCGAGCGCCAGTTGGCCTTCGACCGGGGCCGCCTGCCGGAGTTCCTGCCCGAGACCCGGGAGATCCGCGAAGAGCGTTGGAAGGTGGCTCCTCCCGTCGCCGCCCTCACCGACCGCCGGGTCGAGATAACCGGGCCGACAGACCGCAAGATGACGATCAACGCCCTCAACTCAGGCGCCAATATCTGGCTGGCCGACTTCGAGGACGCCAATACCCCACGGTGGCAGAACATGGTCGAGGGCCAGCTCAACCTGCGCGATGCCCTCGACCGGACGATCGAGCTCACGACGCCCGAGGGCAAGCATTACGAGGTCGGAGAAGAGCCGGCCACCATTGTGGTGCGCCCCCGGGGTTGGCACCTAGTAGAAAAGCATGTTCTCGTTGACGGCGCGCCGGTCTCGGCCGGGTTGTTCGATTTCGCCATGTACCTGTCGCTGTGTGGCCGGCGGCAACTCGAGCTCGGGGCCGGGCCCTATTTCTACCTGCCGAAGATGGAGAGCCATCTCGAGGCCCGCTTGTGGGACGACA
Organism: Acidimicrobiaceae bacterium; assembly: GCA_003166025.1. Classification (GTDB taxonomy): domain Bacteria; phylum Actinomycetota; class Acidimicrobiia; order Acidimicrobiales; family Palsa-688; genus Fen-671. The sequence goes on along the minus strand of PMWT01000107.1, from coordinate 77,444 downwards.
TCTTCAGCGACGCCGAGGGTTCGCTGGGTTTGGAGCACGGGACCGTCCGGGCGACGGTGCTCATCGAGACGCTGCCGGCAGCGTTCGAAATGGACGAGATCCTCTTCGAGCTGCGCGACCACGCCGCCGGGCTGAACGCGGGCCGATGGGACTACTTGTTCAGCATCATCAAGAAACTGAGGAACCTGGGCGAGGAGTTCGTTGTCCCCGATCGCAATTCGGTCACGATGGCGGCACCGCTCATGCAGGCCTATTCAAATCTGCTCGTGCGGACCTGCCACGCCCGGGGCGCGCACGCCATCGGAGGCATGGCGGCCTTCATCCCGAGCCGTCGGGACCTGGACGTCAACCAGCGTGCCCTGGCCAAGGTGCGAGAGGACAAAGAGCGCGAGGCGCGGGCCGGTTTCGACGGCTCCTGGGTGGCCCACCCGGACCTTGTGCCCTTATGCCGGGAGGTGTTCGGTTCGGTCCTGGGCGAGCGCCCCAACCAGCTTGACCGCCACCGTGACGACGTCGAGGTGTCGGCCGCGGCGCTGCTCGACGTGAGATCGGCGGGGAGCGCGCGCACCGAGGAAGGGCTTCGCAACAACGTGAGCGTCGGTCTCCAGTACCTGGCGTCCTGGCTGGCCGGGTCGGGCGCGGTGGCGATATTCAACCTGATGGAGGACGCCGCCACGGCAGAGATCGCCCGGTCCCAGGTGTGGCAGTGGCTGCACAACGGGGTCGTACTGAGCTCGGGTGCCAAGGTGACGCGACCGCTGGTCGAGGAGATCGTGGCCGAAGAACTGGCAAAGCTCAGGGCTGGTCTGGGCCCCGAGTTCGACGAGGCCCGCTACGACCAGGCTTGTGCCCTGTTCGTCCAGGTCGCTCTGGACGACGATTTCGCCGAGTTCCTAACCGTCCTGGCCTACGCCCTGGTGGCGTGACAGCCCCGGTGAGAGCTGCGGCGACAGCTCCCGTCGCGGCCCCGGGTGCCGTGGCCCGGCTCACCGAGCGCCTGGCGTCTCTTGTCGGCGCCGACAAGTTGATAACCGATCCCGTCGAGCTGGCGACGTACGAGTGCGACGGGTTGATGCAGTACCGAGTCGTGCCCGCGCTGGCGGTGGCCGTGAGGACGGCGGACGACGTCCGTACCGTCGTACGCGAGTGCGCGGCGGCCCACGTCCCCTTTGTTGCCCGGGGCGCGGGCACCGGTCTTTCGGGCGGCGCCGTCCCCCAGGCCGCGGGCGTCCTGGTCGTACTGGCGAAGATGCGCCAACTGATCGAACTTGACGTGCCCAACCAGCGGGCCGTCCTGGAGCCCGGAGTGGCGAACCTCGACATCACCCGGGCGGCGGCGGGGCATGGTCACTACTACGCTCCCGACCCGTCGAGCCAGCAGGTCTGCTCGATCGGAGGCAACGTCGCCGAGAACTCCGGCGGTGCTCACTGCCTCAAGTACGGGTTCACCACTAACCACGTAACCGGGCTCGACCTGGTCACTCCACAAGGGGAGCTCGTAGAGCTCGGAGGCAAGGCGGCCGACCCCCCGGGCTACGACCTGATCGGGGCGCTGGTGGGGTCCGAGGGCACGCTGGGCATAGTTACCAGGGTCACGGTCCGCCTGCTGCGCGCTCCCGAGGCCGTCCAGACGGTCCTGGCCGCCTTCGACGGCACCGCAGGCGCGGGAGCCGCTGTGTCGTCGATCATCGCTGCCGGCCTGGTCCCGGCGGCGCTGGAGATCATGGACGCGTTGGCCATCGCCGCCGCCGAGGCCACCGTCAAATGCGACTACCCGCCGGGCGCGGGCGCGGTCCTAATCGTGGAACTGGACGGCCCGGCCGTGGACGTGGCCGCCGGGCTGGAGGAAGTGGAACGCCATTGCACCGACGCCGGTGCGTTCGAGATCCGCCGAGCGGCCGACGCCGTGGAGCGGGCCCGGATCTGGGTGGGCCGGAAGTCGGCCTTCGCCGCCGTCGGCCGGATCAGCCCCGACTACATCGTCCAGGACGGTGTCGTGCCCCGCACCGCCTTGGAGGAGGTCCTGAGCGAGATCGGTGCCCTGTCGGCGGCGGCGGGCGTCCGCGTGGCCAACGTGTTCCACGCCGGGGACGGCAACCTCCATCCTCTGGTGCTCTTCGATGCGCGCGTTGATGGCGAACTGGCCCGGGCCGAGGAGGTGTCGGGCCGGATCCTCGACCTGTGCCTGGCGCATGGTGGTTCCATCACCGGGGAACACGGTGTCGGCCTCGACAAGTTGAAGGCCATGCCCAAGATGTTCGGCCCCGACGACCTCGCCACGATGATGCTCTTGAAGCGTGCCTTCGACCCGCAGGGGCTTTGCAACCCGGGCAAGGTGGTCCCCATGCCGCGGCTGTGCGGTGAGCCGGCCGGCCACCACAGTGGGGCCCACCCGCTCGTCGAGAGCGGTCTGGCCGAGCTGTTCTGATGGAGCTCATCGACGGGCTCGTACGCTCCTGCCCCGGCTCGGGCCCACGGCCGGCGGGCGTCGGGGATGCCGTTGACGGGGTGGCGCCCGAGGTCGTCGTCTCGCCTCGCAGTAACGAAGAAGTGGCGTCGGTCATGACCCTGGCGGCGCGGCGCCACTGCACCGTCGTGGCTCGGGGGGCGGGCACCAAGCTCGAGTGGGGGGCCCCCCCGAGCTCGGCCCAGGTGGTGGTCGACCTCTCGGCCATGAGCACGGTCCTCGAGCATGCCCGGGGCGACCTCGTGGCCCGTGTGCAGGCGGGCGCGGCGCTGGCGGCGCTAAACCGGCAGCTCGCTGGCGGGGGCCAGTGGCTCCCGGTGGACGAGGTCGTCCCCGGGTCGACCATCGGTGGCGTCATCGCCACGGGGATTTGCGGACCAGCCCGTTATTTCTACGGAGCGGTACGTGACCTCTTGATCGGTGTCACCGTCGTACGGGCCGACGGAGCGATCGTCCGCTCCGGCAGCAGGGTAGTGAAAAACGTCGCCGGCTACGACCTGGCCAAGCTTTTCACCGGCTCGTACGGCACGCTCGGGATCGTGACCGAGGCCATCTTCAGGCTCCGGCCCCTACCTCCCCACCGGCTCTACATAACGGCGGTGTACGCCGACGAGGCCGCGCTCAAGCCGGTGCTGGCCCGCGTGCTCGGCTCCCAGATGGCGCCAACCGCTATCGAGCTCGAGCGCGCTCGCCCGGACGGGAGCATCGAGCTGTCGGTGCTCGTTGAGGGTGGGGCCGGTGCCGTCGACGAGCGGGCGGGAGCTGTCGCTCAGGTCCTTGGTGGGGCGGACGCCTCCGATCGCCCACCTGCCACCTGGGGGTCTCTGCCGGGGCCGGTGACATTCAAGGTGACCACCGAGCTCAGCCGGGCCACGGGCCTGCTCGGCCTGGTGCGGCGCCTGGCCGTCGCGTACGGGCTGGCACCGGTGCTCCGGGGGTCGGCCGGTGCCGGGGTGTTCTTCATTGGCCTGGGCGAGGACGGGGCGCCCGCGGCAGTGGCCGGCCTGTTGGGCGAGCTGCGCGATGGTTGTGGGCGTCTCGGAGGCAACGCCGTCGTGGTCCGGGCCCCGGCGACGACCAAGGCGGCGCTCGACGTCTGGGGGCCGGTGCCGGGGCTCGACCTGATGCGCAGGGTCAAGGGGGAGTTCGACCCGGACCGCCGGCTTGCCCCTGGCCGTTTTGTCGGGGGCATCTGATGTCCTTCGACGACCACCGCCCGCCCGAGCGCGCCCTGGTCGATGACTGCGTGCACTGCGGGTTCTGCCTCCCCAGCTGCCCGACTTACGCCTTGTGGGGCCAGGAGATGGACTCGCCCCGGGGCCGCGTCCACTTGATCGCCCAGGCTCTCGACGGCGCCCCGCTGGCCGGCGCTGTCACGGCTCACATGGACAGCTGCCTGTCGTGCATGGGCTGCTTGACGTCATGTCCGTCCGGGGTGAAGTACGACCGGCTCCTGACGGCCACGCGGGCACAGATCGAACGCCAGGTCCGTCGCCCGCCGGGGGAGCGGGCGGCGCGTGCGCTCATCTTCGGCCTCTTCCCCCATCCCCGTCGGCTTCGAGCCGCCCGTGCCGCGCTGGTGGCGGCGGAGGCCAGTGGCCTGCGCCGGGCCCTGAGGCACCCGTTCATCGCCGCCCGCCTGCCGCCCGTGGTCCGGGCCATGGAGTCGGTGGCACCGCCTCCTGGTCCCTACCAGCGCCTCGGGGGCCGGGTGCCGGCCGCGTCACCCCGTCGGGGCACGGTGGCCATGCTCACCGGCTGTGTCCAAAGCGTCTTTTTTTCGCCCGTCAACGCCGCCACCGCCCGCGTGCTGGCGGCCGAGGGCTTTGACGTCGAGATCCCGCGGGCGCAAGGGTGCTGCGGCGCCCTCTCGGGTCACGCCGGGCGGGAAGAGGAGGCGGTCCGGTACGCCAAGGCGACGATCGACGCCTTCTCGGCGCCCGGGGCCGACAAGGTGATCGTCAACGCCGCGGGGTGCGGCTCGGCCATGAAAGAGTACGGTCACCTGCTGAGCGACGAGCCCGGTTATGGCGAGCGTGCCCGACAGTTCTCGGCCCGGGTGCGCGACCTCTCAGAGTTCCTCGTGGAGGTGGGCCCGCGCGCCCCTCGCCACCCGCTCCAGGCCACGGTCGCCTATCACGATGCCTGCCACCTGGCCCACGCCCAAGGCATCCGTGACGCGCCTCGCGCCCTGCTCGACGCCATTCCCGGCCTCGAGCGCCGCGAGATCGCCGAGGGTCAACTGTGCTGCGGCTCAGCCGGTGTCTATAACCTGCTGCAGCCCGGGCCGGCGGGCGAGCTCGGCGACCGCAAGGCGGCCAACGTGCGGGCCACGGGTGCCGGGGCCCTGGTCACCGCCAACCCTGGTTGCACCATGCAAATCCGCGCCGCGGCCGAGCGCGGCGGTTGGTCGATCGCCGCCTACCACATAGCCGAAGTGCTGGACGCCTCGGTCCGCGGGGCCCAGCTCGGGGACAGTCAGGGCCCAGTTGTCTCTACGATGCTTATGTGAGCACCGCGGACGCCAAGGGGCCGGCGTCACCGTCGCCGTCACCGTCGCCGGCGCGCACGCCGGCCATGTGGAGCCGGCGCGACCACGGGCCGCTCCCGTGGCTACTGCTGGCGCTGACCATAACTACGGGCCTGGTCGACGCCTTCAGCATCCTGGAACTGGGCCGCGTCTTCGTGGCGAACATGACCGGCAACGTGGTCTTTGTGGCTTTTGCGCTCGCCGGCGCCCCCGGCTTCTCACTGGGGTCGTCGCTGTCGGCCCTGGCCGGGTTCCTGGTTGGCGCCGCCGCGGGCGGGGCCCTCATCCATCAGGTGGCCGGTGACAGGGCGAAGCTCGTCCGGGCCGGTGCCCTCCTCGAGGTGGTGCTCGTCGCCGGTGGCCTGGCGCTGGTGGCCGGGAGCGGCGCTCCTTTTCACGCCCTCCCGCGGGACGTAATAGCGGCTCTCCTGGCGACGGCCATGGGCGTACAAAACGCCGTCGCCCGCCGGCTGGCCGTCCCCGACCTCACTACGACGGTGCTCACCATGACCCTGACCGGCATCGCCGCCGACCTACGGGCGCCGAACCGCCGGCTGGCGCTGAGCCGCCGTGGCCTGGCTATCGGGGCCATGTTCGCAGGCGCCGTCGCCGGCGCCGAGCTTGTCCTGCACGGCGACCTCACCGCGGTGCTGGCCATAGCCGTTGGTCTCCTGGCGGCGGTGAGCGTTTGTGCGGTGATAGCCGCCCAGGGCCCCGGGCTGTGGCGGACGGCCTCAGGTGGTCCCGGGTAGGCCCTTGACCACGCTCGTCGTCAGGGCCCCGATCTCCTCCACCTCGATCTGCACGGCCTGGGGCCCACGTGCATTTCACCGCTCCATGCCAGACTGACGCCGGAGGTGGTCGTCAGATGTGCTTCCTCGAACAGCGGCACGGAGGATGACTGGTGCACCGGCTCCCGGGCGGCGGCTCGGGCCCTGGCAGATGGCCACGGTCGTCGAGGTCCGGCCGGAGACGGCGAGCGCCAAGACCTTTCGCCTCAGGCTGCCCGGACCGTCCGGCCATCAGGCCGGCCAGCACTACGTCGTGCGGCTGACGGCGCCCGATGGTTACGTGGCGTCGCGTAGCTATTCGGTAGCCAGCGCGCCCGATGGAGGGCCCGAGATGGAGCTGACCGTCGAGAGGCTCGAAGAAGGCGAAGTGTCGAGCTTCTTGCACGACGTTGTCGTGCCCGGCGACGTCCTGGAGGTGCGCGGGCCGATCGGTGGCTGGTTCGTGTGGCGGGGGGAGACGGCTGCCGTTCTCGTCGGAGGGGGCTCGGGGACCGTCCCGCTCATGTCCATGCTGCGCCTTGCCCGTCAGACGCAGCGGAGCGACCTCGTCCGGCTCCTGGTGTCCGTGCGGGCGCCCACCGACCTCTATTACGCGGACGAGTTACCGGGGTCGGAGACGACGGTCGTCTACACGCGTGTGGCGCCGCCCGGCTCGCCTCGGCCGCCCGGCCGGCTCGATCTCGACGACGTCGCCCGTGTCCTCGTGGCCGGCTCTATCGTCTATGTCTGCGGGTCGGCCGGCTTTGCCGACAACGCCACGGAACTGCTCACCGCCGCCGGTGCCGCGCCGGGCGATATCCGCGTCGAGCGTTTCGGGCCCACAGGTTGACCGATCAATCGAGGTGCACGCCCGCGCTTGAGCCCGGCTCTTTAGGAGCACGTCGCGTAAGCTCTCGCCATGCTCACGAGCACGGCGACTTTCGCGTTGGCGGCGACGCTGGTCGTGCTCCTGCCCGGGCCGGACACCCTGGTGGTCGTGCGCAACCTTGTGAAGGGCGGCCGGCGGGTTGCCGCCCGCACCGTGCTCGGCGTGCTCTCCGGCCTCACGGTCTGGGTCGTCACTGCCGTCCTAGGCCTTTCGGCGGTGCTGCGCGCCAGCCACGACGCCTATATCGGCCTCCGGATCGCGGGCGCCGTCTACCTCGTCTACCTGGGCGTGAGGTCCCTGCAGGCGCGGGCCGGAGCGGGCACGTCCCCCCGTCGCCAACGCGCCACTGGCTACACAGCCGGGCTGTTCACCGACCTCCTCAATCCCAAGGTGGGCGTCTTTTTCGTCACGTTCCTGCCCGGTTTCGTGCCCCACGGTTATTCCGTGGCCTGGATGTCGCTACTTTTCGGTGCCATCTTCGTCGCGCTCACGGCGGCCTATTTCGCCATCCTGCTCACAGCGTCACGGCCGGTAACCCGGTGGATGGACGACGCCCGCCTGCGCCAGCGGATGGACCGCTGTACCGGAGTTGTGCTCATCGGCTTCGGCTTACGCCTGGCCTTGGACCCGTAACACTCCGGACCGATCAGGGAGGAACCAGTGGATGAAGACCGAGCACGCGCCTTGCTGGCCGCGGAACGCGCCAGGGTAGAGGCGCTCATTTCCGGCCTACAGGTCGACCGCAGCGAGGACCGCGCCGCCGAAGAGGACTCGGCCGACTGGAGCGACCCGGCGCAACCGCTCACGGCGGAGGGCGCCGACGACGCCGTCAGCGCCGGTCTCGAGGTGCGCCTGCAGGCCATCGAGCGTGCCGAGCGGCGCCTCGCCGCCGGCGCCTATGGACGCTCGGTGCTCAGCGGTGCGACCATCCCGGACGAGCGTCTCGAAGCCGACCCCGCCGCCGAGCTCACGGTCGAGGAGGCTGCCGCCCAGCACTGACATCCCGGGACGGGCCACCCGCTGTCAGAGCGCACTAAGAGTGGCTGGGCCCCTCCAGGGCCTGGATGGCCGAAGCGCTATCGCGTAGCTGGCCGGAGCCGTCGGTGATGTACACCGCCGCCGACCGCAGGACCGACGAGTTCTTCTGCCGTTGCGCCTGCAGGCACTCCCCAGCCCCGGTGATGTTGAAGGTCAGAGCGGCTGCCCAGTGGTAGGCGAGCGCAGGGTCAGGCGGGTAGGGCTGGGCCAGGCCCTTGGAGGCCACGCTCTCGATAATCGAGCAGCCGGCCAGGTACTGGCCTCTCGACAGGTCGTTGTCCGCCTGGACCAACGAATTGAGGACGGGCTCCCCGGTATTGCGGTACCAGGCCGAAAAGCGTGCCGGGGCTGAGGCCGTGACCGTCGGCAGGCCGGCGATCTTGAGATTGGCGAAAGCGGGTATGTCCGAGCTCGTCTTCGAGCCGGTCGTCGAACTGGCCAGCGCGCTGGCGGGGAAGAACAAGGCCGCCAGGGCCGCCACGCCGATGCCGGCCCGGCGCCCGGTGCGCCACCAACGCTGCCTCCGGGGCAAACGGTGCTGGGGGTGGATCCTGTGCGAGAACCGAACTGAGTGCTGCGAGCGCCTTAGGCGAGCCATGGGTGCCTCCCTCTCCACCAAGAGTGGACCACCCAGAGGACCACAACGTCAAGACCGGAGCGGCCTCTGCGGTGACCGGGGACACATAATTCCTTCCTGGTGCAGCGGATGCTCAACCTGCGCGGCCGGCCGGTCACCGGTAGCGTCCGAATGCCTGCGCCGGCCCGTGCCGGGCCGCCTCACGCGGGGATGTAAGCGCAGGCCGGATCCTCGGCCAGGGGGTCGCCGCTGGAAGCAAAGGCACGTGCGCGCGACCCGCCGCAGACGTCCTTGAACTCGCAGCGGCCACACCGCCCCCCAAACTCGGCGGCCCGGACCGCCCGGAGCAGGGGATGGTCCCGGTAGATGCCGACGGGGCCCTGCTCCCTCACGTTGCCGAGCCGGAGCGGTAGGAAACCGGCCGGGTAGGCCCAGCCGTCGTGGGCTACGAAGAAGATCCCTTTGCCGTCCCGGGTGCCGGCGCTGGCCATCTGGGCCGGCCCTGTCGGTTGGCCCAAGAGTTCGCGGAGAAGCGGGGACTGCCGACGGTACAGGGGGCCGAGGCGGAAAGCAGCGGCGGGCGTGGTCGTGAGGGTTGCCGCTTTTCGCCAGGCCGCCACGCGGCGGCACCATGGCCCTTCCACCGTCCTCAGCGCGAAGCCGTAGTGCGAGGCTTCGAACAACAGGTGCGCGACGTCCTCGTTCTCCTCCGGCGAAAGCTCCTGCTCGTCGCGGCCCCGGCCCACCTGTACCAGGAAGAACACCTCCCACGAGGCGGCGCCCACCTCCTGGACGATGGCGGCGACGCCGGCCAGTTCGTCGACGTTGGCGCGCATGACAGCCGTGTTCACCTGCACCTTGAAGCCAAGGGAACGGAGCTGGTGAAGGGCCGCGACGGTCTCCCCGAAGTGCCCGTGGGCACCTCGGATCCCCTCGTGAGTGGCAGCCGTGGCGCCGTCCAAGCTGAGCGAGACACTGCCTACGCCCAGCTGGCGTAGTTCCTCGAGCGGCCCCGTCCTCAGCCTCGAAGTGACGCTCGGCGCCAGCGCCACGGGCACCCCGACCTGGCCGGCGGCGGCCACCAGCTCGAGCAGGTCCGGGCGGCTCATCACGTCCCCGCCTGTCATCACGAGCACCGGAGGCCGCGGGCCGAAACCGGCGAGCTGGCGGATGAGGCGAAGCCCCTCGCTCGTGGTCAGCTCGCCGGGAGCAGGCTCGGGCATGGCTTCGGCCCGGCAGTGCCGGCAGGCGAGCTCGCACGCCCGAGTGGTCTCCCAGAAGACCAGGATCGGCGCCTCGTCGAAGTTCACATCACCACATTGACGCTTTTCGTGCCGGACGCGCCACCGCGGCGGGTGCTCAGTCGCGGCCGTGGCCGCCTGCTCGTGGCTGTGACCGAGAAGCGCACCCGGGCGGAGATGGGGAGCCGAGGTGCCGGGTGGCGGGCGGGCGTGGGAAAATTGACGGGTGATCCAGGAAATGGCCCGGGCCGAGATCGACGAGTTCATGCGCGAACAGGTGGTCGGCCGGGTTGGTTGTTACACCGACGGCCGGATTTACGTCGTCCCTGTCATCTTCGCCTGGGACGGGAGCTGCGCCTACGTGTACTCCGTCGAAGGCCAGAAGGTGACCATGATGAGGGCCAACCCGTCCGTGTGTTTCGAGGTGGACCAGTACCTTCCCGGCGGTGGTTGGCGCAGCGTGATCATCCAGGGCACCTACGAGGAGCTGTCCGGTGACGACGCCGGCCTGACCCTACGCCTGCTCGCCGACCGCTTCGCCAGCCGCTCGGGCAATGGGAGCGGGCAGCGGCCCCGGGGCGAGGGTCGCGTACCGGTGGCCTTCCGGGTCCGGGCCGCCGAGATCACCGGTCGCAAAGTCGAACGGTCGTTGCCGGCCGTCGCCAAGCGTCGTGCCGGGACGTTCCTGGTCGGCCGCCAGGCTCGCCGCGCCGGCCGAGAGTAGGACAGAGAGTAGGAGAGCCTGGGCCCGTCAAGCGCGCTCAGCGGCAAAGCCGGCCGCCGCCTGGCGCAGGAACTCGACCATGGCCTGGACGGCAGGTTGGCCGGAAAGGGCCAGTCTCGTGGCCGCCCAGACCTGGCGGACAGGTTGGTCGCCCTTCACGTGCCGGGCCACCACGCCCAGGTGGACCGAGGTCCCCAGCGCCAGCTGGGGCACGAGCGCCACTCCGAGGCCGGCAGCCACGAACCCCTCCACGGTCGGGTACTCGTCGGCCTCGAGCCCGTAGGTGGGCTGGAACCCCGCCCGGACGCAAGCGTCGTCCACCGCTTGCTGGCAGTAGTCGGGCGAAGAGCTGACAGTTATCCAACGGTCGCCGGCCAGCAGGGCGAGGTCGACGCTGCGCCGGCCGGCCAGTGGGTGTTTGCGGGGCAGCACCACCCGGAACGGGTCGGCCAGTAGGTGCCATCGAAGGAGCCCGTCATCGGGAGCACCTCCGGGGCCGTAGGGCTCGACCGTTATGGCAAGGTCGATGGCACCTCCACGCAGTTTGATGACCGCTTCCTCCGGCTCGTGGACGGTCAGGTCCAGGTGGATGTTGGGGTGGACGAGCTGGAACGCCGCCAATGCTCCGGGCACGAGCGAGGAGCCGGCCGTGGGGAAGGCGGCCAGGCGGAGGCGCCCGATCTGGCCCGAGCGCAGGGCAGCCAAGGCCTCCTCGGCTTCGCGGACCGTAGCCAGGACCCTCGAGGCGTGCTCGCACAGAAGTAGGGCGGCCTCCGTCGGTCGGACCCCGCGGCCGGCCCGCTCGAGCAACAGGCACCCGGTCTCGCGCTCGAGCGCCGTCACATGCTGGCTGACGGCCGACGGGCTGAAATTGAGGGCGGCTGCGGCCCCGGCCACCGAGCCGGTGTCGACCACAGCCTTGAGCACCTTGAGACGGCGGACGTCAAGCACAAGAACAGTTAAGCGCTACTAAAGAACTCTTCGCAACTCATCGATTGAACTTCACGATACGCGGGCCCACAATGAGTACATGGGTACCCGCATGGCACGCTCCGGGAGCCATCAGATAGGGGAGGTCGGATCGTGGGCTGGGTGATCGTGGTGGTAGTACTGGCCTTTCTTGGAGTGTCCTGGTTGTTCGCGGCGGACAGCCGCGACAACGAGGACTGGAAGCCGCTGGCCGGGGGCGTAGGCGTTGCTCCCCACCACTTGGTGCGGCCTTTCTCGGCCTCGCCGGGGGCTCAAGCAGTAGGCCGGGCCATCGCCCGCCTGGGAGTGAGGGTGGTCCATCCGCGACGGTCCCCGGGCCGGGCCGGGGCACATCGGCACTCCGCGCCCTCGCCCCGAGGCTGAGGGGGGCCGGACCGCTTGCCGTGCGGGTGCCCGCCACGACCCTTTTGGTACTGGTCGGCCGCGGTTAGTTGCTAGCGTCACCTTGGCGGCCGGCGGACAGGCTGCCCCAGAATGGCCGTGTGTTGGCGGCATTTTGGGCCGAACGGGGCGATAGGCGGATGTGATTGGCGGGCTCTGTCGCCACAACTGACCGGCAACGGGTGGGATTGCGCAAGCCACTGGCGGCTTTGGTCGCCCTTGTGGCGGGCGTCGCCCTGGGGTTGCCCGTCCCCAATTCGGCCACGGCGGCACCTCTGCCCCACCCGGTGGTGCTGTCGGCCCGCGCCTTCCCGGACGTGTTGCCGCTCGGCGGCGGGCGGACGGTGGTGACAGGTGCGGTGAGGAACGCCGCCTCCTGCCAGCTGGTCCTGCTGTCGCACCAGTCCTTCCCCGTCGTCTATTCGCACAACCCGACCACGGCGTGCCGCCATGGGACCTTCTCCGCCCACGTGGTCATCGGTGCCAACCCGACGCCGGTATACGACGCATCGTCGCCTTCGCCCTGGTGGCCCGCAACGGCCCGTTCAGCTTCACCGGTCCGTTTTACGTTTCCTTGACCGCCAGCACCAAGCCGGTCCCCCCACCTCCACCGCCTCCGCCCCGCACTGTCACCAAGGCCCCTTACGCCGCCGGCAGTACGGGCTATGACGTGTCGTGGCCCCAGTGCGCCAAAACGGGGTCGGCGACGACCAAAGTGTTGCCGGCCGACCCGTCGTTCGCCGTGGTCGGTGTAAATAACGGGACCATAAGCGGCTTCAACAGCTGCTTCGCGGCCGAGGCGGCCTGGGCGGGGAGCAACCTGTCCGTTTACATCATTTTGCAGCCGGCCCCGGGTGGCACACCGGTGGCGTACGAAGCCGACGGGCCCGAAGCTTCGTGCGCGGCCACCAGCAGCGAATGCGAGGGCTATAACTGGGGCTACAACTACGCCCGGGCGGATATCGCATTCGTGAGCGCGGGGGGCCTCAGCCCCCGGGTCTGGTGGTTAGACGTCGAGACGGCGGAGGGCTGGCCCACGGCCGGGGTCTTCCAGCCGGTGAACGCGGCGATAGTCCAAGGCGCTCTGGCCGCCATCCAACAGGCGGGCGACGTCGGCGGCATCTATTGCACCTGGTACCAGTGGGGCCGGATAACCGGGTCCTATGTGCCCTCGGGGCACCCTCCCATATGGGTGGCCGGTGCCGGCGCTCTCAGCGGTGGCTATTACAGTGCCCAGACCTATTGCGTACGGGCCGTGTTGCCCGGTGACCCGTCCTCGCTCGGCTCTGCTGCCATCGGTTTTGCCGATGGCGTCCCCTGGCTCGTGCAGTACGGCTACGGAGGTGGCTCACCGACGCCCATCGACTCCGATTACTCCTGCCCGTAGCCCGATCGTCTGTGGGGACCTGGCAACGAGGTGCGGTAGGTAACCACGACGGATAGTTTAGTGTTAAATTAGCCGGAGCGGTGTGGACCAGCCTGCCGGTCCACAACGGAGCAGAGGAGCCGCCTTGCGAAAGGAGCCCAATGCGCATAGCCATCGTCGGTAGCGGGATCTCGGGCCTGGTGTGCGCTCACCTGATGCACCGTCGCCACGATGTGGTGCTGCTCGAGGCAGACAACCGGCCGGGTGGCCATTCCCACACCCACCGGGTCGAGTTCGCCGACGCGACCGTTGACGTCGACACCGGGTTCCTCGTTTACAACGACCGCACCTACCCGCTGTTCTGCCGGCTCCTCGACAGGCTCGGGGTGGCCACGCAGCCGAGCGACATGAGCTTCGGGGTGTCCGACCGGCGCACGGGCCTCGAGTGGCGCGGCACATCACCTTCGACCGTGTTCGCTCAGAGGCGTAACCTCGCCCGGCCGGCGTTCCTGCGCATGCTGGCCGACATCGCCCGCTTCAACCGGCTGGCCCTGGCGCTCCTGGAGCGCCCGCCCGACGACGACGTCACCCTCCAAGACGTCCTGGACATGCACCGCTGGTCGACGGGGTTCTTCGAGTGGTACCTGGTCCCGTTGGGCTCGTCGATATGGTCGGCCGGTCCGTCGACTTTCACCCGGATCCCGGCGGCCACGTTTGCCCGCTTCTTCGAACGCCACGGCTTGCTACGCCGGCGCGACCAGCCGCACTGGCGGACCATAACCGGAGGTTCGCGGACCTACGTGGACGCCGTGCTCCGCCCCCTGCAACGGGAGGGCCGCGTCCGCCTGGGGACGCCGGTGGAAAAGATCCGGCGCCAGCCCGACGGAGTGGAACTGGTGAGCGTGCTCGGAGCCGAACAGTTCGACCATGTTGTCGTGGCCACCCACAGCGACCAGGCTCTGCGGTTGCTTTCGGATCCCGACCACCTCGAGCGCAGCGTCCTCGGCGCCATCGCGTACCAGCCCAACCGGGCCACCCTCCACACCGATGCCCGCCTTATGCCCCGCAACCGCAAAGCATGGGCCAGCTGGAACTACCAGTGCTTGGGGCCCGACGCCGACCGGGCCACCCTCACCTACTACGTGAACCGCCTCCAGGGCATCATTTCGACCACGCCGCTACTGGTGACGCTCAACCAGGACGATGTCATCGACCCCGAACGGGTGATCGCCCGCATGGACTACGAGCACCCGGTCCTGGGGCCGGCCACGGTGGCCGCTCAGCGCCGCCGGGGCGAGATCAACGGCACCCGGCGCACTTGGTTCTGCGGGGCCTACTGGGGGTACGGCTTCCACGAAGACGGCGTGCGCAGCGCGGTCGAGGTGTGCTCGGCCTTGGGAGTGGCATTGTGAGCCCGATGACGGCGCCCGGCCCCCCGACAAGCCCGGCCGTGGTCGGTGGGGAAGTGACAAGCGCCCTGTACGAAGGCACCTTGCACCATCGCCGGTGGGGCCCGGGGACCGCCAATGATTTCAGCTACCGGGTGGCCATGCCCCTCATCGACCTCGACGGGGTCGAAGCCGTGACCTCCGCCCATCCATTGTGGTCAAACCGCTTGCCCGCCCCCGTGTGGTTCCGCCGGGCCGACTTCCTGGGCCCCCCGGCTCAGCCGCTGGCGGAAGCGGTGCGCGACCTGGTCGGAGAACGGTCCGGCAGCCGTCCCGAGGGCAAAGTCGCGCTGCTGGCCAACCTGCGTACGTGGGGCTGGTTGTTCAACCCCATCAGCCTTTATTTCTGCTTCTCGGCTGATGGCCAAACCGTTGACCACCTGGTGGCCGAGGTGGAGAACACGCCCTGGCACGAGCGCCACGCGTACGTCGTGGGCCCGCCCGGTTCGTACCGCTTCGCCAAGGCCATGCACGTCTCGCCTTTCCTGCCCATGGACGTCGACTACCGCCTGCGCTACGGCGCCCCCGGCGACCGGCTCGAGGTCCACCTCGAAGTTATGCAGGAGGAGCGCCGGCTGTTCGCAGCGGCCCTGGCGCTGCAGCGCCGGCCGGTCAACCGGCATGAACTGGGGCGCCTGGTGTGGGACCTTCCCGCCATGTCCCACCGGGTGTCCGCGGGCATCTACTGGCAGGCGGCCCGTCTGGGCCTCCGCCGGGCGCCGTTCTTCGCTCATCCCCGGCGCCGGCCGTGACGGCCGTGACGGTCGTGCCGGCCGTGACGGCCGTGATGGCCGTGATGGAGGGCGCCCTGGTAGAGCGGGCGGTGCCCCGCAGGCCCGGCCCGGCACTGGCCCGGCTGGCACCTACGGCACGGCGCCTGGCCTTGGGCGCCGCCGCCCGGCGCCGGGGCGGGACCATCGAGGTAGCCGACGCTGCCGGTGCCCACCGGCTCGGAAAGGGCGACCCCCTGGTCCGGGCCCGGGTGCACGACGACCGGGCCTACGCCTGCCTGCTCGGGTCCGGATCGGTCGGGCTGGGCCGTTCTTACGTGGCCGGCTGGTGGGACTGCGACGACCTCACCACGCTGGTACAGGTGCTGTCCCGCTGGACCAGCGGCCTGCGCGCCCCGCTGGACGCGCTGGCCCGGGCCACGGCCCCGCTATTGGATCTGCCGGCGCGGTGGGCGGTGCCCGGGCGGGCGGACGACGCCCATAACGTGCGGGCTCACTACGACCTGTCCAACGAGTTCTTCGGGCTCATGCTGGACGAGACCATGACGTACTCCTGCGCCATGTTCGAAGGGCCGGGCGTTTCCCTGGCCGACGCGCAGCGGTCGAAGATCGACCGTTTATGCACAAAGCTGGCTTTGGCGCCCGAGGACCACGTCGTCGAGATCGGTTCGGGTTGGGGCGCCTTTGCCATCCGCGCCGCCGGCCGGTACGGCTGCCGTGTGACCACGACCACCATTTCCGAGGCGCAGCGCGCCTATGTCGCCGAACAGGTGGCGCAGGCGGGCCTTTCTCCCCGGGTGAACGTGCTCGGGGCGGACTGGCGGGACCTGCCGGCCCTGGCAGAGAGCAACGGCCGCTTCGACAAGCTGGCCTCGGTCGAGATGATCGAGGCGGTGGACTGGCGTAACCATGACGAGTTCCTCGGCTCCTGTGCCGGCCTGCTCCGTGATGAGGGACTGGCCGTCCTCCAGGCGATCGTCATCGACGACCGCAGCTTCGAAAGGGCCAAGCGGCACCAGGACTTCGTGCGGCGCATGGTCTTCCCGGGCGGGTGCATCCCCTCGGTCCAGTCCCTCGTCTCTTCACTGGCCCGAGCCTCGGACCTGCGGGTCGTCGACCTCGAGGACATCGGTAGGCACTATGCCCAGACACTCAGGCTCTGGGCCGCCAACCTGGCCACCCACGCCGAGGCGGTCGAGCGGACGGGCGTAAGCGAGGAGCTGCGCCGGCTGTGGGCGCTCTACCTGGCTTACTGCGAAGCCTCTTTTTTGGAGCGTCACATCAGCGACGTCCAGTTGGTCCTGGCCAAGCCCGGCTGGCGCGGGCGCCTGCAGTCCAGGCCGACATGATGGCGCACGCCCGGCCGGTGACGGTCCAGGGGTGACGGCCCGAGGGGGCACGGCCCCTGAGGGGAGCGGCGTCAGTGCCGCCGCTCGGTGATCGCCTCGAGCGTGTCAACTAGCACGTCCCCGCGCTTTCCGGTATAGACGTCGGCCCCGAGGCGCCGGGCTTGCGACGCGTCGACGACCGCCGCTCCTCCGAGCAGTACCGGGACACCGGGGTGGGCCCGGTGGACCTCGGACACCGAACTTTCAACAGACGGTTGCTGACCGGTCAAGGTGCTGACGATGCCGACGGCGAGCGGCCCACCGTCCGAGCCGGCTTCGTTGGCCACCGCCTCTACGAGCGCTTCGGGAGGTGTGTCCGCCCCCAGCTCGACCACGTTGAACCCTCTCCAGCGCAGCAGGTTGGCCCCAATGGACACCGGTAGGCCGTGGAGCTCGCCCGCCGGAGCCGCCAGCACGACTGTCCCGCGCTTCACACCGCGCCGGCCGAAGCGCGACCCCAAGCGGGCTATGAGCCGGGCACTGACGGCGCTGGCCCGGTGCTCGTCGGCGATGGAGAGCTCCCCCCTCTGCCAGTGCGCTCCTATGGACCGCATGGCCGGCGCCACCAGCTCCAGCAGCGATTCGTCCGGCTTCGTGCCGGTGGCCAGGACGGCCTCGATCAGCGCCCAGGAACCGGGTTCGTCGCCGGCGACGAGGCGGGCCTCGAGCTGGCCTCGCCGCGCCTTCAGGCCCGGCCGGACAGGGGCACCCAGGACAGGGGCACCCAGGACAGGGGCACCCCGAAAAGGGCCGGGCGCTTGTTCCCGGAACCGGGCGAGGTCGGCCGGCTCGATCTGCCATTCTCCGCCCACCTGCCGGGCCGGGAGCCGGCCGGTGCGGACGTAGCGGTACGCCGTCATGTAGTGCACGCCGAGCTCTTGCGCCGCCTCGGTCAGCGTCAGGTACCCGTTGGTCATCTTCTCCTTCCCGCCAAAAGCGTGCGCTTAAGTTAGCACTAAATAGTTGAGCCAGGCAGGACGGGCTAGAGTTCGCCACCGATGCGGGCGTGGGAGGTGACCACTCCGGGACCGATCGACACCCGGCCGCTGCGGCTGGTCGATCGCCCCCGCCCCAGTCCCGGGCCCGGGGAAGCCCTCCTCAAGGTGTCCGTGTGCGGGGTGTGCCGGACGGACCTGCACCTGGCCGAGGGTGACCTCGACCCCCATCGCCCGCGCTCGGTCCCCGGCCATGAAGTTGTCGGCCGCGTCGAGCGGTTGGGCCCCGGTTGCCGCCGCCTTCAGGTCGGCCAGCGCGTCGGTGCCGCCTGGCTGGCTGCCTCTTGCGGGCGGTGCCGGTTCTGCCTGGCGCAGCGAGAAAACCTATGCCTGGCACCGCTTTTCACCGGCTGGGACGTCGACGGCGGTTTTGCCGAGCTCATGGTGGCTCGGGAAGATTTCCTCTACCTGCTCCCGGACAGTTTCGACGACGTTGCCGTCGCCCCTCTGCTGTGTGCCGGGATCATCGGGTACCGGGCCCTACGCCGGGCGGAACTGCCCCCTAGGGGCAGGCTCGGGCTCTATGGGTTCGGGGGCTCGGCCCATCTCACCGCGCAGGTGGCCCTGGCGGAGGGGGCCACCGTCCACGTGCTTACGCGGTCGGCCGCCGACAAGGCCTTGGCCCGTGAGCTCGGGGCGGCGTCGGTGGGCGACGCCTTCGACCGGCCCCCGGAGCCGCTTGACGCGGCGATCCTGTTCGCGCCGGTCGGCACCCTGGTGCCCGTGGCGTTGGCCGCCCTGGACCGGGGCGGCACCCTGGCCGTGGCCGGGATCCATCTCAGCGACATACCCGTGCTCAACTACCAGGAGCATCTCTTCCAGGAGCGGGACCTGCGCAGCGTCACGGCCAACACCCGGACTGACGGTGAGGAGTTCCTCGCCCTGGCCGACCGCATCGGGGTGCACGCCACCACCACGGTCTACTCCTTCGAAGCCGTAGACCGGGCGCTGGCGGACCTGGCCCACGACCGCTTCAACGGCGCGGCAGTCATCCAGGTCGCCTGACGGCCTCGACGAGGGTGCCGACGCCGGGACGAGCCCACGGCGGGGCGGGGGTCACCCAACGGCGACTGAGCTCGGTCCTACGTGGGCTGTCAGCCAGTCCTGCAACGGGTCGGTCCGAACGAAGAACTCGACCACATGTGCCTTGGCTTTGGGAGTGGCGAGCCACGCTGCGGCCGGCCACTGCTTCCAGGCGACGAGGCCTTTCAGGCACAGCAGGTCGATGCGGGGGTGGTCCTTCGGGTAGCCCTTGGGGGCCGTTTTCAGGCGGTCGTGCGCCGTGAGTTCTATGCCCGCCTGCCTGATAACGGCGGCTGTCCGTACCAGGTCTGCTCCGGACGGTTCGGCGGCCAGAGCCTCGCGGTAGCGCTGGAGCTGGTCGGGCGTCATCATGTACATCCCCCGACCGGCGGCCAGGCCGGCGGCGGAAAACTGGACGTACCCGCCATTGTCCAGGGCGGCGGCGATGGTCGTCTTGTAGGGCGACTTATCCGCGCTGAAGCGCACGTCGCGATTGGGCCTGAAGATGCGGCCGGTGCCGCACCGGTCCGCCAGCTCGACCAGCAGCTCTTCCATGGGCCGACGCACGGCCTGGTCGTAGGTGGCTTTGTGGGCCAGCCAGTAGCCCCGGGAATTGTCCTCCTCCAGCCCGTCATAAAAGTCGATGGCGTCTGCGCCCCAGCCCCGGAAACCCACGCGCCAAACGATAGTTAGGTGGAGGGGAAGGGCCCAAACTGGCGCGGCCACGGCGCACCGACAGCGCCGCGGTTGGCGGCCGGGGACGGCAGCGGCTGTACTGGTCAGAACGGGCCTGATTGGTAAGGACCGGCATGGTCAACGGAGGTCGGATGTGAGCTCGGGCGAGGGTCGTCGTAGTCAAGCCTGGTTCGGCGCCGAGGGGCGCTCGGGCATGGTCTACCGGTCTTGGGTGCGCAACCAGGGGTACGGCCCAAAGGTCTTCGACGGCCGCCCCGTTATCGGCATCGCCTCGACCTGGTCGGAGCTCACGCCGTGCAACGCCCACCTGCACCGGGTGGCGGACGCGGTCAAGCGCGGGGTCTGGCAAGCCGGCGGCTTCCCGCTCGAGTTCCCAACCCTCTCCACGGGCGAGACCCTCATGAGGCCCACGGCGATGCTCTACCGCAACCTTCTTGCCATGGAGGCGGAAGAACTGATGCGGGCCAACCCCCTTGATGGGGTCGTGCTGCTGTCCGGCTGCGACAAAACGACGCCGGGCCTCCTGATGGCGGCCGCCAGTGTCAACCTGCCCGCCATCATGGTGACCGGCGGGCCCATGCTCAATGGGAAGTTCCGGGGACGCGATATCGGCTCGGGCACCCATCTCTGGCAGTTCGTGGCCGAGATGAAGGCCGGTCGCATGACTCAGGAAGAGCTCAATATGGCCGAGGGCTGCATGTCGAGGTCCGACGGCCATTGCATGACCATGGGAACGGCTTCAACGATGGCGTGCATGGCCGAAGCCCTCGGCATGCAGCTGCCCGGATCCGCGACCTGGCCGGCGTCCGATGCCCGGCGCTATGAGACGGCTCAGGAAGCAGGGTCGCGCATCGTGGCGATGGTCATCGAGGATCTCCGCCCCGACCAGATAATGCAGCGGCCGGCCTTCGAAAACGCCATCCGGGCCAACACCGCCATCGGAGGGTCGACTAACGCCATCATCCATCTCACGGCCATTGCCGGCCGTCTCGGTCTCGCCCTCTCGCTGGACGATTTCGACGAGCTGGCTCGCCCGGTGCCGACCCTTGTCGACCTGTTGCCGTCGGGGCGGTACCTGATGGAGGATTTTTGCTACGCCGGGGGCCTCCCTGTCGTGCTGCGTGAACTCGCCGAAGCAGGCATGCTCAACGGCGCGCAGATGACGGTCACGGGCCAGAGCATCGGCGACAATGTGGCCGACGCGGTCTGCTGGGACCGCGAAGTGGTCCGCACCGTCAGCGAGCCGTTCACGCCACCGGACCGGGGTACGGCCGTGCTCCGGGGGAACCTTTGTCCCGACGGTGCGGTGATCAAGCAGTCCGCGGCTTCGCCCGAGCTGATGAAGCACAGAGGCAGGGCGCTGGTCTTTGATTCGCCCGAGGCGTACTACGCCGTTTGCGACGACGACGACTTCGACGTCGAGGCCGGCGACGTCATCGTGGTCCGCTACGCCGGCCCCAAAGGCTACCCGGGCATGCCCGAAGTCTCTAACGTGACCCTGCCGGCCAAGCTGTTGAAAAAAGGCGTGACGGACATGGTGCGGATCTGCGACGGCCGTATGAGCGGCACCGGTTTCGGGACGGTCGTCCTCCATATCGCGCCCGAAGCGGCGCTGGGAGGGCCGCTGGCGCTGGTCGAGACGGGGGACATGATCGACCTGGACGTGGCGGCGCGGTCGCTCCATCTCGACGTGGCCGACGAGGAATTGGCGCGCCGCCGTTCCGCGTGGTCGCCGCCCGCCCCCAAGGCGCGGTCCGGTTACACCTGGTTGTACGTCGAACACGTGCTGCAGGCCGACGGGGGAGCGGACTTCGACTTCCTACTGGGCGCTCGCGGAGACGCCGTGCCGCGAGACTCGCATTAGTCACGCATGGCGTGGAAGTTTGCTGGAGGGCTCAGCAGCCCCACCGGCGTTAGCCCTTGCCCTCGCGGCGTAGCCTCCGTATTACAGGCATGCCTACGAGCACGGTCCCGGTGGTGGAGATGAGCCCGACGGCCAGGTCCACTGACTGGCGTCCCTGCTTGGCCCAGTAGACGTCGCTCAGGTCCAGCAACAGGGCGAACTCGTCCACGATCAAGGCCAAGCCGGCGCCATAGGCCGTCGCCACCAGGGGGTGACGACGCAGCCGGTCCTCCCCGCGGAGGGCCACGCCGCCGACGGTGCTGACGGTCAGGATGCCCCACATGTAGTGGTGGAGGTGGACCCCGCCCACACTCACGTTGTGCAGCCGGCCCTTGCCCGCTCTTATCTTGTGGGTGATCACGCGCACCGTGATAAACGTGATGGTGAACGCCAGCCAGCTGATGAACGCCGACTGCTGGCCGGGGTGCAGCTCTTCGTGAAAGGCGTTGCTGACCTGGCGCGGCGTAGGGACGGGGCCGGAGGTCACGGCGCCGAGCCGACAGCAACCGGCCCTGGCGCGTGCTCGGCGGCGTAACGGACCATGGCGTGGAGGTTTTCGGGTGGGGTGAACGGCGACAGCTCGCACCCGGCGCCGACGACGTGGTACGGGCCGCACGTCTCATGACATCTTTGGCACGCCGCCTCGACGTCGGTGGGCGTCCCGGTGAGCATGTCCGTGATCGTCGACACGTTGCCCATGATCGCCCGGTTGGGCCCCAGCCCCGCTCTGGCTGCGGTCAGGTTGGCCGGGAAGTCGATCTCGTAGATGTCCACCGGCAGCGACGCCATTTGCGAGATGAGCGCGTCGACGTTGCCGCACATGTGCTGGCGCAGGAGGACCTCGGGGTGGGCGTCGCGGACGGATTGAAAGACACGCCGTTGCCAGGGCTGGACGAGGTCCCGGTAATGCCGGGGGCCTATCATGCTGGCGGCGGCGTCGCTCATACCGATCGTGTCGGCTCCGGCTTCGATCTGGGCGGCGGCGTACACGATGGCCACTTCGGAGGTGAAGTCCATCAAGTCGCGGACGAAGGCCGGGTCGTCCAGTACGTCGGTCATGATCCGGTTGAGCCCGCGCAACTCCTGGGCCAGGGCCAGCGGGCCTTCGACCCAACCCACGATGGACGTCTCACCGGCCAGTTCTTCGAGGCAGATCTCGATAGACCGGATCCGGTCGTGCATCCTTCCCTCGCGGTGTGGGTCGGGCACCGTCCACTCCCTAAGCCGGGCTTTGTCGAGCAAAGCCGCCCGTTCTTCGTTTATCACCGGTCCCTGGTCCTCGAACCACTTCACGCTGCCCTCGCCGGCGATGTCGATCACCTCGCGAGCCGGGTCCGAGCACATCAGGACGCAGTCGACCCCGAAATCCCTGACCATCTTGAGCTGGCATTCGGCCAACGTCTTGGCGCTGTTGGTGTAATCGATGTACAGGGCCCCGGAATGCCGGGCGGAAAACATCATTGCCATAGGCTGGGCCGGCAGATGGTCTACCGGTTTGCCGGCCACGGCCCCGCGTACACGCTCAATAGAACGCATCTTCAACCTCCGTCGTGACCGCGGTGCCACTCTCGGCACCGCGCGAGCGGGCCTGGCCTCATCGAGGGAAGAAGCGTTGCTCGAGCGCTTCGCACAGGGCGTGGTAAATAGGCAGGTGGAACTCCTGGACCTCGGGTGTGCTCGAAGCCGGGGCTCTGACGGCCACACTGGCGATCTGGCCTAGGGGGCCGTCCATCTCCCCGGTGAAGGCCAGGACCTTCATCCCCCCGGCCCTGGCTGTGGTGGCGGCCAGGACCACGTTGCGCGAGCGGCCGGAAGTGGAGAAGGCCCACAGCACGTCCCCTGGCCGCCCGTACCCGTAGACCTGTTGAGCGAACACCATGTCACCGGCGGTGTCGTTTTGAATAGCCGTGGCCAGGGACGAGTGGGCGCCGAGAGCAATGGTGGGCAGGGCGCCTTCCAAGTGGTCGGAGAGGTAGACGCCGTCGGCACCGGGCACCTTGCCCTGGAAGGCCTGGCGCTCGGGCTCCGCCAGCCGCCGGGAGCGGGACATGGTCTTCATGAGCTCTCCCACGATGTGCTCGGCATCCGCCGCGCTCCCGCCGTTGCCACACACGAGCACCTTGCCGCCCCCCCCGAAGCTGGACGCCAGGAGCTCGAAGGCGGCGACGATGTCGCTCTCCACCGGGCGCAGGGCCGGGTAGCGGGAAAGCAGATGGGCGAACACCTCTGCTTCGGGAAGAGACGTGCTGTCCATCACCGTGCCCCCCTTTTGGCCAAGTACCCACGAACGTACTCGTCGACCCCTTCTTCGAGGGACCGGAAGGGCGCGCTATAGCCCGCGGCCCGCAGTTTGCCCATCTCGGCCTGGGTGAAATACTGGTATTTCTCCCGGATCTGCTCAGGCATGTCGACGAACCTGATGTCGGGTGCCCGTCCCAAGCTGGCGAACACGGCCCGGCCGAGGTCAAGCCATGTCCTGGCCACCCCCGTGCCGCAGTTGAACAGGCCCGACGCCGTACCCTCGGCCAGGAAGTGGAGCGTGACGTCGACGGCGTCGCCCACAAATATGAAATCGCGGCGCTGCTCACCGTCGGCTATCCCGTCGCGATATGACTTGAACAGCGATAGCTGGCCCGTCCGGCCGATTTCGTCGTACGCCTTAACGACCACTGAGCGCATGTCGGCCTTGTGGTCTTCGTACGGACCGAAGACGTTGAAGTACTTGAGGCCCACGATCCGCTCGAAGAGCCGGTTGTGCAGCGCCCACAGGTCGAAAATATGCTTGGAGTAGCCGTACATGTTGAGCGGCGCCAGGCTCTCGGTGACGCCGTCATCATCGCTGAAACCCGCCGACCCGTCGCCATATGTGGCCGCGCTCGAGGCGTAAATGAACCGGCTGGAATTAGCCAGCGCCCATTCGCACAGCCGGCGGGTGTAGCGGTAGTTGTTGTTGGCCAGGTACTCGGCGTCCGTCTCGGTCGTCGAGCTGCAGGCGCCGAGATGGACGATGGCGTTGACGTGGCCCTGCGCCCGGCCGGCCAGCCAGCCCCACAGGTCGGAGGGCGCCAGGATGTCCTCGAAGCGCAGGCCGACCAGGTTCCTCCACTTCTCGCCCGTCCCCAGGTCGTCCACCAGAATGAGCTCGACTGGGCCGCGGCGGTTGAGCTCGGCCACCACGTTGCGTCCTATGAAGCCCGCCGCTCCTGTGACGATTACCCTCTCGGTCATGGGGCCCCCCGGGCGGCTTGGGGGCCGTAGGCGGCGACGACGCGCTCGATGGTGCTCGTCGTCGACCGGCCTTCGACGAGGTCGGCCAGGACGACTTTTCCGCCATGCGCCTCGACCACGTCGCGCCCGCTTACATAATGAGCCCAATCGCGCCCTTTGACCAGGACGTCGGGGAGGATCTTCTCGATGATGGGACGGGGCTCGTCATCGTCGAAGACCACCACGTAGTCGACCGCCCGCAGGCTGGCCAGCACGCGCCCGCGGTCCTCCTGCGAATTTATGGGCCGGAGCGGGCCCTTGTTGCGGCGCACGGACTCGTCGCTGTTCAGGCCGATCACGAGCGCGTCGCCCTGGTCCCGGGCGAACTCCAGGTAGGTGACGTGACCGGTGTGCAGGATGTCGAAGCACCCGTTGGTGAACACCAGGCTCTTGGACGCCGCCGCCAGGCGCTGGCGCTCCTGGCGCATTTCTTCGATTGTCAGCATCTGGCCGATCGTCAGGGCCACCGTGCCTCCTTGTCCACCGGGCCTCCTTGTTGAGTCATATGCCCAAGATTGCCAGGAAGGTGGGCAGGTCGGTGAAATCGGGCAGGAGGAGCGTGGCGCCCCCGCGTATGAGGCGGCGGCGTTTGGCCAGGTTGGCCCCGAAGCCCCGCCGTTCGTCGCTGCACACGCCCACCGCCGTCCCTCCTCTCTTGCGCGTTTCGCGCATCTCGACCGGTCCGTCGCCGATGGTCACCAGGGCTTGGGGAGCTATGGCGTTGTCACGGAAAATGCGGTCGAGGACCACTCGTTTAGCCTCGACGTTGACGTCACCGACGGACCCGTAGATCCGGCCTTCGAAGAACTCTGCGAAGCCGAGCGCCGCCGCCTCGGCCTGCACATCTTCCACGTCGGTGCCACTGGCCAGGTAGAGCTTCATCCCGGCCGAGCGCAACGCCTCCACCAGGGCTACGGCATTTTTCATGTGGAAGTCGGTGCGCTCCAGGCGTCCGGCCTCGACCTTGGCCAGGCGCCCCCGGACCATCTCCAGCAGCTCGGTGTTGTAGATCTCCTTGTAGCCGCGCTCGTCGAGGATGTCGGCTTCGGGCACATAGCCGAACTGGCGGACGAGACGGACCAGGCCCTGCATCTGGACCAGGGTCTGTATCCCGGTGGTGCGGTCGATGAAGTCCCGGGCGGCGGCGCTGACCGTGGCGAAGTCCTCGGCGCTGACAGAGGTGGCGGCGTCGCCCAGGATGGCCCGGAGCATCACCGGTCCCATGATCTGCTCCCAGCCCTCACGCAGCGTCGACAGAGTCCCGTCGAAGTCGAAGACCACGTGGGCCGGTCGCTCGTGGCGCGCGGGCTCGACAATTACCTCGATCTCCGAGCCGGGGTAGAAGCGGGCCCGGGCCGGGACCTCGGCCAGTTCGGGACTGTAGATGTAATCGGTGCCGTCGGCCGCCGAGAGCACTTCGGCCGGGCTGGCGGTGCCCGTCGTGCGCAGTTTGCGCACGGTCACGGAGGCGGCGATGTTGGCCACGTAGGCGGCCACGGCCGGCGTGCCCCCACAGGCGAGGACTGCACTTATGGCGGCCACGACGGTGTCGCCGGCGCCCACCGGGTCCACCTCCCGGCCGACGTCCACGCCCGGGGCCACATAGACGTCCTCCCCATCGGCGGCCACGACCCCCCGGTCGCCTCTGGTGATGAAGAACGGCTGGCCCGTTTGGCCGGCGACACGACGGGCCAGGTCGATGACCTGGTCGTCGGTCAGCGACGCCGGACCGGTGCCACCGAGGCGGCGCAGGCTCTCGGCCACGTTCAGCTTGAGGACCGCCCCGACGAAGGGCGTCGTGGACAGGCGGGCGTCGACGACAAACGTCGTGCCGGGGTGAGCGGCGATCACGGCGTTGACCCGGCTCACTATGTCGGCGCTGGCGAAACAACTGTTCACCTGCTGGTTTATTACCACCACGTCGGCCCAGGCGGCGGCGCTCCCCAGGGCCGCCTCGAAGGCCCGTAGAGGCTCTTCGCCCAGAGCGTCCCGGGTGCCGAAATCCAAGCGGCTCTGCTCGTCGCGTCCCAGGTGAGGCTTGGCATAGACGAGCGTTTGCCAGTCCGGCCCGAGCTCGAGCATGCCGGTGGTGTCCGCCCCCAGGTCGCCGAGCAGCTTGACCAGCACCGGGCCGAAGGGGTCCCCTCCGTAGACGCCGATGGCACGCACCTCGCCCACCCCCAGGGCGACCAGGTTGGCGACGACGTTGCCGGCCCCACCCGGGCTGTAACGCTGGCTGACGACGCGCCGGACCGGCAGGCCGGTCTCGATCGAGGCTTCTTCTGGCCCCTCGTCAAGGTGCCAGTAGGAGTCCAGGCAGAAATCTCCGGCCACTGCGACTTTGGCCCCGTGCATGCTCTCCAGGAGCAGGCTCAGCTCGCCCTGGTCCAAGAGCGTTCCGCTGCTGGCTCGGAGCGTGGACGGGCCGTCATGGCCGAACGGTTCAGCGGGCATTGCGTGAACGACTTCCTCTCAAGGGTTGGCGGTCCAGTCAAGGGTGGCGGTCCAGCCGCTCTGGTCCCAGGCACGCCCTGACCCTTGATCTCAAGGTTGCCTCACGTCCGCCGCCGGCAACCCCACCCCCCCCCATGGGTAGGGGCGGGGTGGGGACGGCCGGTCCAGAGGGAACTAGCCCTTCAGGGTCGACGAATAGAAGTACTTGCTGACGCTCGGCTCGTTCATGTTGGCGGTGGTTGCCACCACGTTCGGCAGGAGCACGCTCTTCTTGATCATTGACTTGTCGCCCGTCAGCGCCCAGTAGGCGTCCTGAACAGCCAGGGCACCTTCGGCGGCGGGGTTCTGGATGACCAGGATGTTGATGACCCCTTGGCGGAGCAGAGTGATCTCGGCGGGCTCGGCGTCATAGCCGGCCACGTAGATCTTGCCCTTCTCCTTGGCGGCGGCGACGCCCTGACCGGCGCCTTGAGCCGAGTACAGGTTGGTGCCGAAGATGCCCACCAGGTTGGGGTGGGAAAGGATGAGGGACCGAGAAATGGCCTCTGCTTGAGTCAGCAGGTCGTTGTCATAGTCGGAGGCCACAACCTGCATGTTGGGGTACTTCTTCATTTCGGCCAGGAAACCGGCTTGACGTAGGTCGGTGGTGGAGACGCCCTTGACCGTGTTGATCACGGCGACCTGGCCCTTGTCGTGAGCGAGCTTGGCGATGGTGTCAGCCGCCAGCGCGCCGCCCTGGTAGTTGTCCGAGCTGATGGCCGCGGTCAGTATCGACTGGTTGGAAAGAGTGGTGTCGACGGAGACCACCGGGATGCCAGCCGTGTAATAGGCGTCCATGGGCTTGAACAGGGCGTGCAGGTCCGTCGGGGCGATGAGCAGGGCACTGGGCTTGCTGGCCAGCACGGAGTTGACCACGGGGATCTGCAGAGGGGTCGACCAAGTCGTCGTCCCGACCCACTTGAGGGTTACGCCGAGCTTGGCTGCTTCGACAGCGGCCCCGTTGTGCATCGTGATGTAGAAGGGGTCGACGGTAAGGCCGGGGATAAGCACGAAGGTGTACTTGCTGGCTGCGCTGGCCGACGTCGCCGCCGGGCCGGCGGCACCGGTCATCAGTGTGGCTGACATAAGCCCGACCGCCGCTCCTGCCGTAGCCAGCCGGAACCTCCACCCCCAGCCTTTACCTGAGCTCGTATTACTCATTCTTGGTTTCCTCCCTTTCGTTGCTATTTTTGGGCATTAGGGCTGGAACTCTCGCCAGCCTGCCCGTTGTTAGAAGTTCAGCCGATGACGCACCGGTCCGGGGACCGACGGGCGCCACGGCCCGATGGCCTGCACCTACGCTCATCGTTCGGCCAGGCGCAGGCGCACTTGGTCCACCGCCACGGCGGCCACGATGATGATGCCGGTGGCGACCTCCTGCCAGCTGCCGCTCACGCCTATGAGCACCAGGCCGGTGACGAGAAGGGCGATTATGAAGGTGCCGACGACCGTGCCCAGCATGTGGCCCCGGCCCCCGAACAGGCTGGCCCCGCCGATGACCACCGCGGCGATGGCGTTGAGCTCGTCGTTCTGTCCGGCGATCGGCGTGGCTACCGAGAAGTTGGCCATGACCATCATCCCCGCCAGGCCTCCCAGGAAGCCTGATATGACGTAGACCTTGACCAAGTGGGCATCCACGTTGATACCGGCGCGCCTGGCCCCCAGGTTGTTGCTGCCCACGGCGTAGGTCCGCAGCCCAAAGCGCGTGCGGTGCAGCACCAGGCCCATCACGATGCAAACCACGGCGGCAACCACGACGGTGTAATAAACCCAGTTGGCGATGGCGGCAGAGCCGAGCGTGGAAATCTGGCTGGGCAGGTTGCTGATCTCGTTGCCACCGTTGATCAGGGCCGGGGCGGCTCCCACGGCGGTAAGGCTGCCCAGGGTGACGATGAACGGTGGCAGTTTGAGGCGGGTGATGATGTACCCGTTGACGAAACCTATGAACGAGCCCAGCGCCAGCGCCACGACAAACCCGACGACGGTGGTGAAAAGGCTGTTCTCGTGGCTCGAGAGCATCGACTGCATGACTGATCCCGAAACCATGCCGGTGAAGCCCAGCACGGCGCCGACGGAAAGGTCGATGCCACCAGTGAGGATCACGAACGTCTCTCCGACGGCCAGGATCAGGAACTCCACTGCGTACTGGGACGTGTTCAGCCAGCTGGCGCGAGTGAACAGGTCGTGGCTAGGCGAGTCCAGGCCGAACACCAAGATCATTACCACCAGCACACCGACGATCCAGAAGTCGCCTACCTTGTCGACAGCCCCCAGCCAGGCGGACCGCTGGGGAGGCTCGCCCTCCGGCCCGGCGTTCGGGGACACCGTGCCCGTCGAGGAGAGGGCGGCCGGGAGCTTAATTGCCATCTTGTGGCCCCGACCGGGACAGTTGGCCGACTGTTACCGCTGTTGCCGCCAAGGACGCCCCCGTGATCCAGCTGACGATCTCCTCGACGCTGCACTCGTTGGGGCGGAGGTCGGCCACCACGCGGCCCTGGAAGAGCACTACTACGCGGTCGCACAGGGCATGGATCTGAGGCAGGTTGTGGCTTATGAGCAGGATGGGCACGCCCTGGTCGCTTACCGACCGCACCAGTTCGCCCACCTTGGCTTGCTGTTCGACACCAAGCGCGGC
This sequence comes from Acidimicrobiaceae bacterium, assembly GCA_003166025.1. GTDB lineage: Bacteria > Actinomycetota > Acidimicrobiia > Acidimicrobiales > Palsa-688 > Fen-671. The sequence goes on along the minus strand of PMWT01000107.1, from coordinate 47,892 downwards.
CGTGGGCTCGTCCATGAGGATCACCCGGGACCCCCACGCAACCGCTCGGCCGACGGCAATGGCCTGGCGTTGGCCGCCGGAGAGCCGTCCGGCCAGGGAGTTGACGGACCCGATGCGGATGCGGGTGCGCTCCAGGTCGGCCTCGGCCGCTCGGGCCATCGCTTTACGGTCGAGCCAGTGGAACCAGCCGAGAGGGCCCTTCACGCTCTGCTCGCGGCCCAGGAAGATGTTGGCCCACACAGACAAGTCAGGAGCCAGGGAGAGGTCCTGGTACACCGTCTCGATGCCGGCCCGGCGGGCTTCCAGGGAAGACGTGAACGTCACGGACTTGCCGTCGACGAAGATGGAGCCGTCGTTGGCCTGGAGCGCCCCAGAGAGAATGTTGACCAGGGTCGACTTGCCGGCCCCGTTGTCGCCGACCAGCCCCACCACCTCGCCGGCATAGACGTCCAAGTCGACACCCCGCAACGCCTGGACGGTGCCGAAGTGCTTGGTGATCCCACGCGTGGCGATCACGGCGACGCGCGCCACTTCCGGCTCACCGCCTGCGTGAACCTCGCTCACCGCACCCCCTCTGTTGGTCTTCTGGCCGCAGCCGCTTATTGACAACGTTGTCGGCCCGGGCCACTTGCTAACAGGTCGGGTACGGCTTGTCAAGGCACCTGTCCCGGTTGTTCTTTGACGGTCCGGGGCCCTTTGACAATCCGGCCGCCGCCATGTAGGACGTGTGCGTCATGTCTGCGCGGAGCTTTTGAGAGCCCACTGATGCGGCCGACGATGACAGACGTGGCCCGCGCCGCCAACGTCAGCCTGAAGACGGTCTCACGGGTGGTCAATGAGGAGCGCAGCGTGAGCGGTCCGACCCAGCTGAGCGTCCAGCAGGCGATCCGCGACCTTGGTTACCGCCGCAACGAGCACGCCCGGGCTCTACGGGAGGGCCGCTTGTCGCGCATGCTGGGGCTCGTCACCAAGGACGTGTCCAACCCTTTCTACGCTGCCCTGGCCCGGGGCGTGGAGGAGGAGGTCCGCGACCGGGCGTTGCTCGTGGTGGCGGGCAGTACCGACGAGGACTCGGAGCGTGAGCGGGCGCTCCTCGAGCTACTTTGCGAATGCCGTGTCGGCGGCCTGTTGGTGGTGCCCACGGGCCCGGACCACAGCTTCCTCGCCTCCGAGCTGGCCCTGGGCACGCCGGTCGTCTTCGTCGACCGGCCACCGTGCCACCTGGCCGCGGACACCATCCTGATCGACAACGTCGGCGGGGCTCGCACCGCTGTACTGCACCTGGTGGCCCACGGCCACCGCCGGGTCGCTTACGTAGGCGACTTGGCCGGGGTCTTCACGACCGTGGGACGCCTGCAGGGTTACCGGGAGGCCCTCGTCGCTTCCGGTTTGCCGTTCGACCAGGAGCTCGTACGGCTCGGCTGCCATGACAGCAAAAGTGCCGAGGCGGCTATCATCGACCTGCTCTCGCTCGCAGTGCCGCCTACCGCCGTGTTCACGGGGAACAACCGGATCACTTCCGGGGTGCTGCGGGCCCTGGCCGGTGTGGGCATGGCCCGGCCGCTGGCCATGGTGGCTTTCGACGATTTCGAGCTCGCCCCCCTCCTGTCACCCCCGGTGACAGTGGTGGCCCATGATCCCGTCGAACTTGGGCGCCGGGCGGCGCGCCTGATCTGCGAACGGCTCGATGGCGACGCGGGACCGCCCCGCCGGACCGTCGTGCCTACCCGGCTCATCCCGCGCGGCTCAGGCGAGGCGGGACCGTGAGCGCAGCTCTGCGGCCGGACGGGCCGACCGAACTGCTGGTTGGCCTCGACATAGGTACCACCATGACCAAGGCGGCGGTGGTCGGCCCCGATGGCCAGGAGATCTCGTGGGGTACTGTCCCCACACCCTGGCGGACGGTAGCGTCGGGCGCCGAGACATGGCCTGCCGACATCCTCGGGGCCGCGGCCCGGGCGATAGGTGACGCCCTTGATGCCGCCCCGCCGGGCGAGGTCGTCGGCCTGGGGGTCACGAGCATGGCGGAGACCGTCGTCCTGCTGGGCGAGGACGGTTCCCCAGTTGCCCCGGCGATCGCCTGGCACGACAGCCGTGGTGAGGACGAAGCGATCGAGCTGGCCGAGGTCTTCGGGGCGACAGCGTTTTCGCAGCGCACCGGACTGGTGGCGTCGCCCATGTGCACCCTGGCCAAGCTGGCGTGGCATTCGCGCCACAACGGGCCACCTGCCCGGCGGGCGCTGAGCGTCGCCGATTGGGTCGTGCACAGCCTGGGGGGCGAGCAGGTGGCGGAAGCCTCACTGGCGTCGCGCACCGGGGCCCTCTCCCTGGCGGGCCGGCGCTGGTGGGCCGAAGGCCTGGAGTGGGCCGGGGCCCGGCCCGACCTGTTCCCGCCCGTCGTCCAGGCCGGCGAGCGGGCGGGCAGGGTGGCCCGGGGCTCTTTGGCCCGCCTCCAAGGCCTGGACCGGGGCCGCTCCGACGCCCTGGGACGCCTGGAGAATGCCGCCCTCACGACGGCGGGCCACGATCACATGTGCATAGCTGCCGGCCTGGGCGCTGTCAGGCCGGGCCAGATCCTCGACTCGTGCGGCACCGCGGAGGCATTCGTGCGGACGGTGCCGGCGCTGGACACCCCGGCGGTGGGCCGCGCCGTAGAGGCCGGGCTGGACGCGGGCTGGCACACCGTCCCGGGCATGTACGCCCTCATCACAGGTCAGTTGCTGGGCCTCATGCTCGAGCGTGTGCTCGCCCTGCTGGGCGTGACCGGGCCCGACGCCCTGGCCGCGCTCGACGCGGCAGGCGAGCTCACTCCGGCCGGTCCTTTGGTGGTGGTCCAGGAGGGTTTCGATACCCCCGCCTCCATCCGCGGCGTAGGGCCCACGGCGTCGCCGGCAGCACTGTGGACCGCCGCCCTCAACTGCCTGTCCGATGGCGCCATGCGCATCACAGGAGCCATGCAGTCCGTCGCCGGGCCGGCCACCGAACTGGTCCTCAGTGGAGGGTGGGCTCGCTGCGCCGGTCTGCGCCGGCGCCGGGGAGCGTTGGCGCCCACCGTACGTTGGCCGGCCGTGACCGAGGCCGGGGCCAGGGGGGCGGCCATGTTTGGCGGCTGTGCGGCGGGGCTTTTCAGTGGCCCCCATGACTTCCCGGTGCCCGCCGACCGCCTTGTCTAGGTGCCCTCCCGGGTGTGCTAAACACATCGACATGGGCCGATTACTAAAAATGGAGCGGTTGCTCCCACCAGGGCGAAAAGCGTTGATCGTGGCAATGGACCAGCCGCGCGCCATTTATAGCGGTGCCCAGGCCGACCCGGGCAAGGTACTCGACAAGCTGGCGGCCGCGGACGTGGATGGCTACCTGCTGTCGCTGAGCACTGCTCGGCATTTCGAAAGCCACCTCGCCGGCCGGGCGGTGGTCGTCAGCGTCAGCCAGGACCACCAGGGGGCCCAGCAGGTGGTCGAGCAGGCGGTGGCCTTCGGGGCGTCGGCCCTGAAGTACGAGGTCTACCCGTACACCGAGGCCGAGAGCGCCACCATGCGCGGCCTGGAGGCCCTGGCCGTCCATGCCGACCGCTGGGGCCTGCCCATCATGGCCGAGGTCGTCCCGGGGGGCTTCGACGAAGTCTCGCTCCACACGGCGACGAACCTGCGCGATTCGGTCAGAAGGGCAGCCGAAGCCGGCGCCGACATCGCCAAGATCCCGCCTCCGAGCGAGGGGTCGCTGGCCGAAGTGACCGAATATGCCTCTGTACCGGTCCTGTTGCTGGGCGGGGCGCGGACCGGTGGGCTTCAAGAAGTGCTGGCCCGTGTCCGTCAGCTGGGGGGCGCCGTCGACGGCCTGGTGTTCGGTCGCTATGTGGTCGAGGACCCCGAGCCGGCGTCGGTCGTCGCCGCTCTTCGGGAGGCCCTGGCCTCGATCGTCTGAGTGGCGGGGGGCGGGACGAGCCGCCCGACCGGGCAGACTTCAGACATGTACAAAGCTTGGACGAGGATCGGGGCCGCCGGTTGCGCCGTGTTCGGCCTCTTCATGACGGGCCCGGCGACGGCGGGCGGTGTTGGGCCAGGTGGTGCCGGGGCAGGTGGTNNGCCGGGGCAGGTGGTGCCGGGGCGGACCAGGGGCAGGTTGCTCCAGCGCTGCGGCCGCCGGTGATAACGGAGGCCTTCAAGCCCGTCCTTGCCTGTGACGAGAACACCACCATCGGCCAGGAGGGCTGTGGCGAGCGCCAGGTCATTGCCGTCGACACGCGCCTCGACGGCGACGTAAGGGTGATCTTCACCCTGCTGAGGGACAATGTGGCTGTTCGGAGCTTCGTCACGGCCGAGACGGCCTGGCTCACCTACCGCAACGAGGACTGCGCCAGCCAGTCAGACGTCTACCAGGGCGGCACCGAGCAGCCTGTCGCCTATGTGTACTGCCTGGCGGCCGACGATGCGTCGCGCCGTCAAGACCTGAAAGGCTTCTTCCAGGCTTTGGCCCAGGGCCTGGCCAAAGTCCCTAAGTTCCCCTGAGGAGGAGCTGGCCACCGGCCTAGTGATGTGCAGTGCAAAAGAGCAAATTAGCTATTTCGCTAGTGTCGCAAGATTGATGGCGGCGGCAGTGGCAGCCGGCACACCGTCGGCTGGCGGCGGTGCCGTGCCGGCTCGGGAGGTAAGGGCCTCAAGGTCGGCTACCCTGTGGCTTCGTGGCCCCGCCCTATTATGAGGACTCCCAGGTGGAGATCCATCGCTACGTTGTCGGCCCCATCGACAACAACGTCTTCGTGTTGCGCTGCAAGCAGACCGGTGATGCTCTCCTTGTAGACGCCGCCAACGAGCACGACCTGCTGCTTAAGCAATGCCGCGACCTGGGCGTGCGTCAGGTCGTCGAGACGCACGGCCACTGGGACCACATCCAGGCCGTGCCTGCGGTACGCGATGCGGGGTATGAGGTGGCGGTGGCGGCGGCCGACGCTGCCATGCTGCCCGGGTACGACCTCATACTCGAGGACGACGCGCTCCTCGAGGTTGGCCGCCTCAAGATCCGCACGATCGCCACGCCGGGTCATACCCCGGGGTCAACATCCTTTGTGGTCGAGGGCTCGCCCGTCGTGCTCACCGGGGACACCCTGTTCCCTGGCGGTCCCGGCAATACGCAATCCGAGCTCGGGGACTTTGCCCTCATCCTCACTTCGATAGACCGGAGGCTGTTCGCGCCATTGCCGGACGAAACCCTCGTGCTGCCCGGTCATGGCGCCGGCACGACGATAGGGCGAGAAAGGCCTCACTTCGAGGAGTGGGCCGAACGCGGCTGGTGAGACCGGAGAGGCCGGCAGGGCCCTGTAGGCCTGATCAGGTCCAAGCCGCTCAGGTCCGCGTGGCTCGGGCCGTGGGGGGCGGCGGAACTCCCTGACAGCGGTCCACAGTGCCAGGACCAGGGCGGCCAACATCACCGTGGACAGGATCTTGAAGCTCACGACGGTGTGACTGGCCAGACCTCCGACGCCACCCGTCCCGTGCCCGAACGTACCGCCGCCGTGCGAGAAGGCGCCGCCGCCGGCGCCCTTGCCCGGGGAACCCCCCGTCGACCCGGCGGAGGCGCCGTCGCCGGGCCGTCCGAAGTTGCCGCCGCTCGGTGCCCCGCCGGCCCCCCCGGCCGTGGTCGCGGTGGCCAGCAGGAAGGGCATGTAGGACATGAGCGAAGCGAACTGCTCCAGGACGGGCAAAGCCCACAACCGTCGAGGTAGGTAAAATGCCGAGATCACCGTGAGGGCGTCGGCCAGGTAAAAGTAACGCTCGTGCATGGCGGGCAGGAGGTAGGGCACCAGGATCACCGAGACGGTGCCGGCGAGCAGGATCCTGGTCGGCGTCAGTTGGGCCCGGCGCACCACGACGACGGCGATCAGCGCCAGGACAATGGCCACCGTGAGGACAATGCCCAATTCGCGCAGCACACTGGACTCGGTGATACCGAGGTACTGGTAGATGTTCGGGGCATTGAGCGTGAGTTGTTGGTAAAGACCGATCTCTCCCGTGTAGGTCGACCACAGGGTCGAGACCGAAGCGCCGACCACCAGCGCGGGCAGGTCCATCAACACGAACACCAGGGGGACCATCAACAGGGCGCGCCACGGGGCCCACCGCCGAAGCAGTAGAAGGAGCAGTACGGGGAAGAGGAAAACAACCTGCAACTTGAACGAAAGGGCCAAACCGAAAAAAATGCAGGCCAGCCACGGCCGGCGTCGCAGCACGAAATAGAGGCCCCCGAGCGCCAAAGACGTGTAGGTGGCGTCGATCTGGCCCCACAGCGCGCTGTTGAGCACCACCGTGGGCAGGAACAGGACTACCGCCGCGGCGACCGTCGGCACCCAGCCGTGCGGGTAACGCAGACGCACTATCCGGTAGGTGAAATAGCCGAGCACCAGGTCGAACGAGACGGATATCAGTTTTATGCCGATCAGCGGCCCCAAGGGCGTGTAGGTGAGCAACGCGAGCAGGTACAAATAAGGCTCGTTGTAGTTGGCGAACGAGTACTTGAGCGCGCCAAACCGCCCGTGGTCCAAGATGAACTCGTACCAGACATGGAAATAGCTCGTGTAGTCCCCGGTCTCGTACTTGAAGAACACCGACCGCACGGCCAGAGCGACAACCACGAGCGCCGTGGCCACGGCGATCCTCCGTCCACGGCTGGCACTGCCCGAGCCGGCAGGCTTCGTGGTCGGGGCCAGGGCAGGCTGCGGTCCGACCGGCGTACGGGGCTCGTCTGCCATCTCCACGTGCTCGCTTTCCCCCGGCAGTCCCGGGACGGTTCAAATATGGCGCGCCAAGCTCAGAGTTGCCTGATAGAAACCTTCGAGATAGTCAAGGAGGGGGCTTAGTCATGTCACGCAAAGTGCTTGTCAAAAGGTCATCGCCAACGCCGTGATCTGGGCCGACAGCGGCAGGCCACATGATCCCCGTCGACTGTTCCGGCACTCTCCTGAGGGCTGGTATTCTGCGCCGACCGCTCCGTTGACGAAGGAACAAGGATGACAGATCAGCTCGAAGTGCTACAGACCTCGGTGTCGGACCTAACCCGTACCGTCGAGGGCCTCCAACCGGCCCAGCTGGTGGCGCAGGCCTACCCGACCAAGTGGACCGTGGCCGACGTCCTTTCCCACCTCGGCTCAGGGGCGGTGATCTTTCGGCGCCGGTTCGAGGACGGTATCGCGGGGAAAGAGACGCCGTCAGACTTTGCTCAAGGGGTCTGGGCGGAGTGGGACGCCAAGCCGGCTGAACAGAAGGCGGCAGATTTCGTTGTTGCCGATAGGGCCTTAGTGGAGCGTCTCACGTCGAGCACAGAGGATGATCGGGCGCGGTTCGTGTTCGCCATGGGCCCGGTGACTTCAGATTTCGCCGGGTTCGTCGGCATGCGGCTCAATGAGCATGCTCTGCACTCCTGGGACGTCGAGGTGGCGTTCGACCCGGACGCCGCTCTCGCCCCTAGGCCGACCGAGGTCGTCATCGACAACCTCCAGATGATCGCCGGGTTCGTCGGGAAGCCCGTCGGGACGCCGCGCCGAGCCGCCGTGCTCACGACCGAGCCGCGGCGTGGGTTTACGCTCGTCATCGGGGCCGACGCCGTGTCCTTGGAGCCGGGCGGACCTGCTGGCCCGCCCGACCTCGAGATCCCGGCCGAAGCCTTCATCAGGCTCGTTTACGGCCGCCTCGACCCGGGCCACACTCCACCAACCAAAGGGCAGGCGGACCTGGACCAACTGCGAAAGGTCTTTCCCGGAGTTTGAGGCCCCGCCCAGCGGACGGGCGCCCGTGGAGTACTGACCAACGGAGCGAGCGGTCTGTAACGTGGGGGCATGGTGCGAGAGGCCGTGAGATTGGGTGTCATCGGAGGGTCAGGTCTGTACGCTCTGGGGGAGAGCGGGGAAGAGGTATGGCCTAACACACCCTACGGACGGCCAAGTGACCCTATCCGCCTAACCCAGGTGGGTGGCCAGGCGGTGGCGTTCCTCCCGCGTCATGGCCGTGACCACACAATTCCCCCTCACGAGATCAATTTCAGAGCCAATCTCTTCGCCCTTTCCTCCCTGGGCGTCAAGCGTGTCATTGGCCCCTGCGCGGTGGGGAGCCTGCGGCCGGAACTAGAGCCAGGGTCGGTGGTGATCTGTGACCAGTTCGTCGACCGCACCAGGGGCCGGCGCGACACGTTCTTTGATGGGCCGAAGGTCGCTCATCTGAGCGCCGCAGACCCCTACTGCTCAGAGCTGCGACCGCTCGCGGCTGGCGCCGCACGCCAGGCGGGTTTTCCGGTTGCCGACGCGGGCACAATGGTCGTCGTGCAAGGGCCGCGGTTCTCCACCCGGGCCGAGTCGCAATGGTTCCAACGGATGGGTGCTGACGTCGTCGGGATGACCCAGTACCCGGAAGTTGTACTGGCCCGTGAGCTGGGCATGTGTTACGTCACTCTGGCCGTTGTCACCGATTTCGATGCCGGCCTCGAGGGCCGCCCGGACGTGGCCGCGGTGACCCACGAGGAGGTGGTGGCGGTCTTCGCTCGCAGCCGCGACCGCCTCGTCCAGGCGCTGGAGGTCCTCATAGCGGCGGTCCCCGAGCGCCGTGGCTGCGATTGTCAGGCCACGGCCCCGTCGGTTGGACCGGAGGAGTAGAATTGATGGGTTACCCAGCATCAAGGGCTAGTGGCCGACGGCCATAGCGCCGCTGGGTTACCAAGGAGTGACAATGTTCGAGCGGTTCATGCGGAACAATGCGGCACAAAGGGAAGCCGACGAGACGGTCCGCCGTCAGCAGTCCATCCGGTTTGTCGCCCTCTACCGTAAGGCGTGGAACACCAAAGACAGCGATGGGCACCTTTTGAACGGGATGCAGGAGTTTGACTCGGTTGTCCTTTCTCCAATCGGGGGCAAGATAAGGAAGTTCCATGACGGAGGTCGGGGACATGTGCCCGAGGCCGATCTCGACGAACTGGAGACAAAGGTCGATGCCTTTGTCGCCAACGGTGGGCTCTAGTTGTAAGCCTACGGCGGTGCGATGTCGAGGACTTCGGGCCGTACGACGACGGGCGGCACAGGCACCTGCTCGATGGTCGTCCCGGTGAAGCTTTCGACGTGAAGCGAGTGCAGGCTAACGCTCGGCGCGGCAGAGGGCGGCTCTACGACCACTTGCGCCCCGACGATACTTCTCGACGACCAACCCACCGGTAGCTTGACCACCGTACGGACGTGGCCCGTCCCCACCAGGGGGTAGCCCCAGCCGAGATCGCTGAGGAACCACTGGGAGTAGCCGGACAGGCGAAGGTCGACTGCTACCGATGAAACCCCTTTGCCACTGGTGTCGAGGTCGACGATGGCGTACTGCTCGGCCTGGCCGGGCTCGGGCGAGCTCGGGACCGTCGAGACGTCTGCGTACCACCGGCCCACCTCTTGTGCCATGACCTCGTAAGTGAACGGGTTGGCGTCCATAACGGCGTCTCGGGCCTGGCCGGCGGGTGGTGCCGCCACCGGGGCGAGCTGGAACTTGAACGGGGTCGTCCCTCGGTCGGAGAGATCGTCGTTCCCAGTGGCGTCCCGAAGCACCGGATGATGGCCCCACCAGGTGCCGGCGAAGTTCTCGTCGACTTCTTTCAGCGCCGTTTGGCTGTCCGGGAACCCGGTCGGGGGTTCGCCCCCCCATAGGTACCTGGCCCCGGAAACCGCTCCGTCCCTGGCAACGGTGAAAGAGATGATGTTCTCTATGTCGGTCATGCGTCCCCACGAGCCCCATTCGACGAACGGCAAAAAGCCCGTGCCCGCGTCTTCATGGCTCCAAACGACGACGTAGGAGACAAGGCTGGCGCCGGCGCCGGCCGGGCTCACGTCTGCGTACGTAAGGAGGGGGACGTCGTGAAGCGCCGAGGTGGACCGCCCGTACATGACCGGCGCGTAGGCATAGGCCAGGTACTGGGGGTTGGTGGGGCTGACCACCTCCAAAGCGCTGGCGAGCACGACAATCTGTGGCTTCAGTCCCGGCCCCGGCCTCGACGGCCCGCCCTGTGAAGCCGAGGGCTCGACCGAGATCGTCAGGGAGTAGCGGTCTGACGTGCGTACCGGGCCGGCGAAGCCGGCGTAGACGAATGGCGAGGCGCCCCAGAACAGGACGAACTGCTGAGTGTCCCCCACCTGGTGGGTCGTGAGGTCGGTCAGGGTGGCGTCGACCACGGTCGAGCTCGGCTGGCCCGGTCCCCACGAGGTGGCGGGCGCTTCCAGGGCCAGGCGCAGGAGCCCCTCGCCCTGGACCGGGACCGGGGCCGTTGTTGGCGGGACCGACGTGGTCGTCCGAGCCCCGGTGGTGGCCGTGCTGGTTGTGCTGGTTGTGGTGGTAGGGACGGGTGCGCCCAGGCTCTGACCGGTGGAGGGACCAGTCACCGATCCGGGGGCGGTGAGGTCCCCGGCCACTGTCGGTTGGACGGGCACGACGAGAGGGGCCCCGGTGCCGACCAGGTGGCCCCCCGGGGGGATGGCAGCTGGTGTCGCGGCGGGGGAGCTGATGGGGCCGGCGACGGGTGCCGAGCCCAACGAGGGGTCCCAGGCGTCGGCGGGTGCCTGGCACGAACCGACGGCGGCACATGCGTTGGCCGCGAAACTCAGCGGTTGTACGAGGACCGGCGCCCCACCCGTGGAGTGCAGGGCGTCGACGGCGAGGGAACACCGCGTCTTTCGGCAGTCAACTCCTCCGAGGGCGGTCGTCAGTACCGCCGGAAGACGTAGCGACGTCCCAGCCTTCCCGTTGGCCGCCACGGTGACTATGGCGTTGTGGCGGCTGTCACAGACGTCCTGAGGTGATGCCGAGAGCTCCCCCAGCAATACGAGCTTCGTCAGGTCGCATTCGGCCACCGCGTAGGTCGTACCGTAGGAGCCGTCCGAGATGCGTACAGTTACCTGCTCCCCGTCAACGAGCCCAGCGCTGGGCGAGACCGACAGGGTTGTCAAACGGATGGCAGGGGCGGCCGCGGCCCCCACCGAGAGGGCCGGCGTTGTTGCCATGACCATCGTCACGGCCGCTCCGACGAGCACCCGTCCGAGACGAGCCGGACCGTGCCGTTGTCGCGCCGGGCGTTTACCGAGCGATCTCCACCTCGAGAGCGCACCTGTGTTCATACCGCACAGTAACCAGGGCGGCGGGACTAGTTCGGGCCGGGAGGACAGGGAGCATGTCAGCCGGATGCGGCCATCTCGTACCATAGGCCGCCGTTGAGGTTGATGTCGTTGCCGTTGGCCTGGCCGGGGGCGGAATCGCCGACGTAGGTGTACAACGGGTGGCCGTCATAGGCGACCTGCGTCGTCCCGTCCGAACGTCTGATCGTCCCGAGCCGGCCGGTTACGCCGGCGCCGGCGACTGGGCGCCCGGTCAGCGGTGGCCAGTAGACGGCGCAGGTCCCGTCACAGGCGGACCTGGTGGGCGTGTCAGGCGCGAACCAGTACAGGGTGTAGCCCTGGGCGTTGGTGAGGACCGCCACACCGTGGATCCTGGTGGTTTTCAACAGCGCCCCCGAGGCTCCGGCGCTCGTTGGCACCGGTCCCGTCGCCGCCAACGAGACCCCCAACAACACTGCGGCCAGCACCGAGAACGCGAGGGCTCCCCACCGAGCGGTCGGGAGGGCCGACCGCAGCGAGCGATTAAGCCCTGGGCCACCGCTCGCCCGCCCAACGGCCGGGAGCGGTGCAAGGGGGCCGAGGACGAAGGCGGCCAGCGCGGCGAAGTCGACAACCTCGATCACCCCGGCTGCTATCCCGGCGGTGGTGCGGACCTCTCGGAACCCGAACAGTCCGACCCGCAACGACAGGAGGTAGCCGCCGAGAGTTGCCAGCGCGAACGCGGCCCCCGCCGCCGCCAGCAGACGGCTGCGAGATGCGAGGAGGCCCAGACCAAGGGCAAATGCCGTGATCAGCTGAAGTAAGAACAACCAGCCGATAGTCGGGATGGTCCGGTAGCCGGTTAGGTACAGGTCGAGGTGAACGGCCCCCGTAGCGAGCAGAAGGCCGGCTCCCACTATCCTCAGGTACAACTGGCGACGGTCCGGTCCGGACCACCCTCGGGTAGCAGGCATCAGTCACCGACAAGGTCGGGGGGGAAAACCGTCGGCTGCCCGAGCGCTCCCGGCTCGATGACCGGCCCCGACTTGGCGATCGGGCGGAACGGTGCGACGAGTTGCGCGGCGAAGACGGCCAGGTGTCGCGGGCGTTGTGTGGACTGTTCGACGATCAGCGGCCGGCCGGCCAGACCGGTGTCGGCCCTGATCGTCTCGGGCGTCGGGAACATGGCCCGCCGGGACATCTGGTCCCAGACCGTCAGGGCGAAGCCGAGGTTCACGTCCTGCGGGCCGTTCAGTTGATGGTGGATGCGGTGGTAGTTGGGGCTGACGAAGACTCGCTCTAGCGGCCCGAAGCCCAGGTTGGTGTTCGAGTGCGCGAACGCGACGACGCCGCCATATATCACGAGCAGGGTTGTCGGCAAGGCCCCGTTGGCGACGAGGACGATGCCGGGGACCAGGGCGATGAGGTAGGAAACGTGGATGAGCGGGTGCGTGCGGAACACCGTGAGCACGTTCATGTCCTCTTGGGAATGGTGTAGCTCGTGAAAGCGCCAGAGCATTCGGACACGGTGGTTGGCCAGGTGCGCGAACCAATTGCACCCGTCCATGGCGACAAAGATCACGGCGATGGCACACCAGCGCGGCACAGTACCGATCCGGGCCAGGACGAGCCATGGGACGGACCCCGTGACGACCTCGGAGAAAGAGAGGGTCAAGGCTGTCACGAGCGGTACCGTGACGGTCGCGTTCAAGAGCGTGTAGAGAAGGTCCTGGCGGTAACCACGAGCGAACAGCGGTCGCCGCTGCGCGGGGTGTACACGTTCCACAACGAGGAGCACTCCGAGGATGGCCAGGGTCAGCGGGCCTACTACGACGACACGAAGGCTTGTCACCGACCCGGTGAAGTCTGCGCCGGCCCAATGGTCAGCCCAACCGATCCCGACGAGGACGGCGGCTACGACGACGATCGAGCAAGCGGGGAGGTAGACCCGCGACGACAATGCGAGCCTCGGCCCGCTCGCCCTCGCGCGCCTCGGCTCCGCTGGTGCGACAAGGCGAGAGCGAACGGGCTTGTCCAGAACAGACATGGCAACCTTTCAGTCCTTCGACTAGGGAGCTAGAACGCAATTCCCCCGGTACCGGGGTTGGATGCCGGCTTTACCGTGCCCACGTCGGACCAGGTGCCCCACACGTCGGTCACGTTGCCGTTGACCTGTCCGGGAGCCTTGTCGCCGATGAACCAGTAGAGAGGTTTCCCGGCGTACGTCACCTGGAGCGCCCCGCCCGCCCCTTTCACCGTGCCGAGCTTCGCCGCGCTCACCCCAGGCCCAGCCGTTGCCTTTTCCACGCCCTTGGGCAGCAGGACTTCGGGCCAGACCTTCTGGCAGGCGGCGGCGCACGGCGTTTTGCTGGGCTTCAGGTTGTAGAGGGTATCGCCGCTGACAAGGACCGTGCCGTATCTTTTGGTCTTGAGGGTCGAGATGACGGCACCCTTCGCCATGTGGCCCGTTGCCGCACTGGCGGGGGCGGCGCTGGCAGCGAAGAGCGACGCTGACAGCCCGCCGGCGGCGACGACCGCGGCGACGACGTGCCCAACCGAGCTACGGCGGGCTGCACCACGGTTTTGCTTGGTTTGCTCCATGAAATCATCTCCTTGTGCTATGGCGTACCGGGTATACGGTGAACAGCGCCCGGCGGATGCTCCGGGCCCGGCTGCGTCTCGTCAACCGTTGACACCCGAAGCTACGGCGGTAAGCTTCACGCCCATTATGGGGCGGACGGAGAGGCGCTGGGCACCCGGTCACCCAGTCCTTGGTAGGCCGAGGACACCACCAAGGTGCCCAGCCCGGGACCGGCGAAAGCACAGCTCGACGGTTGTACCACCGGCATCGGCACGGGGCCGAGGGGCTGGCCGTCGGGGGAATAGCGCTCCAGTCGCGAACCGCCCCAGATGGCGACCCAGATCGTCCCGGTGGCATCGACGCACGAGCCGTCCGCCAGCCCGTCTTGGTCGCCGAACTCGACCCCGGGCATCGGCGGCGACAAGCCCGCGCCCTTCTTCATTTATAACTCCAATCATGATCGCTCGTGAACCCTATCAGGAACCGGCCAGGGCACGACGCTCAAAACACTTAGTGACCCGAGCCGCAAAAAGGACGAAATTCAATGGGTGAAATCGAAGTGTTCTACATTCTGAACCATAGCCACACGGACATCGGTTTTACAGACCATCAGGAGCTCGTGTTCCGCCAGCACGCCGATTTTATCGACCAGGCGATCGAGCTTTGCGAGAGGACTTCCGATTACCCTCCCGAGGCGCAATATCGGTGGACGTGTGAGGTCACGGGGACAACGGAACGCTATCTGGAGAGCGCCGGGCAGGCGAAGCTGGACCTGTTTATGAGGTGGCACAAGATGGGACGCCTGGACGTCGGGGCCATGCAGTACAACTTTACACCGCTACTCGGCGTCGAACAGATGTACCGCAGCCTGCTGCCCATCCGCCGCCTCCGGGAGCGATGGGGGCTGGACATCGACAGTGCGATGCAGTCAGACGTCAACGGCATCGCCTGGCTGTTCGCCGACCTCCTCCTAGATATGGGGATCGATTTTCTCTCCATGGCCATCAACCCCGTAAGGGGAGGTGTCCCCAAACCCTATCCGATGGCCTTTTGGTGGGAAGCACCAAGTGGGCGAAGGTTGCTCGTGTGGAACGGGTACCACTACTTGTTCGGTCGAAGCGTGCTCAAGCTTGGTGATTGGCGGTACGCGGAAAAAGAGATCGCCGACTGCGTCAAAAAGCTCGGGTCAAGAGATAGTTACCCATTTAACTTCTTGTTTTTTCAGTCGACCCATCCGATGCGAGTGGACAATGGGCCTCCTGATATCGAGATCGCCGACTTCGTAAGGAAATGGAACGATCTCGGGAACAGCCCGAGGCTTCAGCTCGTCGCCCACCGCGAATTTGCCAAGTTGCTGAGCGAGCAGAAGGCCGAGCTGCCAGTGATGAAGGGCGAATGGATGGACTGGTGGTGCGACGGTGTCGGCTCGACGGCGTACGAGACGGCGGTGGCGCGTGAATCCCATCAGCTCCTCGGGATGGCTGAGACGATCAGTACCTGGATAAGGCTCAACGATTGGGGGAAAGCGCCGTACTCCCGTTCCGAGGCGGGCTCAACCTATGAGCAGTCCAGCTTGTACGACGAGCACACTTGGGGCGCGTACGCCAGCGTGGCCGCGCCGCACGACCCTTGGACCAAAGGCCAGGAAAACGCGAAGGCGGGCTTCGCCTTTCGCGCCTCGGCTGCCGCTCATGACATGCTGGCGAAGTCGGCTAACAAGGTCGCTGGCGCGCTGGGAGAGGGTACTCCGGGCGGCCGGTTCAACCTGGGCGACCTGACGGCGGAAGAGGCCTTCCCCTTGGCGGACGTCCGGGGCCTTCTGGTCCTCAACACCCTTCCCTGGGCTCGCAACCTGGTCGTCGACGAGCCCGAGCAGCGGGGTGGGGCAGCCCCGGTGGGCGTGCTCGACATGTTCTTCCCTCCGGGGGTGCCCTGGGGCGGCGACAAGCCTCAGGTAGAGCGACTTAGCTTTGCCGGCGATGTCCCTGCCTGGGGCTACGCGTACCTGCGGGAGCCTTGCGTTACCGGCCCCGAGATGGCCGCCGGGGCGGGCTGGGTGGAAAACGAGGCATACAGGATAGAGGTCGACCCCGCTCAGGGCGGCTTGGCCCGGTGGGTGGACAGGGCGACGGGCCGGGATCTCACATCCCCTCACAGGGGTTGGGTGCTGGGCCAGTACGTCTACGAGCGCGTGATCTCGCCCGAGGGCCGGGAGGCGCTCTTCGCCCCGGACTTCTCGGCCAAAGACTTCGGATCTTGGCGCGACGACGTCGAGTTTGCTTATGATGGCCCGACCGCCGTGAAGGTCCATGAGCCCCAGATCGGTGCCGGCCGTGCCAGCATCGCTGTGGACGTGGCCGGGCCGGGCGTCCGTTCGGGCACATGCACGTTCACCCTGTGGCAGGGCAGGCGCCAGTTGGACGTCGAGTGGAGGTTCGACAAGATCGCTGTCGAGGACCCGGAGAGCGTGTTTTTCGCCTTTCCCTTCGCGGCCGAGGCGCCGTCGTTCTTCGGGGACTTCAACGGCATACCCTGCGAGCCCGACGTCGAGCAGTTGCCCGGAAGCGTACGGAGTTGGTACCCCGTGCAGGGCTGGGTCGGAGTGGACGGGACGGACCACAGTATTGTCCTGGTGCCTCTTGACGCTCCCCTCGTGCACCTGGGCGGCGTAAATACGGGGCGCATTGTCGAACATCTGGACCCCGGGACTCCCGTGATCATGTCCTGGGCCCTCAACAATCACTGGTTCGTCAACTTCAAGGCACAACAAGACGGGCAAATTCGGCTTCGTTACAGCCTGACCAGTATGTCCGGCCACCTCGATGTCGACGATGCCATGCATTTCGCCGCCGACGTGAGGACACCACCGGTCGTGTTGCGCGACCGGGAAGCCATTGTGCCCGAGAGTGCCTCAGTCCTAAAGGTGCTGGAAGGCGCCGATATCGTCGTCGGCTCGAAGGTCTCCGAGGACGGGGCGGGTATCGTCGTGCGGTTGCTGAACTTCAAGCGTGACGCCCAAAAGGTGACGATCGACTTGGGGAGGCCGGTCACCGGGGCCTGGGCGGTCCGGCCCGACGAGCGCGAGCGGGAGGCCCTGGAGCCCGATGGCCCCAGGCTGACAACAGTCGTAGGCGCCCGCTGTGGTGAAAGCATCCTGGTCAAGTGGTAAAGCCCCGATCTGGGCCCGGTGTAGTGTGCTGGTCATGAGGATCGGGGTCGGAGACAACGACGAGGTTTACGAGTGGCTTGAGGACTGGGCCGAGGTGCCGTCACCCGACGAGGCGCGCATCGGGTGGGCCCACCATGGCCTGGCGGTAACAAGTTCGGGCGATATCGTGAGTTTCCACCCGGAGCGGCCCGATGTCGTGATCTTTGGGGCCGACGGGCGCTTCCTGCGCTCGTGCCCGACAAGGCTCAAAGAGGGCCACGGCATCACGCTCGTAGACGAAAATGGCCAGGAGTTTATCTGGGTGGCCGACCCGGGCAAGAAGATGCGCAGGTCGGCCGACGGCGCCTATGGTCCCGAGGAGGCCACCGCACAGGGCCAGGTCGTCAAGTTCAGCCTCGACGGCATCGAAGTCTTGTCCCTGCCGCGACCGGCGCATCCCGTGTACGAAAACGGGTTTTACGCCCCCACGTCAGTCGCCGTCGATGAGGTCCGGCATGGGGGCAGTGGGGACGTCTGGGTGGCAGACGGTTATGGCCAGCACCTTGTGCACCGTTACCGCGCGGACGGGACGTACGTGCAAACATTGAGCGGCGAGGAGGGCGCAGGGAGCTTCAATTGCCCTCATGGCATCTTCATCGACCGGCGCCACACCCGGCCCGAGCTATGGGTGGCGGACCGTGGCAACAGCCGTGCCCAGGTTTACGGCTTGGACGGGGCGTTCCTTCGCGTCGTCGGCCAGGGGTTCTTGAACAGCCCGAGCGCCTTCGCCAGTTACGGGGAAAGTATTGTCGTGGCCGAACTTCATGCCCGTCTGGCTGTCCTTGGCGCTGACGACGACCTAATCGGCTACCTGGGTGAGAACGGCGAGGTGTGTGCCCTAGCGGGTTGGCCGAACGGGGTCGACGCCGGCCAGCACCCCGTGCGCATGCCGGCCTTGCAGCCCGGGCGGTTCAATAGCCCGCACGGCCTCGCAGCCGATGCGGACGGCAATCTGTATGTCGCCGAGTGGCTCATTGGAGGCCGCACGATAAAGCTGGCCCGGGTACCCCGATGACACTGACCTCCAGCCCTTTCAGGGAGCCATTTGGGGGCGTCCGTAGAGGAAACCCTGGCCTTGCGTGCACCCCATCGTCCGCAGCAGGTCGTCCTGGGCGGTAGTTTCGACACCTTCAGCGGTGGTGGTGAGGTCAAGCGCGTGCCCGAGGTCGACCACGGCCTTGACCAGTTCGGTGTCGCTGGCGTTTTGCCCAAGCCCCGCCACGAAGCTTTGATCGATCTTTACGGTGTCGATCGGGAACCGGCGTAGGTGGTTGAGGCTGGACCAACCCGTGCCGAAGTCATCGAGAGCCAGCCTGACGCCCATGGCCTTTAGGTCGTGGAGCCGGACGAGTGTGTCTGGCCCGATGTCGATGAGGCTCGTTTCAGTGAGCTCGAGGCACAAGTTGTCCGGCCGCAAGGAGTAGGTGGCGAGAGTGTCAGAGACAGTTCTGACGAACCCAGATGCAGCTAGTTGCCGGGCAGAGACGTTGACCGCCACATGGTCCTGGCCGGAGTTGGCGGCGCGCCACTGAGCCTGTTGGGCGCAAGCGAGGTCGAGCACGGCGGTACCGAGAGGGACAATGAGCCCCGAATCCTCGGCTATGGGGATGAACTCGCCAGGCCTCATCATCGTGCCCTCCGGCCGGCGGATGTAGGCCAAAGCTTCGGCGCCAATGGTGGTACCCGTGGTGAGGTCGACAATAGGCTGATAGTGAAGCGCGAGTAGATCCTCGCAGTTTTCGATGGCCGCACGGACCAGGTCTTCAACCTCGGCACGGCGCTCCGCTTGGGCCCTCATGGCCTGGTCGTATATCTCCGACCGGTCGCCTCCGGACTCTTTTGACCGGTACAGGGCCAGGTCGGCCTCATGAAGCAGACCATCGGCACTGTGGTAGTCGGACAGCGCAATGCCGACAGAGCAGGTCACGCGCACCGTGTCATGGCCGATAATGAGGGCCTGGGCGATCCGGGCGCGGGCCCGTTTGGCTATGGTGACGGCCACCGACGGTTCCTCGATGTTCTCCGCCAGCACGACGAACTCGTCACCGCCCAGTCGGGCGACGCTGTCGCCCGGACGGATGGCGTCGCGGAGCCGGTCGGCCACGGCCATAAGTACTTTGTCGCCCGCGGCATGACCGAGAGTGTCGTTGACCTGTTTGAAGTTGTCGAGATCAAGGAACAGCAAGGCACACGGCCGTCCCGACCGGGCGGCTCGAGCCAGCGCCTGGTCAAGACGATCAATCAGCAGGGCACGGTTGGGTAGGCCGGTCAAGGAGTCATGCAAGGCTTGATGGGTGAGCCGAGCCGCGGCCGCGACCCTGTCGGAGACGTCGCGCAGGTTGTTCACCACCCCGTGGACGGCCGGGTCGTCTATAAGGTTGGTGGAGGTGACCTCGAGGTGACGCAAGCCGCCGTCGCTATGACGGGCGCGGCAGTCGAAACTGATCACCGTCCCTGGCCCGGCGAGCCGGGAGCGTCGTTGATCTGGGTCTGCCAGGTCATCTGAGTTGACCAAGTGCCGAAGGGTCGACCCGACCGCCTCGGCCGGTGGCAGCCCGAGTACCGCTACCAAGCTGGGACTGGCGTACACGATCCTGCCCTCTATAGCGTCCTCGACCACGATGGCATCGGAGCCATGTTCCACCAGAGCACCGAACCGGGCCTGGGCCATGGCGATCCGCTCATGGGCCAAGTGGGCATCCGTGGTATCGACCAGGTAGATCCGGATGGGGCCGCCCCGCCCATGACCGCGCTCCACGAGCGAGCCCAGGGCGGTCGCCCAGCGATCGTTGCCCCGAGCGGTGACGATGTGCCGCTGGACCATTTCCGTCGTCGGTCCGTGGGATAGGGTAACGACGCGCCGCTCCAAGTCGCTGCGATCGATGGGATGGTAGTAAGCGGCGATCCTGGTACCCTCGAGCTCCCCGGCCGCCATCTCGAGCAGGTCGCCCATGGCCTGGTTGGCCCGAATAATTGTGCCCTCGAGATCGACCTCGGCAATGGCGACGGGAGCCGACTCGAACGCGGCATGCCATGTAGCCTCCGAGAGGGCCAGCTCCTCCGATACTTGCTCGCGCCGGCTCCGCCGCTCGATGGCAGAGATATCACCGAAAATCTCGGGCGTCCCTCCGGAGCGGGGCCGTTGGTCTGCCACTGTAGACTGGCTTGAGTCCGGATGAGAGCCCTTGGGCACGGCGCCTCCGTAGTCACAGGCAATTAGAAAGGCCTGTCCGCCGGGCTTGACGGTGCTCCAGCGCGCCGTCGAGCCCATGGTCCGAGTTGCGCCGCGCTGACCCTTTGCGTGATGGTAGCAGCGCAGGGTACTGAGCCGTCATTTTGACGCGAAAATAACGCGAATGGATTATCTCCAAAGCCGGCGTCAGGCTTGTCGAGGAGCCGTTTCCCGAACGGCCCTTCTCGTCAGGCTTAGGACTGACGGCCGAGTGCCAGGCGCGCCGCGGCGACGTCTTGGCGGCCATGCCCGGCATCGACGGCCTGGTGCCACTGGCGGGATAACGCGACGAGCAGTGGAAGGTCATCGCCTCGAGCGGCGCTGATCGCCAGATCTACATCCTTGAGCGCCCATTCCAGAGGGAATTCCGCGGCGAAGTCACGTTGGTCCATCTTGTGGAGTTTGGCGTCGGCAATCGGTGCGTCTAGGGGGCCGCCCTCGATGACGTCTTTAAGTTGCCGATGGCCGATGCCCAGCCGGTCTGCGAGCTCCAGGGCCTCGGCCACCCCCTCGATGAGAATGGACATATAGGCGTTGACGACCAACTTCATCTGACTGCCCTTGCCGGCGTCACCCAGCCACACCGTCTTGCGGCCGATCGCCGCGAATACCGGGCCGACGATGCCCGCGGCGGCGGGCGGTCCGGACGCCAGGATAAGCAACTGCCCGTTCTCAGCCGGCCCCTTGCTGCCAGATACGGGCGCATCGAGGAAGACGACATCGGGACGGACCGCCCCGAGGCGGTCACGGGCCGAAAAGGTCGCTTCCACTCCGATGGTGCCCATCTGTGCCCAGACGCAACCCTTAGCGAACGCGTCCGCCACACCGCCATCAAAGACCACGGAATTGACTGCGTCGGCGGTCGATAGCATTGTGACCACCACGGCGGCGCTGTCGACGGCCTCTGGGGCTGAGCGGGCCGCGACGGCGCCCGCCTCGGCAAGGCGTGCCGTCGCCGACGCCGACCGGTCCCACACGGTTACCGCCAGCCCCGCAGACAGCAGCCTGTGCGCCATCGCCGAGCCCATAATTCCCGCACCTAGCACCGCGACGGCCGGCTGGCCACGTTGCGGGCTCGCATCAATCATCGCAAGAGCCCCTTTCTCCTCGTTTGGACTGTCCTCAGCTTAGGAGCGGCGGTCCCTAAGCTGCTGGTCCGGACGATTAGCTGTTGAGCCCGTGGGTGTCGTTGGCTACGGTTGGGACATGTCGGGCTGGCCCGCAGCTTCTTACGAGAAGTGGAGCGAGACGTGTGACACGCTGCACGGGCATAGCCAGGTACTTGGCAAGCTGGCAGCGAGGCTCGCTCCACCCGAGCCACAGTTGCAGCACGCCGCGTTGCGTCTGAGCGCGCGCGGTTGGGAGACCGCCGCACTACCGGCGCCGGACGGTTCCGGGTCGCTCGTAATAGTGCTGGACTTGTGGGCCCACGAGGCTGTGATCGAACACAGTGGCGGTCGAGTGGAGCGCGTCGCTCTCGCCCCCAACCGGTCGGTGGGGACGGTGACACGCGAAGTTCTGGCTGCGGTCCGCCGCCTGGGTGGGCCGGTGGAGATCGACCAGATCCCGCAGGAGGTCCCCTGGAAGGTGCCGCTTGACCAGGACGTAGAGCACGCCCATTACGATGTCGGTCAGGTTGCGGACTACTTCGCGGCCGCGACCCAGGCGGCTATGGTCTTGGCCGCCTTCAGGGCCCCGTACCGAGGCCGCTCTACGCCCGTCAACGCGTGGTGGGGTTCGTTCGATCTCGCCGTGAGCTTGTTCTCGGGACTGCCGGCCGAACCGCCATCGGGCGATTTCATCATGCGCAACGCCATGGACGCCCAAGAGGTGGCGGTCGGCTGGTGGCCCGGCGACGCTCGGTACGGTAGGGCGGCGTTTTATGCCTACGCGCACCCGGCTCCAGACGGCTTCGGGGGCGCATCGCTTACCGTGCCCCAGGCTCGGTGGGACACAGCCCTGGGCGAGTACGTCCTGGACTGGGACGACGTGCGCTCCAGCGCGGATCCGCACGCCGTGGCGCTGGAGTTCGCCCGGTCTGTGTTCCGTCACGCCTGCTCTGTGTGCGGCTGGGACCCTGCGCTCGCAGCCAGCGCAGACGGAGTACCTCCTCCGATCGTCTGAAAGCCCAAGGACTCCTCGATGGTGATCCTGCACACGGCGCTTGAGAGAGGTCCCCTAAAGACAACCTTTCAACCCAGGACGTGGAAGGCGCCATGGTAAAACGCCAATCCTTTGCCCGGTTCGGCGACCTGGGCGCCTTCGATCTCGGCCTCAATCAGCAACGACCAGCCGAAGGGCTTCACCGAGATGGTGCGGCATAGGAGCCTGTCGCCCACGGCCGCGAGCAGCGGCCCGTGTAATGAGTTGCTGGCCACCAGCAACTCGCTTGGAGCCGCGAGGTCACCGGCGAAATGCTGGGCCAGTCTCCGATGACCAGCGTTCAGGAGATGGACGACGAACCGGTCCGATGAATGACCGAGCATGTCTGCGAGGTCCGAAGTAGGCGTTACCAAACCGGCGAGAAAAGGTGGCTCGCCCTGGCTGATCAGTACAGATGACACGGTCAGCCCGGTCGGCGAGGGCCCCTCGTCCACGTTCCCCGCCAGCCAAATGGTCACCGGTAAGACCAGGTGGCCTCGCAGCCGCCTCAGTGGGTCGCGAGCACTTGACGAGTCGTCCCAGGGGTTGCCGTAGCGCAACGAGGCACCACCCTGGGGCTGGTTCCCTCTACCGTCGTTACCACCGCCCTCTTCGCCGGCGACCTCGTTGCTGGCTCGGCTCAAGCATTACCCCCTGTCAAAAGGCACCAATCGGCACGAACGATGCACCCGTTCTAGTCCACTGCCCAGACATGACCGGCGTCAGGCCCGGGTAGGCAGGACGAAACGGCGCGTCGCCTCAGCAAATCCCTCGTTAATTGGAGTTTGCAGGTCGAGCGGTTCGACGAGCATGGCCATGCCCTGTGGCGGGCGCCCGCTCGTGATAGCGAGGATCAGGTCATGGCTTTGCGGACGCATCGGCCAGGATTGTCGAGTACTTGGCCCGTACGCGGCCCGCTGGGACCGACTCGTCCCCGGCCCGAGGCTTTGTACGAGATGGGTCAGGTTTACCGTTCCCCTTTCTGCGCCTACCGGGACGGCCTTCGATTAAGGCCTCATGCTGTCTTTATACGCATCTCGGCCGATCCGTCAAGCCGGAGCGGAACACGTCGGCTACTTGAAGAGGTGTACCGAGAGGGCTGATCGGCCCGACTTTCAACCCGTTCAGCTGAGCGAGCTAAGCCCGAGAGCGAGTGCCGTGTTCTGGACGTGGCTGGCCGCGGCAGCGGCGGCCCGGTCGGAGTCGCCCGCTTCGATAGCATCGGCGATCGCCGAATGCTGGGCCATGGTTTCGGCTCCTCGACCCGGGTTGTTGTGCAGGGCCAGGGTCCCGCTTCGGAGTTGGCGGTCCCGAAGTGAGGAGTAGAAGGTCGTCAGCAGCCGATTGCCGGCCGCGGCAAGCAGCCAATGGTGAAATGCGCGGTCCGCTTCCTGGAAGCCGGCGTCGTCAGCCGCGGCTAGGGCTTTGGTGGCCTGCTCGGTGAGGCGACGCAATTCGGTGACGATAGTGGCGCGGTCAGGGTAGCTAGCAACGAGTGCGGCGGCCCAGGGCTCGACCAGAGCTCTGGCGGCAAGGACATCTCGGAGCTCGGGGGTGTTGACCGACAGCACCAGTGCCCCTCGTTTGGGGTACAGGACCAGCATCTCTTGGGTTGCAAGTTGAAGGAACGCTTCGCGTACCGGGGTCCGTGAAGTGCCAACTGCGTCGGCCACCTCGCCCTCGCTGAGCAGAGTGCCCCCGGCGTAGGTGCCATCGAGGATCCTGGCCCTGACCCAGTCGTAGACACGCTGAGCAGCTGACTTAGGTCCCGAACGGGTTGTCACCGATTGCAACCGGCCCCATGCAATGGCAACATAGATACAATATAGACATTACTTAGATACCAGAGGAGACCGGGCCCGGGAGCGGTCGCCAGGAACGACGACAAGGAGCAAGGACGGCAAGGAGCAAGGCCAAAGAGATGGACATGACATCCGCTGGCGGTCGTACCAGGGTGCCGCCGTGGGCGGTGGCCTGCGCGGCGATGTTCGCTTGCGGTTGGGGTGGGAACCAGTTCACTCCGCTTCTCGTCATGTACCGCCAGACGAACGGGTACTCCGCCACGGTCGTGGACGCCCTGCTCGGTACCTATGTGTTGGGTCTGGCGCCAGCGCTGCTGGCAGGCGGGGCCCTATCGGACCGCTACGGCCGGCGGCGCAGCGTACTGCTAGCCCTTGTTGCGTCGGGCCTTGGGAGCTTGTCGCTGGCCTTTGACAGCCTGCCGTACTTGTTCACCGGCCGCTTGCTGAGCGGTGTCGCGCTGGGTTTGGGCATGACCGTGGGGACCAGCTGGGTCACTGAGTTGACGGTCGAAGCCGGCCAGGGCCTAGTCGTCGGGGCCCGGCGGGCCTCGTTGTCGTTGACTGCCGGGTTCGGGGCCGGCGCCGGCGTAGCGGGGATGCTCGCGCAGTGGTCCCCGTGGCCGGGATCCCTACCGTACCTTGTGCACGTGGTGCTGACGGCATTTGTGCTGGTGGCCGTTGTGCGCTGGTCCACCGGGACACGGCCAGATCTAGGCGGTCGGCGCCCCCGGGCCACTGGCCCGCGGCTCCCCTCGCTTCGCCAGCAGCGGTTCCGGCGGCTTGTACTTCCTATGGCCCCGTGGGTCTTCGGGGCCGCCGGGGTTGCCTACGCCATCCTTCCCCAGACGATGGCCCACCTGATGGGGCACTGGGCGCTCCTTTACGCGACGGCGCTCACGGTTGCCACCCTGGGCGCCGGCGTGCTGGTCCAACCTGTCGCCCGCCGCCTTGACCATGCCCACCGCCCCCGAGCTCTCGTCGCCTCGATGGTCGCCCTTTCCTTCGGTATCGGGCTGGCTGCCTTCAGCGTCGCCCTTGCCTCCCCCTGGTGGGGGGCGGCCGCGGCCGTGGTGCTCGGCCTCGCCTTCGGCGTGGCGCTCGTATCCGGGCTGATCGAGGTCCAGCGGTTGAGCCGTCCCGACGACATCGTAGCTATGACGGGCATTTACTATTCGTTGACCTATGTCGGGTTCCTGATGCCCACCGCGTTGGCCGTGGCTGGCCGGTGGGCCCATACCGACTTGGAGTTAGGCGTTTTGGCCGTGATGGCCCTTGGCTGCACGTTGTTCATTGCCACCGGTCGGGCTCTGCCCCCACCACGGACCTTGCCGCGCCGCCCAGAGAAGGGCCCAGTCAGGCCTAGGGCCCAGTCAGGCCTAGGGCTCGTGTAGGTGGGGCCCGATCAGCGATAGATCGGCTTCGCTCAGGCGGTCCTTGGCGTACCAGGATTGGTGCCAGTACGGGTAGATCAGCGGTGGTCGCGTCGCCCGCTCGAGGCGCTCCAGGTCGTCCTTGGTTAATGCCAGTGAGGCGGCCGCCAGGTTCTCAGCCAGCTGCGCATCCGAACGCGCCGCCACGATCACGCTCGTCACCGCAGGTCGGGTGACGAGCCAGGCCAAGGCGACACGGGCCGCGCCTACGTGATGATCAGCGGCGATCTCGGCGAGAAGTTCGACAATGTCATAGAGCCGTTCACGGTCCCCGACCGGGGGCTCAGGCCACCCGCCGGAGTGACGGCTATCTTCGGGCTCGGGGCGGCCTCGTCGGAACTTGCCCGACAGCAGGCCACCGGCCAAAGGGCTCCAGATCAAAAGACCGAGCCGCTGATCGAGAGCGGTCGGGACAATGTCGTACTCCGCCGAGCGTTCGAGCAAGGAAAGGTAGACCTGGTTGCTCACAAACCTGGCCCGACGATCGCTCCCGGCTACTCCCAATGCCTTCATTACCTGCCATCCGGCGAAGTTCGAACAACCGACATAGCGCACCTTGCCTCCCCGTACCAGGAGGTCGAGAGCCGAAAGCGTCTCCTCCAGCGGCGTTTGACCATCCCACTCATGTAGCTGGTAGAGGTCGATGTGGTCGGTCCGTAGCCGTCGCAAGCTTGCCTCACAGGCTCGGACCAGGTGGTGACGCGACGAGCCGGCATCGTTTGGGCCCGTGCCAGTGGGGAACCGAGCCTTGGTGGCCAAGGTCACCCGGTCGCGGCGTCCTTGTAATACGTGGCCGAGAACAGTTTCTGACCCACCCGCGCCGTAGGCGTCGGCGGTATCTATGAGGTTGACGCCGGCCTCGAGCGCCATATCGACTTGGCGCCGGGCGTCGCTGACGTCAACCGCCCCAGACTTTGTGGCGCGGTCACCGGCTCCGAAAGAAGCGGTCCCCAGGGCCAAACACGACACCCTCAGCCCTGAAGCGCCCAGCTGTCGGTAACACATTGAATTTGCCATCGTTATACAGACTTACCGAACGGGCGAGGACCGTCAATTGCGCCGACCAGAGAAGTCGCAAACGATTCGTCAGGGTCAGCGGCTACTGCTCGCCCCCTTGGGCAGCTTCGTCGGCCGCTTTACTGGGTGGGCCGCGCAGCACCCAGGCGAAGCCGACCGCTAGGGCCGCACCGGCGACCGGCCCGACCACGTAGGCCCACCAGTCGGTCCAGTGACCGCCGATGAGGGCTGGGCCCAGGGAGCGGGCAGGGTTCATGGACGCGCCCGAGACCGGCGCCGCCCACAGGCCGGCCAGGATGATGTAGCCCGAGACGGCGAGGGCGGCGTTGGCACCGATGTTGCGGGCGCCCGAGGCGGTGCCGAGGATCACGCTTACCAGTCCGGCGGTGAGCACGAACTCGATCAGGGCCGCAGTCGCGCCGCTCGTCCCGGCGCCAGGCTCAGTGGCACCGAGGTGGCCGATGTTACCGAAAGTGGCCCGCAGGAAGCCGGCGGCGAGCACGCTACCCGCGAGCTGGGCTGCGACATAGCCGGGCACCCGTTTCCAAGGGAAGTTCCGGCGCAGGGCGAACGAGATGGTAACGGCCGGGTTGAGGTGAGCCCCGCTGACCGTGCCCATGAAGTAGATGACCGCCATGACCATGAGCCCGGGGGCGACCACCCGGGCGTCGAGGGGGACCTGCCCGTGGCTGCGAGCATCGACCACCGTTCCCCCTGCAGCCACCAGGACTAGGAGGAACGTGCCCAACGCCTCAGCGAAAAGGCGCCGCCACTCGAAAGAAAGGTCGTGGAAGTCCCGGGTCCACGGGGTCTGTAGCCCTGCGGGCTCTTCGAGGTGGAGGGGCCTGCGCCCGTCCAGAGGTAACGGTTGCTGCATGCGGTCCCCGTTCAAATGCCTCTCAAGCTCGCCTAGCTCGCCCGTGCTGGGCACTCTTCGCGCGACACTAGCGGTCCTGTCCGCGCGTCCTCGGCTTAGGCGAAGAGTAACATCTCCACTTCAAGTGGCGCATGCAGTGAGTGAGAGGAGCGTGTGCACTCTAGTGGCGAGCGAACACTGGAAAGACGATCCCGAAGCGGAGGACTTCCCAGCTGCGGAATCGTACCTTTCGTTGCTGGTCGGAGAAGAGGCCGCGGCCAAACTGGCCAAGGCTCTGCGCAAGGAGCGATCGCTGAAGCATTATGCGGCGAAGGACCTCCTTCGGGCTGCGGACCTGCCACTGCTCGCGTCCAACGACTCCGAGGTAGCCGCAGATTTCAAGAAGGTGAAGCAAGGGGACAAGCTATCCCCTGTGCTGTTGGTACAAGGCGTACCCCTTTGGGTTGCCGACGGCTACCACCGGATCTGTGCCAGCTACCACCTGGACGAGAAGACACAAGTGCCCTGCCGGGTTGTCGCCCGCACCCATTAGGCCGGTTCGGGGCGCCGCCCATGGGTCTGTGCAGTCGGGCTCCATAGGTGGTCTGCGCAGTCGAGTTCCATAGGTGGTGCGCTATCCGGGGACCAGACCCGCGCGACGCGTAGGATCGTGATCCAATGGTGAAGCGGTCGACTTCCACTTCGGCCTTTGGTGTGTCGAAGCGGGAGAGCCACGACGCCAGTGGTTTTTACCGTCGGTTCACCCCGCCTGACCTCTCTTCGGACACAGAGGTTGCACCGTACCGGGCTCTCGACAAGCTGATCGTCGGTGACGCTCGCCGCATGGACGAGGTACCTGACTCGTCCGTCGCCTTAGTGGTAACCTCGCCCCCTTACTTCGCCGGCAAAGAGTACGAGGAGGCCCTGGGGGAGGGCGGAGTGCCGGCCACCTACCTCGAGTACCTCCAGTTGCTCCGAGAGGTTTTCCGTGAGTGCGCCCGGAAGCTTGAGCCAGGCGGGCGCATCGCAGTGAACGTGGCCAATCTGGGCCGCCGGCCCTACCGCTCGCTATCGGCCGACGTTATCGGCATCCTCCAGGATGACCTGCGCTTGTTGCTGCGCGGCGAGATCATCTGGGTGAAGCAACGTGGCTCGTCCGGTTCATGTGCGTGGGGTAGTTTCCAGCGGCCTGGGAACCCAGTACTAAGGGATCTGACCGAGCGGGTAATCGTCGCCAGCAAGGGCCGATTCGACCGGGCGGTCCCGGCCNNTCGTCGATGACGCGTGACGACTTCATGGAGAACACGCTTGATGTGTGGGAGGTACCGGCCGAGAGCGCCACCCGGGTGGGCCATCCCGCCCCCTTCCCGGTCGAGCTCCCTGCTCGGCTGATAGAGCTCCATACCTACCGAGGAGACCTCGTGCTCGACCCTTTCGCCGGGTCGGGAACGACGGCCGTGGCAGCTGTTCGAACCGGGCGCCATTACGCCGGGTACGACCTCGACGAGTCGTACATCGGCCTGGCGGAGACCAGGGTCGAGCAAGAACGCCGNNCGATATTCAGAAAGACCAACGTCAACCAGGGGGAGTAGAAGTCAACTTCACAGCACGGGACATCCAAGGCAAGTTGTGGTCCTTCGACGTAACGGGAAGCTTCACCAGTCACCGGGCCGGGCTTAAGCGCACCGACACACTGTGGAAGGCGCTCGGTAAGGCTGCCGTGCTGCAGCAGGTAGGCAATGCGCCGCTCGTTTTGCTGACAACTGACGTTCCGGCGCGTGGCGGCGCGGGAGCGGAAGCCCTAAGGCAGGTGACCGGCCCAAAGAAACCTGTTCATGCAGTAATCGAGATCTTGAAGCAATCTGGGCTCGACGAACTGCGGGCATACTGTGAAGGGAAGTACCCCAGCCCCTAAATGGGCCCCAACCGGGCCCGACTTTGTAGCCTCTCACCGTCTTGGGCAAGCTCACTGCGTTGGTGCCGTCGGTGATGTCGTGGAAGGTGGCACCCTCAGCGCGCTGTAGTTGAAGGTGGTGAGGTATTCGCGTGCCGTCGTCGGGGGGACGGCCTTGTCGTAGGCCACAGCGAACTTACCGGCTCCCAGGCCCTGGACCACGAAGTCGTTCCCGGTGCTGTTGAGGGTGAGCCCCGTAGCCACCGGCACCGACCAATGTGCTCCGCCGTCGGAGCTCCAGCTCACGACGAGGCCACGGTTGTCCACCCACGCGGCATAGATGGACCCGGTCGAGTCCTGCGAGAGACTGACGTTGGCGGCGCCGCCGCTCGAGACCTTCGTCTCGTCGGAGATTTGGACCGGGGCACCGAAGGTGCCCGTGGCCACGTCGAACCGGCGGAACACCAGCGACAGCTGCGTACCCTTGGCCAGACCGGGCCCCTCCTGGTCCAGCTCGCCGATGCCGCTCGGGCCACTGGCGAGGGTGGGGGATCCGGCTGCGCAGGCCAGCAGTTTGAAGCCGCGGCTGGGCCAGGTGGCGCTGTCGTTGAGAGCGCCGGCCGAGCCCGCCTGGACCAGGCTGCCGGTGGCCGAGCTCCAGCCCACAGTGGTCAGCGATGTGGGACAGCTGGGGTCGTCGCCGCCGAGAGCGATGCCCACGACCACGTCGTCGCCGGCAGGTGACGCCACGGGCTGGGCGGCAAGTTGGCCGCTATTGCTGTTGGCGCTCTGGCCAAAACCGCCCGTCGGGTCGGGGTCGGCCGGAGTTACGGGCGCCGGGGTCGCCAGGGTGAAGTCGGAGAACGCACTTTGGTATGTGTCGTTCTCGAACACCCCGATCGCCGTCGGGCTCAGAGCCACGGCGCCGGCTTCGGGTGGCACGCCGGCAGCCAGGAACACGCCGCCGTCCTGTATGCCCTCCCCTGGTTGACCGAAGGCGGTGCCGCCGGGAGCAGAGGCCCAGGCGACGTCCCCGGCCGAGCCTGTGTAGCCGGGCGGGTCGACCTTGGGGACCTCGGAGGCGACCACGCCCACGACAGCGGCGAGGACGACCACCTGACCGCTGCCGGGCATGATGACGATGCGCGGGTCCGAGTACTGTGGCGGGCCGCCGGCACCAATGGTGCCATCGGTCAGACGGTCGGGGTCGCCCGTGGCGTTGCAAAGGCTGGTGGTCACGACCACGCAAAGGTCGATGGCATCGCCACTGTCGGTCGCCCAGGCGACATAGGTTGTGCCCGTCGTCGGGTCGGCGGCCGTGACTGGGAGGCTACCTCCGGTGCCCAGGGGGACGGTCGTCGGTCCGT
Source organism: Acidimicrobiaceae bacterium (assembly GCA_003166025.1). GTDB lineage: Bacteria > Actinomycetota > Acidimicrobiia > Acidimicrobiales > Palsa-688 > Fen-671. The sequence continues at coordinate 17,262 of PMWT01000107.1, read as the reverse complement.
TCGGCGCTGTCCCAGCGCCTTGCTCCGCTGCGGTCACCACGGTCTGGGCCCGGGCCGCCAGCGCCGCGACCAAGCCTGCTGGCCTGCCCGTGGCGGCCGAGTCATATACGCAGTCCTCAAGCAGGTCTGCGTTCGTGACGCCCGCCTTGCGGCAGGTGCTCTTGATGTCCGCCAACCGTCCCTCCGGGAGCGAGGCGAGGTCGTAGCCGCTGTCCGGGAAGTTCTTGAGTATGTAAGAGCTTGTGCTCTTGCCTCGGGGATAGGTGAACAACGACTCCCGCGGCGTGATCTGCCAACTGGGGCCGAACTCCCGGTAGAGCGTCGGGGGGGGCGAAGTCGCATTGGTGTTCACGACGTATTGCTTCCCGTTGCCACCGATGAGGACTTCGTCGCCGTCGGGGATGCCATGGGCACCTTCAGGTTTCGCCACCGCCGTCAACAGGCCCTTCAGCTTGCCGGCGAGGTCGGCAGCGGCGGTGAAGACGACGTAGCCTCCTATCCCGGCAGCGTAGATAACGGCCTTGCTCCCGTCCGGCCACTTCACGACCACGTCGCCCACAGGGTCGTAATAAAGCTCGCCGCCGCCGCGGAGGTGGTCGGCCGCCCCGTTGAGCTGTAAGGGGTGGCCGTCGACAAGTATGCCCAGGGCCAACCCGGGGTCGACCTCAACACGCGTGCCGGCGACGAGCATGGCGACGGCGGTGTCAAAGGACACCTCGTCGGAGAGCGCCAGCTGCGGTTGCTGGCGGACCTGGATGTCGAGGCTGCCGTCGTCGGAGCGCACCAGGGTGAACTCTCCGGCCCCCTGGAAGTCGTAGTGAAAGCCGTTGAGGGTCACGAGGTGTGGGTCGCCCCAGGTGAGGCCGCTCGATGCCCCCCCGCCGCCCTCTGCGCAGCCCATGGCAAAAGTCCGGATCTGCGCCTGCTTGGTCGTCGTAGTAGTGGTCGTAGTGGGGACCAGGATCCGGGCTGCGTAGCCCTGGAACGCAGCGGCCGCCCGATCGTCAGCGGCGCTCAGTGGACCGGGACCGAGCACGTCCTGCAGATCCAGCGAGGTCGGAGTGGCACGAAGTATGGCCTGCTTCAACGCTGTCGTGTCGAGCAGAAGGGCCTTCAGGGCCTTGACTTCGGCGTTGGCCTGGGGCCGCAGCGCCCCGGCGGCGACGCCAAGCAAGTGCGTGACCACCGACGGCAGCCCGTGGCGAGCGACCTGGGCCTGCCCGGCGCGGAACTGTTGCGGGGTGATGGCCAAAGCCAGCCGATCGGCCACAAAATTGCTCTCGACAGCGGCGTCGAGCCGGGGGAGCCCCTTCAGCACGGTGGACGCCTCGAGGGCGTACTTGGCTGAGGCATCTGCCTGGCGCTGCAGCCAGAGCTGGTCGCCGGCGGCCGCCGCCGATCCGGCTCGGTCCAGCGATGTGCGGTAGGCGACCACGACCTCGGCAAAGCGGACCTCCGTGGCGAACAGCCGGTTCAGGGACTTGAACGCTCCCGCAAGGCCCGGGGCCGGCGCCTCGACTACCGGGACAGAGGCGAACACAGGAGTGAACATGGCCTCGAAGTCCGGTGCTGCGGGGTCCTTGGCCCCGAGATCGAACGCGTTGGTCGCCGCCTTGTACGCAGCAAGAGCGAACCCATAACCCGCGACCTCGCCCGCGGTCCCTGCCGCCTCGCCGAGGCCGCTGAGATGCTCCGCGCCGGCCGCATCCCCGACGACCCCCAGCGACTTCGCCCCGGTCTTAGCCGCGGCGGATGCCAACTCAAGGCCCTGGCCCAGCTCGTGGGCCCACTCGCCCAGCTCTGCGGGCAACCCACCGGCGCCTTCGCACTGCGCTGACCGTACGACCGCGCCCGTCCGGGCCGCGGCTCCAGGTGCTGGTGCCGGGCTCGCCCCGGCGGGTGTCGGTGTGGCCAGAACGCTCACCGGGAGGGGCACGGAGGCAACCAGTGCGCTCAGCACCGCCCGCTGGAAGCGCCTCCGCCATGGTCTGGGTGCCGCCGCTGATTTGTGCACTACGACCTGCCGCCAAAGCCGAGCCTTACCAGCCGGAACATGACATACATCGTGCGAGCATATAGGTACCAGCAGCGCCTACAGCTCTTTGCGGGACAGGTCCTCGCGGTTTTCTCACCTTGGGTGTAGGCGGCAGTAGGTACCTGAAAAAGGCCTAGAGCGGCGGCCCCATCTGAACGACTGTCCTTGTTTAGTTCAGCCGTTGCTTCCTAGACGAACTCGAGCTCCTGGTTACAGTAAGAGCCCGGCCACAATGGGGTCGATGGGACCTCCGATCCTTCTGACCGTAGACGATGACCCTGACGTTTCACGGGCCATCGCCCGGGACCTGCGCCAACGTTACGGAGAGGATTACAGGATCCGCCGCGCCGAGTCGGGGACGGCCGCGCTCGACGCCCTGAAGGAACTGAAGCTCAGAGACGAGAGGGTCGGCCTAATGCTCGCCGACCACCGGATGCCGGAGATGACAGGTGTGGAGTTCCTGGAGCAGGCGCGCCGGTTGTACCCCAAGGCCCGCCGCGTGCTGCTCACAGCCTACGCGGACACCGAGGCCGCCATTGCCGCCATCAACGAAGCTGACGTTCATTACTACATGCTGAAGCCCTGGGACCCGCCGCAGGAGAAGCTTTACCCGGTCCTTGACGACCTCCTCGAGGACTGGAAGATGCAGGACCGGATGAAGGCGGAGGACAGCATTCGGGTCGTCGGCCACCGCTGGTCGGCCCCCTCGCATAAGGTCAAGGACTTCCTCGCCCGCAACCAGGTCCCTTTCAGGTGGTTCGAGCTCGACCGTGACGCTGAGGCCGCCTCGCTCCTCGCCGCCAATGGCGGCGATGCCGATCACCTGCCCCTGGTCATCGCGGGTTCTGGCGAGGCGTTGCAGGGCCCCTCGCCGGCCGAAGTGGCGGCACTGCTCGGGTTGGCTTCAACGCCATTGCTCCCCTTTTACGACCTGATCGTCGTCGGCGCCGGGCCGGCTGGCCTGGGTGCCGCAGTGTACGGGGCCTCAGAAGGCTTGAACACCGTGATGGTCGAGCGCGAGGCCATCGGCGGCCAGGCCGGTCAAAGCTCGAGGATCGAGAACTACCTCGGTTTCCCCTCGGGCATCCAGGGCGGGGATCTGGCCAGGAGGGCCAGCACGCAGGCTCGACGGTTCGGCGCTGAGATGCTGCTCACCTCGGAGGTCCTCGGCCTCCGGGCGTGCGGCTCGGCCCGCGTAGTGGGGCTGGCTGGGGGCGTTCAACTGTCCGCCCACGCCGTCATCCTGACCACCGGTGTGGCGTACCGCCGTCTTCGGGTTCCCGGCGCCGACGCTTTCAACGGCAGCGGCATCTACTATGGCGCCGCCGCGACCGAGGCACAGTCATGCCGGGACGAGGACGTCTACATCGTGGGAGGAGCCAATTCGGCTGGCCAGGCGGCCGTTTTCTTCTCCCGGACGGCCCGGAGCGTCACGCTCCTCGTGCGTGGGGACGCCCTGGAACGCTCGATGTCGCACTACCTCATCCAACAGATCGGTGAGCTCCCCAATATCCGAGTGCGGACACGGTGCGAGGTGGTCGGGGCGAGCGGGAGCGACCACCTGGAGCGCATAACAATAGCGGACCGAGGTGCCGGCACCGAGGAGGAGGCGGGGACGTCTTGGCTGTTCGTGTTCATTGGCGCCGCCCCCTGCACCGATTGGCTAGGGAAGGAGATCATTCGGGACGAGAACGGCTTCGTGCTCACCGGGCCTGACCTTCTGGTCGACGGCCAGCCTCCTGGCGACTGGCCGCTCGAACGGCACCCGTATTTCCTCGAGGCCAGCGTCCCCGGTGTCTTTGCCGCTGGAGACGTACGGGGCCAGTCCGTGAAGAGGGTCGCCTCTGCGGTGGGAGAGGGCGCCATGGCGGTGACGTTCGTGCATAGGTACCTGGAGCTGCTATGACCGAGACCGGCACCGGTACGAGCCAAAATGGGCTAAAGGACGAGCTGCGCGACTGCTTCCTTTTCGAGAACCTGACCGAGGGGCAACTCGACTGGCTCGTCGCGCACGGCACAACCGAGACCCACGAAGCGGGCCGGGTCGTCTACACCCAGGGTGCTTCGGCGGAGTATTTCTACGTCCTGTTGAACGGGGAGGTACAGCTGGTGACGCGCGTCGACGGGGCGGACGTCGTCATGAACACGGCCAGCCAGCCGGGGGCCTATGCCGGAGCGACCCGCGCCTTCATAAGCGCGTCCGCGGACCAGTCGTACACGTCCACCCTGCGGACAGTTGCGCGCTCGAGACTTTTCAAATTGCGGGCCGAGGAGTATGCCTACCTTTTGAAGACGTGGTTCCCCATGGCCGTCCACCTCCTGGACGGCTTGTTCCTCGGTATGACCAACACCGAGGCGCTCGTCGGCCAAAGGGAGAAGTTGATCGCCCTCGGGTCCCTCTCCGCCGGGCTCGCGCATGAGCTCAACAACCCGGCCGCTGCCGAGGTACGAGCAGCGGAGACGCTCAGTACGCGGCTCCAGGACGGTCGCCGCGTGCTGGTAAAGCTGGCCCCGAGGCTGAACGAGGGCAGACTGTCCGAGATGCTCGACCTGCTCGTCGAGGCGACCGGGCACGCCCAGGGCTCTCAGCAGTTGTCGCCCCTCGAGGCCGGGGACCTCGAGGACCAGCTGAGGCAGCAGCTCGAGGCCGCTGGGGTCGAGGAGGCCTGGGCCGTCGCCCCCTCGTTGGTCTCGGCCGGCCTGGACGATGCCTGGCTTCGCCGCGTCATCTCCACGACCGGGGATGCTGCGCCCGACGCGGTCCGTTGGCTTGCAACAGCGCTCGACATCGAGAACCTCGTAAGGGAAATACGAAGCTCCGCCGGTCGGATTTCCGAGCTCGTAGCCGCGATGAAGGACTACAGCCACCTCGACAGGTCGAAGTTCGACAAGGTAGACGTCCACGACGGCCTTGAAAGCACCCTGGTGATCTTTGGCCACAAGCTCAAAAGAGGCGTAAAGCTGGCTCGTGACTACGACCGCTCCTTGCCGAAGATCTGTGCGCAAGCGGGCGAGCTCAACCAGGTATGGACCAACGTCATCGACAACGCGATCGATGCCATGGGCGGGGAGGGCACCTTGACCATCCGTACGAGCCGCGAGCGCGAATGTGTGGCTGTCGAGATTGCCGACACGGGGCCGGGGATAGCGCCTGAGGTGCAACGGCGCATATTCGAGCCGTTCTTCACTACCAAGGGCGTGGGCCAGGGTACCGGGCTTGGCTTGGACATCAGCTACCGCATAGTCGTGCGCCGCCACCATGGCGACATCCGTGTGCAATCCGAACCGGGCGACACGCGCCTTGTGGTGCTTTTGCCTATAGAACAGCCGGCCTCGGATTAGACGGCGACAATGGCGGGGAACGAGCCGCCGCCGGTGCCCCCTGCGTGGAGGTAGGTGGGGCAAGCTTGACCGAACCTGGATATTGCTAGGGCTTCTATTACTCCTATGTGTTGACTAGGCTCTGGCAGTGGAGCCTTAGGCCGTTTGGGAACGGCGGACCGATGGAGGAGGAAAAGACATGGCAATCGGTTCGATAGGCCTGTTACACCCCGGTGAAATGGGTGCAGCAGTCGGCGGCGAACTGGTCAGGGCCGGTCACCGAGTCATCTGGGCATCCAGGGGCCGCCGTCCCCCGTCACGAACTAGGGCCGAGGCCGCGGGGCTGGTCGACGTCGAGACTATCGACGCCTTGGTGCAAGCGTCCGACGTCATTATTTCGTTGTGCCCGCCGCATGCGGCCCTGGATGTGGCCAAAGGGGTCTCGCCGTTCAGGGGCATCTACCTTGACGCCAACGCCATCTCGCCCGCTACCGCGCGCCAAGTAGCAGACATTGTCGAGCACGCGGGCGGCGAATACGTGGACGGCTGCGTCATCGGCTCGCCGCCGACACGGGACCGGGCCACCCGCTTGTACCTGGCCGGTAAGGGGGGACCGACGGTGCTGGACTTCTTCGCGGGGACGTCGGTCCAAGCCGCAGTCGTCTCAAGTGACCCGGTGGCCGCGTCCGCGCTCAAGATGAGCTATGCCGCTTGGTCGAAAGGCTCAGCGGCCCTGCTCCTAGCCGTTCGTGCCCTTGCCGCGGCGGAGGGGGTGCTGGAGCCTCTGCTGGCCGCCTGGCAGGCGTCCGAGCTCGATCTGGGCCCCCGCAGCCTGCAGGCGGGAGAGTGGGCGGCCAAAAAGGGTTGGCGTTGGGCCGGGGAGATGGACGAAGTGGCGGCTACGTTCCGCTCGGCGGGACTACCCGATGGCTTCCACCGCGCCGCCGCCGAGATGTTCGCCCGGGCCTCCGGCGAGGCAGGGGTGCCAGCCGACGACACCCTACCGCCGCTGTCTACCGAAGGCTCCTAGGCCGTTGAGCACGCGGCAAGGCGGCGGTGCCGGCATGTTCTCCGCATTGCACAACCGCAATTATCGCAAGTACTTCACCGCCCAGGTCGTCTCGCTTATCGGCTCATGGATGCAGTTGATCGCACTGCCCTGGCTCGTGTACGACCGGACCCGTTCAGGCACCGCACTGGGGCTCATAGTTGCGGTTGAATCGCTGCCCGTGCTTGTCCTGTCCCCATACGGAGGGCTCGTCGTAGACCGCACGGACAAGCGGCGCCTCCTTATGGCCACCCAGGGCGTGCAGGGCGCTTGCGCGCTGGTCCTGGGTGCCTTAACGGTCACCGGCACAGTGAAAATCTGGACGATCGTCGCCATCGCCTTGGTCTCGGGAGTGGCCAGCGCGTTCGACAGCCCGGCCCGTCAGGCAATCGTTCTTGAGCTCGTTGGCAAGAGCGAGCTTCGCAATGCAGTCTCGCTCAACTCGATAACCATAAACATCGCACGGGCCGTCGGGCCGGCCTTGGCCGCCGGAGTCATCGCCGCGCTGGGCATTGGCGAATGCTTCTTGGTCAACTCCGCCTCGTTCGCCGTCGTGATCGTGGCCTTGGCGAGGTTGGACCGGGCCGCCATGAGCCCGAGCACTCGCCAGCGGCGTCAGGCCGGCCAGCTCCGCTCCGGCTTGGCCTACGTGGCCGGCAACCCCGAGCTCCGGACGCCACTGTTGATGATGGCCTTGATAGGGACCATCGCCTACGAGTACCCGGTCTCGCTCGCCATCCTCGCTCGGCAGAGCTTCCACGGGGGCGCTTCTACTTACAGTCTTCTCACTAGCGGCCTAGGTGCTGGGGCGGTCCTGGGGGGGCTGTGGGTGGCGAGCCGTGGCCGTACCGGACTGCGGGCGTGCGCCATTGCTACCGGAGAGTACGCGGTAATGACCCTCGCCGTGGCCTTCGCTCCGAACGTACCGGTTGCCGTCGTTGCCCTGTTTGCATCCGGTCTTGGCTACATAGCCTTCAACTCGATGGGCAACGCCACCCTCCAGTTAGCGTCTGAGCCGGAAATGCGAGGACGGGTGATGGGGCTATGGTCGGTCTCCTTCCAGGGGTCAACGCTGGTCGGCAGCCCGATCATCGGCTTCGTCGGCGAGCACGCTGGCGCCCGGTGGCCTCTGGTGTTGGCAGGCGCATCGGCGCTAGCAGCCAGCGGCGTCGCCATAACGACCATCGTGGCCCAGAGGTCAGCCAGCGCCCGGCCATGGGCGGAACCCGGCTCCTCCGCCTTGGCGGAAGAGGCCGGAGCGGCGTGAAAGTCCGCTACGTGGCGCCCGGTGCGCCGCCCCAGGACAACAGTCAGGACAGGAGAAGGACTATGCCCACAGCGTACGTGTACACCCAGCATGGTGGCCCCGAGCACGAGATGTTCGTCGAGGTGGAAAAGCCCCTCCCCGGCCCGGGGGAAATCTGCGTGGCTGTCCATGCGGCCGGGGTAAACCCCGCCGACTGGAAACGGCGCGCCGGCATGACCCGTGGTGGCGCCCTGGACCACCCGGTAGGCCTGGGGCGTGAGGTCTCCGGGACCGTCGAGGCACTGGGTGATGGCGTGACCGGTTTCGCTCCGGGCGACGAAGTCCTCGCTCAGGTGGCCGACGGCCCTCGAGGAGGCTTCGCTACGTATGCCTTAGTGGCTGCCAGCTGGACTGCGCCCAAGCCAGCTGGAGTTTCATTTACCGACGCCGCCGCGCTACCGATCGCCGCGGCTACCGCCTACGACGGAATTAACCAGCTCGACCTCCACTCCGGCGCCACCCTGCTGGTGATCGGCGCCGGCGGAGGGGTAGGCATCGCTGCTTGCCAGTTCGCCCACAATCGTGGGGCCCGGGTCATCGGTGTCGCCAGCGCCGCTAAGAGGGAGCTCGTGGAAGCTGTCGGCGCCGTTCACGTCCCCTCCGGCGATAACGCCATGACCGACGCCCGATCCCTGGCCCCTAACGGTGTGGACGGGCTTTTCGACCTCGTCGGTGGGACGGCGTTGCTCGGCCTGGGCACGTTGGTTGACGACGGGTCAAGGATCGTCACCGCCGCCGACGAGGCCACTGCCGTGGCTCTCGGTGGCGCCCGGGTGCGCAGAGAGCGGACTCGCAGCGTGCTCGAGGCCATCGTCGATATGGTCGACGCCGGGACTTTCTCGCCTTATGTAACGGAAGTCTTCCCTCTGGCCAGGGCGCGCCATGCCCTTGGGCTGGTCGAAGCCGGGCACGCCAAGGGCAAGCTTGTGCTCCAGGTAGCTTGACTACCGGCTAAAGACCGGGGCGGTTACGCGCCCGGATCTCGACCGGGGAGCCCGGCGTGCCGCTGGGCGGCGGCGGCGAACTGCGCAGGCCAACCGAGGTTGCCAGCAGCGGCAGCGTGTTCAGCCCAAACGCAACGCGTACCTGACGGTCATCAAACGTCATACCGGTAGCACCCCCACCAAGTGCGCATGCCGCCAAGGACAACCTACCGGCGCGGATGCCAGCCTCCAACAAAGCGAGCCTGTAGGCGCGCCCACCGACCTTGTCGGCCGGAAGAGGGGCGCTGGCAACATGGAAGCCGGTCCACGAGGCATCCCCCGCCCGTTGCTGGCCCAAGCACAGTTCGGCAGAAAGAAGACGAGGCGGGCCAGCCACGGCTTGTCGCTCCAACCCAGGGCCCGGGGTGAAGCGGTAGGTACCCGGCTCGAAACCGTCGACATCGTGAACGTTGACGACCATGCTAATCAGCGAGCCGGAAGGGCAAACGTCGAACCGGGCTGGGCGCGCCGACACCGCCAACACCCACGTCAGTAGTGCTCCCGGGGCCGGGCCGTAACCGAACGAGCGCAGCGAACCACGCCGCAGGACCACGTCCTCGACCCGGTCTTGGGCCCCCAGCCTCGGTTGTGGGAGGGGCGAGCTAAAGCGACCGACCTGTTCCGGGACCTCCCGAGCCAGCGCCTGAGCGCCTTGGCGCCACTCGCTGAGGTCCGGCCCCATCAGGTTGCCCGCCAATTGGAAGGCATCCACCTGCGGCATCGCCAGCGGCCGCGAACTAACGGGCATCGAAGGCTCCGCGGGCCCCAGTTCCGACGCCGACGACCACAACCGCCCGGGCGGGCCTAGGCGGACGACTACCAGCGGGACCTCGTCGACGCTCTCACAGCCGATGACCTCGCTCACATCAGCGTCGGCAAACGAAGTCACGAGCCCAGCGTCGAGACCGTGAGCGTCCGAGACGGCCAGGATGTTGGCGAGGACCGTCCCGGCGTCCCACCACAGGTGGCGCCAGCCTCGGGCACCGTACCTCCAGCAGGTCCGTAGTGGCACGCCGCTAAGGACGACCGTTATGCCTCCGTCGTCGTCGCCGTTCCGCCGGCGCCGCGGGCGGACCAAGGCGAGCTCGTGGCCGAGGGGGTCATAGTGGTACACGCCTCCCAAGGCATCGCTTATCACGTACATCTCCACCGGGTGGAGGTTGCCCGCCGACATAGCCGACCGGAACCAAACGTCCTCTCCTTCAGGCGTCCTCATGACCCGGACAACGCCATCGGCAAGGAACAGCAGGGTGCCGAGCAAAGCAAGATCCAAGGGTGCCGCTCGGCCCTTGACCCCCGACAGCACTTCGACGGCGGAAAGCTCCGAGGCCACCAGGGCTCGGGGGAGAAGTTGCACCGGCGCCGCTGGGTAAGTCTTGAAGGTTTGCGGACGATTCAACTCGGGCGCGCTCCTGGCACCATTCGTCAAGCCGCCGGCGATACGTCAGACAGACGCGCCGGGGACCGGGGCACAATGCCCCGGTCCATGCGTAAGGGCAACTGCCCTTAGACGGCTACAAGCCGGTTGTCCACAATGTCTTCGAACCCGGCATCAGGAGCGATCAAGTCCCACGAGACCATCCAGTCGTACGTCCGCCGGAAGTCCTGCTCGGGGTACGGCGTGGGGTCAACAAACCTAAGGCGACCGAGCTGGAAGTCCTCCGGCTTCAGCTCGACGATCTCCTTCGGCACCTCCTCGATGAAATAGTGGAGATAGGGCCGGATGTCCTTGTGGATATCGGCGACCGCCTTGGTAACCGCTCGGTTGATGGCGGCAAAGGTCTCCTCATCAAGGTCGGGCCCGGCTATCTCCGACCCGATGTAATGAGCTTCGGCGATTATCTTGTAGCCCAGCTTTGTGGCCACAGTGATCCAGGGCTCCATGACGGCGACGGCGTCCACGACGCCATCGCGCAGCGCCAGCAAGCGGTTGCCGTGCTTGATCCCGACGACCTTGATCTCATTACGAGGCAGGAACCCTTCCAGGGTCTGGATAACTAGATAGTGCGACCCATGGTGGAAGTGAACCCCGACGGGGATGTTCGCCAAGTCCTGCGGTGTATTGACCGGGGAGTCCGGCCGGACGATTATGGCTTGACTGGCCACTGCGGCCCGCCGGGAGGCGATGCGGCCTTGGCGCTGGCTGTCGTGAGAACGCCTCACTTGGCCCCACTCGCAGGCCCGGTACATGTCGGACTGTCCTGTCTCGAACGCGGTCAGCACCGAGAACGGGCTGGCGCTGCGATGGTCCTCCACCAGCTCAAACGAGCTCCCGGTTACCCCCCAGTCCGACTGGCGACGTATCAGGTTTAAGTCGAGGCCCTCGTCGATGAAATAGCCTTTTTCCTCAGCCACATGGTACGGGAGCGAGAACACCGCTCCGCTGGCTTCAATGTTCAGTTTCGTCTTGGTAGTCAACTCTGCATCTCCTCTGTAGTGTAGGTGGTCCAGGTCTGATCAGCACCGGCTCCAAAACCCGCCCCGTTCGTCTGTGGGGTTCTTAGGAGGGCGGGGTGAAACCCTTTATGGCGCCGTACTCCGACTGAAGCTTGGTGTAGAAGCCGTTATCGATAACAGTGTTCAAGTAGGACGTGTTGACAAACCCACTGGCGTCATGGCCGATCTCCGCGCCTTCCGCCGCCGGTATATACGGCAGGACGTCAGCCTTGAGGTAATCGGACGGGCACGCGGTGAGCGGCTGAGTAGCGGGCGGCAGGTACGTCTCGTAACCCTTCACGACCTCGGCCTTGTCGGCGGGGACGGAGAGGTTGAGGTTCAAGAAATTGGCCAGTACCGGTAAGGCGGCTTTCTCGTTGGTGACATAGGAATAAAAGCCCTCGATGGTGCCCTCGAGGTAGGCGACGATGGTGTTGGCGTTGCCCTTGGCCCACTGGCTGTTCACGACGTCGGGGGATGGCGGTATGGGTGCCAACCCCAGGAAGTGCAGGTGCGGATCGGTCTGGGCACTGGCCCACACGGGGTAGGAAAGCCCTCCGGCAGCGATGCTCCCTGACTCCAGCGCCGCCAGGATGTCCGGCACCGACCCGAGGGGTACGAACTTGACCTGGGAAGGGTTTACTCCGTTCTTCTCCAGCCACACCTCCTCGGCCAGCTCGTGTCCACTGCCAAGGGCGGTCGTCCCGATGGACTTGCCGATCAGGTCCTTGACCGATGTGATACTGCTGGCCGCGAACATGTGGAACGCCAGGTTGAGCACCGTGCACCCGATGACTTGGACCGGGAAACCTTTAGAGTACAGAGCCGCCGTCTGCAGTTGGCCGACCCCGTCTATCCTTACGGCTCCGGCCGTGAACTCGCTCAGCACCGTCCCCGAGTCAGAAACCGGGGTGGCCACTGTCAACCCGTACCTTTTATAAAAGCCGGCGGCTGCGGCATAGACCTCTGGCCCCTCGGCAGCCGATGCTGCCGGCGTCGGCACTGTCAGTGACGTCGTCTCCGGCGCCGCAGTTGCGTTGGGCGAAAGGGCTGAGGCCCCCGCGGTGGAGCTGAAGACCAGCACGGAGGCGACTACGGTGGCCGGCACTGCCGACCTCGCTTTGACCCGCCCCAACCATGGCCGGTGGCGGCTGCTCCTATAAGGCATCGTTGACTGTTATCCCTTTCTCGCATATGCAACGTCGAGCGTTGCACCTGACAGCTCGGGCTCGAGCGCCTGTTCGGTTGTTGTAGCAGCGTCATGCCTGACGGCAAGGCTGGGATTGTCATGGCCGCCTCCCGCTCCCAGCGGGCTGGCGGCGCTCTGAGGGCCGGCATCTGCGCGGCGAAGAGCGGCATAAATGTCGTGGGAAATTTCCCCTAGCAGGGCGCCGTGCTGGAACTCTTCCGTCCGAGGATGGGGAACGTCCACTGTGAACTGTGAGAGGGCACGACCGGGAGAGGACCCCATAAGGATAACCCGCGAACCCAGGAAAACGGCTTCTCGGATGTCGTGGGTGACGAGGATCGCGGTCGTGTGCAAACTGGCGAACAGGTGGCTAAGGGCCCGTTGGAGGCGCTCTCGCGTAAGAGCATCGAGGGCACTGAAGGGCTCGTCGAGAAGAAGCACTGCAGGGTCTATGGCTAGAGCACGGGCGAGGTTGGCGCGTTGGCGCATCCCCCCGGACAGCTGGTGCGGGCGGTAGGCGCCGAAACCAGTTAGGCCTACGAGGTCGAGGAGCTTGTTAACCTTATCGGCTTCTTCGGCCCGGGTCGGTCGCTGTTTTGAGGCCCGCAGGCGCAGGCCGAAGGCGATATTGCGCTCCAGGCTGAACCAGGGGAACAGGGCCGGCTGTTGGAAGACGAAACCGGAGCTGACGCTGCCCGGCCCGACCTTGCGCCCCTCAATGGTGAGCTCGCCGGAGGTCGGCACCTCGAGGCCCTGGACCATCCGCAACAGGGTCGTCTTGCCACAGCCCGAGGGCCCAACGATGCTCACAATCTCGCCTGCCCGCACCGCCAGGGAAACATCATCGAGCACGGGGACGTCTCGGTTGGACACCCTGAAGCTCTTCGACACGTCCCGCACGTCGACGACTACGTGCGCTTCACTTGTCAGGTGTGCTCCGGCTCCGTTGTGGTTGGCGTTAGGGGACGTCATGCGGACGACCCCGCCTGGCCGGCGCGGTAGGTGCTGAAGTGGCGTTCGAGAAGACCGACTACCCAGCTGAGGGACAGTCCGATGAGCGCCAACAGCACGATGGCGACGTACACATTGCCGGTCTCCACGTTTTGCTCGGAAGACAGGATCAAGTAGCCGAGCCCGGCCGTGGCGCCAAAGAGATCGGCAAACACGAGCGATATCAGCCCCCGGCCGAGGGCGAGCCGGACGCCGGTCAGGACGGAGGGCACCGCCCCGGGCAGCAGAAGGTACCTGAAGGTCTCAGCTTTTGTGGCCCGAAAAGCCCGGCAGACCTCGTGGAGGCCAGGGTCGACACTCTGTATCCCCGTGCGCGTGTTCATGGCCAAGGGGAAGAAAGAGGCAACGACTACCACTACGACCTTGGCTTTCATGCCGATACCGAGTGACAGGATAAGCAGCGGTGCGAGCGCGATGACCGGCACCGTGTAAAGGATGGTGACCCAGGGGTTGAGGAACTCGGAAAGCCTCTTACCGGTCCCGAGGCGGGCCCCGGCGGCAATACCTATCACCAGGGCGATGGCGAACCCTAAGCCGAACTCTTCCATGCTCACCCGGAGGTCGGTCCACAAGAGCCCGTCGGCAGCCAGGGCACGGCCGTCTTGCAGGACGGTCCAGGGCCCCACCACGACCAAGCTGCTCGGGTGCATGACGGTCACGAACAGCTGCCAAAGCCCAATTCCGACTGCGACCGAGACGGCGGCACGCCAACGCCGGGGGACGGCCAACCACCGCACCGCAGCGAGGGCAACTTTGGTGCCAGACCCTGAGCTCGGCGCTTCCTGCGGGGACTCTGAACCGAAGCTGTCAAAGGTGTCACTACCGACGAGTTTGCGTGCCCCCGTCGTCATGACCACCTAAATACAGTAACACAATGGATCCGATGGGACAAGTCAAGATTCGGAGGCCCAAGACTAGACGTGTAGGCATGCCTCAGGGGCCAGGGCCCTTCCCCTGCTCCAGGATCCAGGGTGGCAAGCCGCGCTTCCGCCAAGCAAGGTGCAAGGTCAGGACCATGCTCTGAGCAGCGGCTACGCCCGTCCCAAGATCATCGGCACGGCCACGGTGCTCCCCGACCGATCGTGCGGATGCTGGCCACTTTGCCCCGCCTAATCAGCCGCGAGCCCCGGGGGGTCTTGCTCGTCACGCTGGCGACCCTGTTGCATTGGCACCTGGACCGGCGCACCTCTCGTCCGCTTCGCTCGCCGTCCCCACTTTGTGACCCTTTTGCAACGCGCCCCGAATTGGTGGATCTGGTTAGACGGCTGGAGCTCGGGACGGCGGGTGGGGCGATGGGAGAACACGCGCAGCAGGTGACCCTCCGGGGTCGTCCAGGCCGTGCCGCTACTGTCCGAGACGGGCGCTTCTGCGGTAGCGCAGGCCCGGGCCAAGGCCAGGGCGACGACCCGAGCGTGGCCCGGCTTTGGACAAGGAGGCGGCGCCCTCCCGTAGGGTTGGTGTTGCCTTTGCCGGCATCGGCGGTTCCGTGCCCAAGGCCGAGGCTCTGCTCCAGGAGGCCGACGAGGCCATCTAGCATGTAAGCGCAAGGGCGGCGCAAGTCATCAGGTCACGTCGAAGCTTTGGGCCGTTGGGACATCCAATCTCAAGGTTTGCTCACGCCAGGCGCCCGCGTACCGCCCGCCCGCCAGGCCGCCCGCAGCGTCGATCTAAAGCGATTGGTGCCCGAGCGACCCATGGATGCTCACATCGTTTATGCCAACTAAACAGACACGCTCGGAGGGACCACGACGGAGACGCCAGCCCCCGTCCTTGGAGATAAGGAGGGCGGATTCAACTGGCCAGCGCAGAAAGTGAGCCAGCTTCTTCCATGGTTTCACAGAATCAAACGTCCTGCGTGGCCGATCGCGGATGCTGGCCGCAGGTTCGGCCGGCGACGTCGCCTGTGACGTCGAAGCGCCTTGAGCCAGCGTTGGACCAGCTGGAACCGGAACGCGTCGACCGCCCTGACGGTCCCGCGCTGTGTGGCCGAAATAGGAACTCAAAAAGCTAATCGTCCAGACTACGAACCACCACGCCTGCTGGTCCGGAAGTATCAGCGAAAGAAAAGAGCGGGTGGTTGCTCTCGCTTAGGTTCAAAAGTTACCGAAGTGGTAGTCCACCGTATGTGTGGCCTCTTAATCGAGGGATGGTGGTACTTATGCCGTGCAAACAACGTCCCCCCGTTGCGACCGAGGCTGAGGCAGGTATTTTCGCTCCAAGAGGGTTTGTCTACAACCTTGTCGTTAGCGATAGCCCAGGAGGTAGAGTGGTCCTAACGCTCCGACCTGAGGAGGCCGGCATGAACTCCAGGAGTGCGCCGTGGGCTCGATGTCCTTTGTTGCCCACGGCCCGACCGATGACAAGAGCCATCGTGTGTGCCTGGGTCCCATTTCTCGTAGGAGTCCGGTTTATGCGGTATAGCCAGTACCCCAGTGGTGCGTTGTGAATATCAAAGAAGCCCTAAACATGCTCCAGCACGATGTGGAGGTGGACACCAGGACGGCGGCCCTGGTTCACGGCGTCGAGCTGCTCCTCGGTGGCGCAGAAGGATTGGGTTATTCGGACGACGACCGCAGTGACCTTCGGACGACAATCCTCCAGCTTCTTGGTGTCCGCTGGGTCCAAGCCCGCCAGGAGGCGGACGACCGACTACTGGAAGCGGCTGAAAGCCCGACAGGGACAACGATGTGCCCTGAGGCTCCACAGGGCCCTTCCCTTTCGCCCGCTGAGCGGCGTAGGGCTTTCTATGTCGTACCTATCCCTGACGTTCCTGAGGCGTGTAACGGGGACAACGAGGCACCCGGTCGACGCAGCGAAAGCTCTGCAAACCGTAGGGCTCATGGCGTTGGTCTGCTGGGAATGCTTAGCTAACCCGGATTTCCCAGCCTTAACAGGCGCGATCAGTGCATCGTCCCACCTGAAACGCCCAGGGCCTTCGGGGACGGGAAGGCAAGAGCCCTGACACGGTGGGCACACGAGAGCACCAATGAGTACGACGCCGATTGCGCTGACCGACAAAGGAGCCCTGATGGCCTCGGGCACCGGTGTGCTCAAGCGCCACCACTCGGGTTTAGCCCGTAGCCACGTGCGGACCGACGTTCCCGCCTTGGCTTGCGTAGACGTCGGTCTGACGGCTGATGAGTGGACGGCGGTCAGAGGCCGCCCGGTCCTCTGCCGACAGACCGGTTGTGGCGAACCCGCTGTTGACGAGCGCCAGCTCTGTCCGGAGCACGGGTGGTCGCAGCCCAACGCCCCGGCTAACATGCGCAGGAGGATCCGAGCTCGGCCACGCATGAAGCACGACTTGCCGGTCGCCGCAAAGGTGACCCGGGGGCCGGATCTGTGGCGAGAGCGAGCCGCATGCCGGGACGGCCCAGGGGGCGACTTTTTTCCCGACCTGTACCATTACCGAGGGGGTTTAGAGACCGCGGCCGCCAAGGCCATCTGTGCTACCTGCCCTGTGCGTAAGCATTGCCTCAGCGCAGGACTGAACGAGGCTTTCGGTATCTGGGGCGGGCTTACGACCGAGGAACGTCGGCATCTACCCCGCCCAGGGACCCAGCGCGTCGATTAGAACCTGAGCCCAGCAGACCTTGAAGTCTCGCGCCGACATGGAGGTAATGAAGTCGATCTTCTCCTCGGCCAACCGGGAGAAAAGCTTGCCGTCGTAGCGGCCCCGGTCGAACACGACACAGAAATGCCGTCCTGGGCCGGGTTGGCGTACCCGGCGCTGCGAGTTCCACACCTCGGCTAGGCGTGCCTTGCCCGAGTACGCCTTCATGTGCCCGTCGAGGTAACCACAAAGCTGTTGCCACCAGGCCGGTGCCCACCCAGCGCTGGGCCACCAGGGTGCCGAGCTCTACCGCCCGGCCGTAGCAGCCTGGGGGAGCTCGACTGGAGGCCCGAAGGCCCCCGTCGCGCCAGCGAAGGTCT
>PMWT01000179.1 GCA_003166025.1 Acidimicrobiaceae bacterium | reverse complement strand
TGGCGTTGCAGAGGTGCCAGCCAGTGCTGGGCACCCCATAGGGATGTGTAAGCCGGCCCGACGGCGATGACCGCCGCCCCGGCGTTGTCGGCGCTGCCCCAGGGCTACGGTCACCGGGGCAGGCGTCAGCGCCGCCCCCGTCGTTGCGGAACTCCTCAACGTGATCCCATCAGGTCTATGGACGTAGTATAAATGATTGCACCTAGTATAAATGGACATCACTGGCTGAGCGAGCGCAGCTATGGTCGGCCGGCACCGCGTGGTGTGGGCCGACCCAACGACAGCTGTGGCCCAGGCCCCGATTATGAAGGGAGCAGTATTGCCAACCCCAGGCCAACGTTTGGTGACCCGTCGTGACCTGTTGAAGTACGGCGTGGCCGGCTCTGCCGTGGTCCTGTTGGGCCCGCTGGCGGCGAGCAGCGCCTCTGCCAGTGCCCGCGCCCGTGTGAGCGCCGCCGCCCGTTCCTCCAATGCGGTAAAGCGGGGGGGCACCCTGCGCTTCGCCCGCAGTATCGGCCCCACCACACTGGACCCGGCCAACACCATCATCGCCGGCGACATTTACACCCTCGACAAGATCCTTGAGCCACTTTACGTGACCAACCCTGCCGGCCAGCTGGTCCCGTGGCTGGCCACGGGCTACGAGGTGAGCACGGACCACCGGACGTTCACGTTCTCGCTGCGGCCCGGCGTGAAGTTCTCCAACGGTAAGCCCCTGGTCGCCGAGGATGTCGTGTTCTCCATAAACCGGACGCGCAAAGACGCGGCCGGCCCGCTCTCTTTTCTCGACTATGCCATCACCGACATTGTCGCCAGGAGCACCGACAGCGTCGTGTTCCAGTTGTCGCAGCCCTGGGCGCCGTTCCTTTCTGACCTCTCGGTGTTCGCCAACGCCGTGCTGCCGGCCGATTTCGCCGGGCAGAGCGAGAAGGACTTCCTCACTGCGCCGATCGGTACCGGGCCGTTCACCCTGGACGGGTTCACGCCGGACGCCAACTCGCTAACTTTGAAGGCCAACCCTAACTACTGGCAAGCCGGCAAGCCCTACCTGGACGCCGTCGAGTTCCTCTACGTCGACAACGACAACCAGCGGGTGCTGCAAGTCCAGGGTGGCCAGGTCGACATTATCGACACCGTGCCACCGGCCAACGTCTCCTCGCTCAAAGCGAGCAGCGGCATCAGCGTGGACCTTTTCCCCGCCTGGCAGGTGGACTTGTTGGTAATGAACGAGAGACTGCCGCAGTTTGCCGACCGTCATGTACGCCGGGCGATCACCTACGCCATCGACCGTCCCGCTCTCGTGCACGCGGCAAGCTTCGGCACGGCCAAGCCCGGAGGCTCGTTCTTCCCTCCGAGCCTGGAGTACTACTCGGCCAGCACACCGGTCCTCGAGTACAGCCTCTCTCGGGCCAAGGCCGAGCTGGCACAATCAAAGTTCCCCAATGGTTTTTCGACCAAGCTGCTCATCGACGGGGGTGTCCAGAAATGGGTGACCTTCGCTCAGATCATCAAGGCACAGCTGCAGTCGATAAATATAGACGTCGATATCACCCCGCTCGACCACTCCGCCTTCGAGTCGACGTTCCAGAAGTACGACTACGACATGTTCATCGACTACGCCATCAACGACATCAGCGACCCGGACGAGATGGCTTCATTCGAGGTGGACGTGAAGAACGGTGGGTCCGAGTCCTACTGGTCCGACTACGACAGCCCCAAGGCCATCACCCTGGTGCACGAGGCTGAGGCCGAGTACGACAGCACCAAAAGGGCCGCTCTTTATGCGCAGATCCAAGCGATTGTGGCCGAAGACGCGCCGTTCGTGGCCCTCGACTACCCGCCCTACATCTACGCCGTGTCCGACCACGTCAACGGGTTCGAGGTCAACCCCGGTGGCGCCTATCGCCTCGAGGATGTGTGGCTAACCTGATCTGATGCTGCGTTACGCCGCCCGGCGCGTGGCGGCTGCGGTACTGGTGGTCTTCGGGGTCACGCTCGCCACGTTCCTCCTTATGCACCTGGAACCCGGTGACCCGGCCCGAGCCGTGCTCGGGCTCCACGCCACTGCGCCCGCAGTCGCCGCGCTTCGCCGGCAATGGGGCCTCAACAGCTCATTGCCGGTGCAGCTCGGTCATTTCCTGTCCCAGCTGGTGCAGGGCAACCTGGGCAAGTCCTACATCTACAACGTGTCGGCGGCGTCGCTCATCGGTGGCCGCATCGGCCAGACCGCGGCACTGGTGGCGGTGGCCACTGTTTTTGCCATTATCTTCACCGTCCCTCTTTCGGCCCTGGCCGCGTCGCGCCAGAACGGGGTGGCCGACCACGTGGTCCGGGCCCTTTCGGTCGTCGGCCTGGCACTTCCCGCCTTTTGGTTTGGCATCGTGCTCATCGAGGTCTTCGCCGTGCGCCTCCACCTGCTCCCGGTCGGTGGCGAGGGCAGCGGCTTTGGCGGCCACCTCGAGTCTCTTGTCCTGCCTGGGCTGACGGCCTCGTTCGCCATGGCGCCGATCCTGGTGCGCAGTCTCAGGGTGGGGATGCTCGAGGTCATGGACGCCGAGTTCATAGCCGTGGCCCGGGCTAAAGGCCTGGGGGAGCTCCGGGTCTTGTTCGGCCACGTGGCCCGCAACGCCCTGGTGCCGACGGTCACCTTGCTCGGCCTCAACATCGCCTATCTGATCGGCAGTACGGTCATCGTGGAACAGGTCTTCAACCTCAACGGCCTCGGGTCATTGCTGTTGAGCTCGATATTGAACCGGGACTTCCCCGTCGTCCAGGCCACCACGCTGGTGCTCGGCGCGGGTGTCGTGATCGTCAACCTGGCCACCGACCTCCTCGCCGCCCGCCTCGACCCGAGGATCAGGTTGCGATGACAACCTTTGTCGGCCGGTACGGCCCGGGCCCGGCGCCCGAGGGCACGGGGCCCGACGGGGCGCCCGTGGTCGCCCGTAAGCGTCCGCGCTCGGTCCTGGCCTACCGGGCGCGCCACAGTCCCACGCTGATTATCGGGGCCACCATCACTCTGGGCCTGGTGCTGGTGGCGGTGCTCGCCCCGCTCATAAGCCCGTACGCGCCCGACCATCAGGACCTCTACAACATCCTGAGCGGTTTTTCGTCCAAACATCTCCTCGGCACCGACGAGCTCGGGCGCGACGAGCTCTCGCGCCTGATCTGGGCGGGCCGGACCGACCTCCGGGTGGGCATCCTGGCGGTGATCTTCCCGTTTTGTTTCGGCACGGCCATGGGGACGCTGGCCGGCTATCGCGGTGGCTGGCTCGACACTGTCGTTATGCGGGCCGTCGACGTGCTGATCGCCTTTCCCTTTTATGTGCTCGTCATCGGGTTGATATTTGTCGTCGGCGCCGGCACCACCGGTATTTACGTCGCCTTTGCCGCCGTCGACTGGGTCGTCTATGCCCGGGCCGTGCGCGCCACGACGCTCGTGGTGCGCGAGTCGGACTACGTGGCCGCGGCCCGGACCGGGGGTCTTCCTGACTGGCGCATCCTGTGGCGTCACGTCCTGCCTAACACCATCACCCAGGCCGTCGTCTACTTGACCAACGATGTGGTACTCGTAATAGTCGCCGTCGTGACGCTCGGCTACCTGGGCCTCGGCGTCCAGCCGCCCACCCCGGACTGGGGCGCCATGATCAGTGAGGGCCAGGAGTTCCTGACCACGTACTGGGCGCTGGCGACGCTGCCGGGCATAGCCGTGCTCATCACCGGCCTGGGATTTTCACTGCTGGGGGACGGCTTGGCGGACGTCCTGCGCCCCCAATGAACGGGCCGCAAATGAAAAGGCCCCAATGAACGGGCCCCAATNNAACGGGCCCCAATGAACGGGCCCGTGCTCAAGGTGTCCGGCCTGACCGTGAGCGTCGGGAGGGGGGCGCGGCGCCATGTGGCCGTCCAGGACGTCGGTTTTGAGGTCCCCGCCGGAGGGTCCCTGGGCGTGGTCGGCGAGTCCGGCTCAGGCAAGAGCTTAACACTGAGGGCGCTGATGGGGTTGTTGCCCCCGGGCGTACGGGCCGAACGCGGCGTCGTCGAACTGGCGGGGGAGCCTCTTCCTTTCGCCGGCCCCCGTGCCCGTAGCGTCCGGCGGGGCCGGTTGGCGATGGTCTTCCAGGACCCCCTCAGCGGTCTCGACCCCGTGCACACGGTGGGCGCACAGGTGGCCGAGGTGCCCCGGCGGGTGCTCGGAGAACCGGCCGCGGCCAGCCGGCGACGTGCTGTCGAGCTGCTGCGCCTGGTGGGGATGCCGGACCCCGAACGGCGTTCGCACGCCTTCCCGCACCAGCTCTCGGGAGGCATGCGCCAACGCGTGCTCATCGCCATGGCGTTGGCCTCCGAGCCCAAGGTGCTGCTGTGCGACGAGCCGACCACGGCCCTCGACGTCACCGTGCAAGCTCAGGTCCTCGAGCTCCTGGACGACGTGCGCCGCCGCCTCGGCGTCGCCGTCGTGTTCGTCAGCCACGACCTTGCCGTCGTGCGCCAGATGTGCGACCGGCTCGCCGTCATGTACACCGGACGGCTCGTCGAGACGGGCCGTGCCGCCGACGTCCTCGACCACCCCGCTCATCCGTACACCCTCGGCCTGCTCGAGGCGGTCGTGGACCTCGACGACGTGGACCACATGCCGGTGACGATACCGGGGACGTTGCCGGACCTGGCCCACGTGCCGGGCGGTTGCCCGTTCCATCCCCGGTGTCGTTTCGCCAGTGAGGACTGTGCCCGGGAGGTGCCTCCGTTCCGCTACCTGAACGACCGCCAATGGGGCACCGGCGAGGAGGGGACCGGCGAGGATGGCACCGGCGAGGAGGGCACCGGCGGCGAGGCCCGGGGCACAGCCTGCAAGTACCCTGAACGGGTGACTGCAGGGTGAGCCGTGGACAGGGCCCTCCGATGGACCAGGCCCTAGCCGTCGCGCCTCCCGCCGCCCCGCCCGGGACAGCCCGGATCCTGCTGGCCGCGGACGGGCTGAACGTTTCCTTCCCCGTCGGGCCCGGGCACCGGCTCGTCGCCGTCGAGGACGTGAGCTTCACCCTGGGGGAGGGCGAGACCCTCGGCATCGTCGGCGAGTCCGGCTGCGGGAAGTCGACCGTGGCCAAATGTCTGGCCGGGCTGTTGCGCCCGGGTTCGGGGACGGTCTCCCTCCAGGGCGTGGCGCTCCCGGCCCGCCGCTCGCACCAGCAGCACCGCGCCGTTCAGCTCGTTTTCCAGGGCCCTTACTCCTCGCTCAACCCTCGGCTGTCCGTGCGCTCGGTCTTGAGGGAGCTCCTGTTGTTCCACGGCCTGGCCCGGGGCGACGCGGTCGAGGGCCGCTGCCGGGAGCTGATGGCCCTTGTCGGGCTGCCCGAGGGCGCTCTGGACGGCTACCCATCGTCGTTCTCGGGAGGCCAACGCCAGCGCATAGCCATCGCCCGGGCGCTCGCCGTCGAACCGAAGGTCCTGGTGGCCGACGAGCCGATCTCGGCCCTGGACGTTTCCGTGCAGGCCGCCATCCTCGACCTCTTCGCCGACCTGCGGGACCGGCTCGCTATCGGTACCGTCCTGATCTCGCACAACCTGGCCGCAGTGCGCCATGTGTGCGACCGCGCCGCAGTGATGTACCTGGGGCGCATCGTGGAGATCGGGCGAAAGGACGAGATATTCGCCGACCCCCGCCACCCCTATACCAGGGCCCTGCTGGCGGCGGCGCCCCGCTTGCGGCCGGGCCCCGACCGGGTACGGGCGCGGCTGAAGGGCGAACCCCCGAGCATGACCGAGCGCCCCACCGGGTGCCCGTTCCATCCCCGTTGCCCCCGGGCGGAGGCCGTATGTGGGGCGCAACTGCCCGAGCTCCTGCCCGCCCCGGGCGGGAGCAGCCGCCTGGCCGCCTGTCACTTCCGAGACGAGAAAACTTGAACCAGTCCCACCTGCTCGACGTCGCCCCGGTCGACGCGTCGGAGTACGCCGCAATAGAGGACCTCTGCCGTGAGGTCATAGCGACCGATCAGACGACGCTGGTCCTGCAGGGCGAGGCCATCGTGTTCCTGGAGGCGGCGGCCCGGGGCCTGGGGCGGCCTGGTGGGCGCGCCCTCAACCTCGTCAGCGGCCCCTACGGGCGCATCTTCGGGGAGTGGTTGTCAGAAGCAGGGTCCGAGGTGGAGAACCTGGTCGTGCCGTTCGACCGGGCCGTGCGGCCCGAGGAGGTGGAAAAGGCCCTGGAGCGCTCCGGCCCGGTGGACGTGGTCAGCCTGGTGCACGCCGAAGCGGCCACCGGGGTAGTCAACGACGTGGCCGCCATTGCCGAACTGGCCCGGTCGCGGGGCGCCCTGGTGGTGGTGGACTCGGTGGCGGCCGTGGGCGCCGAGCCGCTCGCCATCGACGCCTGGCAGCTCGACCTGGTGGTGCTCAGCGCCCAAAAGGCCCTCGCCGGGCCCTCGGGGGTAAGCGTGGCCACGGTCAGCCCGCGGGCCTGGGCCGCTCTGGCCGGGGCCCCGGCCCCATGGCGGGGCTCGGTCCTGTCCTTGCTCGACTGGAGGGACCGCTGGGCCGGTGCCGGGCGCTCGGTGCTGCCCGTCATCCCGAGCCACCTGGAGACCAGGGCCTTGGGCGCGGCCATGGGACGCGTCCGGGCCGAGGGGCTGGACCGGGTGGTGGCCCGCCACCGCGCCGCGGGCCGGGCGACGCGGGCCGCGCTCGTGCCATTGGGGCTCGAGCCCTGGGCCCGCGAAGCGTCCGAGGCGGCGTCGGTGGCGACGCTCGTGCGTGCCCCGGCCGAAGGGGCGCCGGCCCTGGTGAAGGCGGCGCGGGCCGCTGCGGAAGACCTGGCGGCCCCCATCGGGCCCGCTCCGGGGCCCCTGGCCGAACGCGCTGTGAGGGTCAACCACACGGGGAGGCGGGCCAGCCTCACGACCGTGTGGAGCGCCCTGGCCGCGTTGGCCCGGGGTCTCGGCTCGCTCGGCTACGAGGCCGACCTGGCTGCCGCCCTGGCCGGTGCCACCGACGCCTGGTACGCCGCGCTCGGCTAGCCGCGGTACCAGAGCGTGAAGCGTTTGACAGCCCTCGACTGGTCCACTAGACAAGTGCTCCTACCAATTTTATAGGAATACTTGATCACCTCGCAGGGCCCGATTTCCCGGGCCACCCCGCGAGCCAGAGAAGGGACCGGGATGCACCATCGTTCTGTCATGTTCGTGGCTGTGGGCACAGCCGCGCTCACACTGTTCACCGGCGCTGCTGCCGCCGCCGGTCCGCAACACCTGGTACCGCAGGCGGCCACGTCCGGCACCCTCGTGATCGACACAGCCTTCGACTTGGCCACCGCCGACCCCGGCCATATGTTCGAGTTCACCGGCCAGGTCGTCGACCGGGCCCTGTACTCCACCCTGTTGACATATTCGGACGACAACCTCGTCCTGCAGCCCCAACTGGCCAGCAGCTACAGCGTTTCCGACGGCGGCGACCGCTACACGTTCACCCTCAACCCGAAGGCGGTGTTCTCCGACGCGAAGCCGGTGACGGCGGCGGACGTCGTGTTTTCGTTCCAGCGCCTGCAAAACCTACAGGGGAACCCGTCGTTCCTGCTCGACGGCATTACGGCATCGGCGCTCGGGACCAACAAGGTCGTGCTGTCCACCAAGGCACCCAATGCCGCCATTCCCGAGATTGTCACCAACCCCGCCTTGGGAGTGCTCGAGGCGAGTGTCGTGGAGGCTCACGGCGGGACCGACTCCGCTAACGCGGCAACGGCCGATAAGGCGGAGAACTGGCTGAACGCCCACTCTGCCGGAAGCGGGCCCTACGAGATGTCCGAGTGGGACCTGAACGGTCCCGTCAAGCTCACCGCCAACCCGGACTACTGGGGGCCCAAGCCTAGGTTCCAGACCGTCGTGGTCCAAAATGCCCAGCCCGAGCAACAAAAGCTCGATGTAGAGACGGGCTCGGCGCAGCTGGCGCTGGACCTGTCGCCGGCGCAGGCCCAAGGCATCACCGGGGCCAAGGTCGACAACCTGGCCTCCACCTTCACCGTCTACACCTCTCTCAACACCGACCCGGCCATCTCGCCGGCGACGGCCAACCCGAAGATCCGCGAGGCCATACGCGACGCCATCGACTACCAGGCCCTCGTACACCTCGCCGGGGAAGGCGCCGAGCAGGCGGCCAGCCTGATACCCGGGGGTTTCGACGGCTCGCTCCCGGCCGGCGACGACCTGCACCAGGACTTGGCCGAGGCCAAGGCCTTGGTGGCGCAGTCGGGCATCAAGGACCCGCAGATCACAATAAGTTTCGCCGATGACGACCCCGTCAACGGCCTTCAGCTCGGGGACATTGCCGCCCTCCTGCAGTCAAATCTCCAAGCCGCCGGGATCCAGGTCAAGTTGCTGGGCCAGCCGGTGACGACGGCGACGGAGCTGCGCCGTGCCGGCAAGGCGCAAATGATCGTCAACTACTGGGGCCCCGACTATCCCGATGCCAACGATTACCTGCCTTTCGTCCCCGGTGGTGAGATCGCCGAGCAGGTCCACTGGTCCGCCTCGGACGCGCCATCGGTCCTGGCGACGGCGAACGCGGCGGCCACCGCTCCGACGCTCGGCCAGCACATCGCCCTATGGCAGAAAACGATGAAGGAGATCAACGCCAGCGGTCCGATCATCCCGCTGGTCCAGCCCGCGCAGGTGCTTGTCACCGCCGATTCGATCTCGACGGCCTACTCCAACCCGGCGTGGCGGATCGACGTCGCCAGCGTCAAGTAACCGGGGCCCCGCCCCTGGCATGGCTGGACCGCGGCCAGCGGCGCTGAGCCAGAGGGCCGAAGTGCCGTCGCCGCCCCAAACGAGAAATCGTTCTCGGGGCGGCGGCCTCGGCTTGTCGGCGCTCGTGCGGCGCCGCCTCGGCATAGGGTTGTTACAGGTGCTCGGGGTGACTCTTGTCACCTTCTGTGTCGTCGCCGTGGTCCCGGGCGACCCCGCCGCCGCCAACTTGGGCCAGACGGCGCTGGGCGACCCGACGATCGTGCGGGCCTTCGATCATGAGTACGGGCTGGACCGGCCCCTAGTGGTCCAGTACGGGCTCTATGTCTGGCACCTCCTGCACGGCAACCTGGGCCAGTCCCAGCTGACCCAGCGCTCGGTGGCGACCGATCTGGCCCAGTATTTCCCGGCGACCCTGGAGCTCGCCCTCGCCGCCATCGTCGTCGCCTCCGTTCTCGGTGTGGCGCTCGGCACGGTGGCCGCCTTCTTCCACAACCGGCTGCCGGACCGCCTGGTCCGCTTCTTCTCCCTGGCTGGCATCTCGGTCCCGAACTTTTGGCTCGGGCTGATCGTTTTCTATCTGTTCTTCTACAAGCTGCGCTGGTTGCCAGGGACCGGGCGGCTCTCGCCCGAGCTAAACCCGCCCCCGACGGTGACGGGCATGTACACAGTCGACTCCCTTCTCGCCGGCAACTGGACCGACCTGGCCGATTCGTTGCGCCACCTGGTGTTGCCGGCCGCGGTCCTCGGGACCTACACCCTGAGCCTCATCACCCGCTTCAGTCGCGTGTCTGTGCTCGACGTCCTCGGTCAGGAGTACGTGCTCGCCGCGGTGGGCAAGGGGCTGCCCACGCGGACTGTGGTGCTCCGCCATGTACTGCGACCGGCGCTGCTGCAGATCGTGACGATTGCCGGCCTCGCCTTCGGGTCGCTGCTCTCGGGCGCGGTGCTGGTCGAGCAGGTGTTCTCGTGGCCCGGTCTCGGCCAGTACGCCTATCGCAGCGCGACGTCGCTCAACCTGCCCGGCGTGACCGGCGTCTGCATCCTCATCGCCGTCGTCTACATTTTCGTCAACCTGGCCGCCGACATCGTGTACGTGCTCATCGACCCGAGGCTGGCCTCGCAGTGAGCGCAAGCGCCGGCGGCACCGCCGCCGCGCTGGTCGATGACGGCGCCTCCCCGGGCGTCGGCGCCGGAGCGGGTGCCGGCTCTGGTCGCACCTTGCTCGGGACTTTGCGCCGTCCCGGGGCGCTGTTCGGGACCGGCGTCCTCCTCGGCTGGCTCCTCGTCGCCGCGCTGGCGCCCCTCCTTGCCCCGGCCTCGCCCACGGCACCCAGCGCCGGGACCTTGTTGGCACCGTCGGCCGCCCACTGGTTCGGCACCGACGAGCTCGGTCGGGACGTGCTCAGCCGGGTCATCTACGGGGCCCGGCTGTCGCTTCCCTTGGCCTTGCTCCTGGTCGCGTTGGCCAGCACGGTGGGCACGTCGATCGGCGCTTTCGCCGGTTTCGCGGGCGGCGTCATCGACTCGGTGGTCATGCGGGTCACCGACATGTTCTTTGCCTTCCCCGGCATCGTGTTGACCATGGCCTTTGCCGCCGCTCTCGGGCCGTCGCTCCAGAGCGCCGTCCTGGCCATCGTCATCGTCAGTTGGCCGCCTTACGCACGCGTCGTGCGCGGCCTCGTGCTGGCCATGCGAGGGTCCAATTATGTCGCCGTGTCGCGCCTGCTCGGTGGCTCCAATGCCCGCTTGCTCGTAAGGGACGTCCTTCCCAACGTCGTCGGGCCCGTGCTCGTGGTGGCCACCCTTGACATTGGCAGCGCCGTGCTGTTGCTGGCCGGGCTCTCGTTCCTCGGCCTCGGTGCCCAGCCACCGGCCGCGGAATGGGGGGCGATGGTCGCCGACGCTACCCAGTACTTCAGCAACTGGTGGATGGGCCTGTTCCCCGGTTTGGCCATTGCCACGATAGTTTTCGCCGTCAACATGATCGGTGACGCGCTGCGGGACTATTTCGACCCGCGCAGCCTCCAACGGTCTGACCGATGAGCGTTGCCACGCCCTCAGCGGCGCCGCCGCCCGCCGCTGACGCCAAGGAGGGGTTGCTCGAAGTGAGCGGGCTCTCTGTCAGCCGCCGCGAACGGCGCGACTGGGTCAAGCTTGTCGACGGGGTGGACCTCTCGCTCGGGCGGGGCGAGGTGCTTGGGGTCTGTGGCGAGAGCGGGAGCGGCAAGACGCTGACCTCCCTGGCCGTCCTGGGCCTCCTGCCGGCCGCCCTGAAGGTGACCGGGAGCATCCGTTACCGGGGCGAGGAGCTTCGGGGAGCGTCGCGACGCAGGCTGAGGGGCGTGCGCGGCCGGGAAATCGCCGTGGTTTGGCAGGACCCCTCGACCAGCCTCCACCCCCTGCTCAATGTGGGCACTCAGCTCACCGAGCACCTGCGTTACCACCTGGGCCTTGACGGCGCTGCGGCCGAGCGTCGGGCCATCGACCTGCTCGCCTCGGTCCGCGTGCCCGATCCTGCGGCGGCTTTGCGAGCTCGCCCGCATGAGTTCTCCGGCGGCTTGCGCCAACGTATAGCCATCGCCATCGCCTTGGCCTGTGAGCCGAAGATCCTGCTGGCCGACGAGCCGACGACAGCTCTGGACGTAACGGTCCAGGCCGAGATCCTTCGCCTGTTGCGAGAGCTGGTCGACGAGCGCCAGGTTTCGGTCATCCTCATCAGCCACGACCTCGGGGTGGTCTCTTCGTTGGCCGACCGGGTGCAGGTGATGTACGCCGGCCGGGTCGTCGAGTCCGGCCGGCGCGAGCAGGTGATCGCCTCTCCTCGTCATCCGTACACCAGGGCCCTGCTGGCCGCCCTTCCCGGGGGGGCGGGGCCGAGATCGCGGATACAGGCCATCCCGGGATCGCCCCCGCTGCCGGGGCACTTGCCCGCCGGCTGCGCCTTCCACCCACGCTGTGGCTTCGCCGTGGCCAGCTGTACCAGCTCGCGGCCGGCATTCGCCCCCGTCGAGGGCGGTACCCGGCTGGCCTGCCCAATCGACCCCTTCGGGCCGAAATGACGGTGCCGGCCCCGTTGCTGCGCCTGGAGGACGTCGAGGTCACCTACCGCCGGCCCGATGGCGTGGCCGTCCGTGCCGTCCGGCGCGCCAGCCTCGATGTCAACGCGGGCGAGGTAGTCGGGCTGGTCGGTGAGTCCGGTTGTGGCAAGTCCAGCCTCGGTCGTGCGGCCGTGGGGCTCGAGAGGCTCACGGCGGGCTCGGTCAGCTTTCAGGGCCAGCCGGTGACGGCGCTCGGGCGTCATCCCCGTCCTGCGGCGCTGCGCCGGCTCCAGCTCCTGTTCCAGGACCCCTATTCATCGCTGAACCCGAGGCGCAAGGTCGGGCACCAGCTGGCGGACGGTTTGAGGGCGTCGGGCGAGGCGGCGACGCCCGCACGGATCGAAGAGCTTTTGGACCTGGTGGCGATGCCGTCGAGCGCGGCCGACCACTACCCCCACGAGTTCTCTGGCGGGCAGCGCCAGCGTTTGGCGATCGGGCGTGCCCTGGCGGCGAGGCCATTGGTGCTGATCGCCGACGAGCCGGTGAGCGCCCTAGACGCCTCGGCTCAGGCGACCATCGTGACCCTGCTGGGCGAACTGCGCGATGAGACCGGCATCGGCATCCTTTTTATCTCGCACGACCTCGGCGTGGTCCGCCAGATCGCCCAGAAGGTGGCCGTCATGTACCTCGGCAAGATCGTCGAGATCGGGGCCATCGACGCCGTGTGGCGTCGTCCCTGCCATCCTTATACCGAAGCTCTGATCGCCGCCGCGCCCCTGGCCGACGGTGCCGGCCGGCTCCCCGCGGGCCTCGCTGGTGAGGTGCCCGACCCCTCTGCGCCGCCATCGGGCTGTAGCTTCCACCCGCGCTGCCCACTGGCCGACGCCGAGTGCACGGCTGTCGACCCACCCCCGCTACGCATCGATGACGACCACGTCGCTGACGACCGGGCCGGTAACGACCGGGCCGGTAACGACCGGGCCGATGACGACCACGTCGCCCGCTGCCTGTTCGCTCTACGCCCCGCCCCCAGCACTGCCCGTGACACTGATAGGGAGATGAGCCCATGACTATCCCGTCCGGCGCCCCGAGCGCGCCGCCTGGTGCTGACGACGCCTTCGTGGCCGACTGGGAGGCTTGGCGGGCCTGGCGGACCGCCGAGCTCGCCGCCGCTGATGGGCCGCCGTCCCTGGCGGCTACGTACTGGCTGGCGGAGACGGCGGTGGTCCCCGGGGTGCCTGGCACCTGGACCGAAAAGGACGGTGGTGTCGACCTGCTGCTCGGTGATGGTGCCGAAGTCCTGGTCGACGGGCATAGAGGATCGGGCCGGGTGGTGGCGCTGGCCCCCGGCGAGACCGTCGGCCGGCGGCTGGGGCTCCCCGCCCTCACCGCCCAAGTCACGACGCGCGAGGGGCGGAGGGGCGTGCGCGTCTTCGACCACGGCCGGGCCGGGCGGCTCCTAGCCGTCAGGGCCTACCCCCCTGACCCGTCGTTCGCGCTGGACGGGCGGTACGAGCCCATGGCGGGGGCCTCGACGATCGACTACAGCTACGCCCTCGAGTCGTCGCCCCGGGAGGTGCAGGTGCCCGGCGTCGTTCACTTCCGCCTGGGCGGCCAGGACTATGCCGTGAACCCATTGCTCGACGAGGGATGGCTGCTCCTGGTGTTCGCGGACGCGACCACGGGGACAGGTACCCGGCCTCCGAGCCGGTTCCTGCGCATCGCGCCCCCGCTCGAAGGGCTCGACTACCCCGGCACGGTAGGCCTCGACTTCAATCGGGCGTTCCTTCCCCCGTGCGCTTTTTCGGACGAGTTCAATTGCCCGTTGCCGCCCAGCCACCACCGCTTCGATGCGGACGTGACGGCCGGAGAAACCTGGCCCCAGTTCCTTTCGGGTGAGGTTGGGTACCAGGAACCTTCCAAATAGGGACGTTCGGCACTAAGAAGGCTGCCCACCCTGGGCGCTATCATCCAGGTGGTTCTATAGACAAGGTCGAAATGGTCGCTACCAACCGGGTGGCGGCTACTGCGACCCGAACGGCCTCGAAGGGGGATGTTGTGCCCGAACCCACGGTCCCCGTCGCGGACCAGGTCCTTGACTGCAGGGGCCTGGCCTGTCCCCTGCCTGTGGTGAAAACCGCACAGGCGATCAAAGACCTTGCTCTGGGCCAAGTCCTCGAACTGTTGGCCACTGACCCGGGCGTCGAGCCCGACATGCGGGCTTGGACCAGCCGCACCCATAACGAACTGCTCGACGTCAGCAAGCAGGCCGATGTGTTCCACATCCTTATCCGCCGGGCGCGCTGACAGGCGCTGGCGATGTGGGCGGCTGGTTCGGAGGCGAAGGTCCTATACGTGCAAACGCACGGGACCGCCGACCCGGGACGGAGCGCCACGCCGTTTTTCCTCGCCGCGGCGGCGGCGGCGATGGAGTTCGAGGCCATGATCTACTTCACGATGTACGGTCCGACCCTGCTGCGCCGAGACGTTGTCGACCACATCGGGCCGAAGGGGGAAAAGGGCCAGCCGCTGCGCTACTTCATTGAGCAGGCCACCGGTCTCGGCGTGCGGTTACTGGTGTGCCAGCCATCGCTGGAGCTCAACGACTTGCGCTTGCCGGACCTGATCGACGGGGTCGAGATGATAGGGGGTGCCGCCTTCAACGACCTCGCGGTCTCCGCCGACGCCGTGATCAGTTTCTAGCCGCAAAACCATGACCGGGACAGACGCTCACTACAAAGCCCCCGAGGTGGCCGGGTACGCCGATGTCGCCCCCGAGGCGAAGTTGGCGCTCTTCGAACAGGTCAAGGCCGACATCCGCTTCGGCGACTATTTGTACGGCTGTTATGAGTGCGGCATCTGCGTCGGCGCCTGCCCCTCGGCCAAGTTCTACGACTTCAGCCCCCGGCGCATCGCCCAGGCCGCGGCCCGCCAGGACGTTGACCTCTTCTACCAGCAGATGCAGGAGGACATCTGGGAGTGCTCCCAGTGCTTTTCCTGCCTGCGCTGCCCGCGCGGCAACAACCCGGGAGGGCTGGTTACGATCATGAGGGAGGTGGCCGTGCGCAACGGGCTGGCCTCGGCCAAGCAAGCCCTCGTCGGTTACTCCCGGATCATCTACAAGATCATGTCCACCGGGACCCAGGTCTCGCCGGACATGCTGCAGCGGGACGCTTTCCTCGACTGGGGCCCGGAGACGGCCGACGTCCCGGACCACCTCGACCTGTGGCGCCGGGCACTGCCCGCCGAGACGATGCACACCACGACCTCGGGGTGGTCCGTGGCCGACCGGACGCTGGTGGAGCTCTACTACATCTGGCTGAAGACGGGTGCCCTCGACATGATCGCGGAGGTCGACAGCGGCCTGCACTCGATCTTGCAGGAACTGATGGAGGAACGCCTTGAGGAAGAGGGCATCGAGCTGTGACCATCCCCGCCGACGCGCTCGGGCGTGACAAGGCCGCGGGCGCACTGGTGGTCGACCGCCGGTCGCTGGCCGACCCGCGAGCCGAACTGCTGGCCCTTGAGGCGCAGGGCGAGCTCATCGTGCAGAGGATCGACCGGGAAGCGGTCAGCGTGCGCACGAAGTACGGGCGGGAAAAGCGGATCCAAAAGGCACATCTGTGGCACCACAAGTCCTGCGGGCAGTGCGGGCATATACCGGGTTATTCCACCGCCATTTTCTGGGTTATGCGCAAGCTGGGCTACGATTACCATGACCCGGCCGACCAGACCTCGTGCACGGCCTGGAACTACTACGCCAGTGCCACCTCCAACCCGGCCGCCCAGGCGGCCGTGGCCGTCCGCAACTTCGCCGCCGCCTACGAGAGCGGTTACTTCCCGCTCATCCACTGCGGCACCTCGTACGGTCATTACAAGGAAGTTCGCGAAGAGCTCATCCACCATGCCGAGCTCAGGGCGCAGGTCCGCGACATCATGGCCGGGCTAGGTAAGCCGCTGGTGCTGCCGGAGGAGATCGTGCACTATTCCGAGTGGCTTCACGCCCTGCGGGACGAGATCGCGGCGAAGCGAGTTCGCGATACGTCGGGGATCGTGGCGACGGTCCACCCGGCGTGCCACTACCACAAGGTCGTCGAGGCTGACGCCATCTACGACCCCGATATCTACGGGGGCCAGCGCACGGCCGTGGTGACGGGCCTGGCCCAGGCCCTCGGGGTCGAGGTGCGCGATTACTCGACCTGGTTCGACTGCTGCGGCTTCGGTTTTCGCCACATACTGGTCCAGCGGGACTTCACGCGGTCCTTCGCCACGCTTCGGAAGATCGAGGTAATGAAAGAGGAGGCGGCCCCAGACGTCGTGCTGACCCACGACACCGGGTGCGTCACCACGCTGGACAAGAGCCAGTTCGCGGCCAAGGCGCACCAGCGCAACGTGGGCTTGGCGGTGCTGAGCGACGCGCAGTTCGCCGCCCTGGCCATGGGGGCCCACCCGTACCGGGTGTGCCAACTCCATTGGCACTCGGCCGACTACCGGCCGCTGCTGGAAAAGATGGGCATCGACTGGGAACAGGCGTGGGCGGAGTTCCAGGGCGATCTTCGCCGCCTGGAGAGCGGCGAGAAGCGCTATCTCGACTGGGACGACGTCGATGCCTGAGCGGCTTTCACGCCTACACGGCGCGAACACGACGGCGAGGTAAATGAATGTCCTCCAAAACGGTTGTCGTAATCGGCGGGGGCCCAGGTGGGCTGCGTGCCGCGCATGGCGTGGT
Organism: Acidimicrobiaceae bacterium; assembly: GCA_003166025.1. Taxonomy (GTDB): domain Bacteria; phylum Actinomycetota; class Acidimicrobiia; order Acidimicrobiales; family Palsa-688; genus Fen-671. The sequence continues at coordinate 32,646 of PMWT01000179.1, read as the reverse complement.
GGAGATCGGCGAGAAGGTGGTGCTGATCGAGCAACGGGGGTTCCTTGGTGGTAACCCGGTGGCGGAAAGCTACGCCGGCCTGACCCCGCACGGCGAGCCGGCGCAGCCCCAGATCCGCCAGATGATAGACCTCGTCATCTCTCACCCCGGGGCCGATGTCCGCCTCGGTACGGAGGTAACCAGGATGGTGGGCGAGCCCGGCGCGTTCACACTTTCGCTGCGCAGCGATGGGCTGGCCCAGACGGTCGAGTGCGGCGCGGTCATCATCGCCACTGGTTTCGGCCATTTCGACCCCGGCCGGTCGACCCAGATGTACGGGTATTACGAGTTCGCCGACGTGATCACCCAGCCCGACCTCGAGGTGATGCTGTCCGAACACCGATTGCTGCGCCCGTCCAACGGCCAGCCGCCGGAGCGGATCTGCTTTGTCCAGTGCGTGGGCAGCCGCGACCGCCAGATCGGCAACGAGTACTGCTCGAAGGTGTGCTGTGGGGTGGCGTCTAAGGAGGCCATCGAGATCCGGCGCCTGCTGCCGGGTTCGAAGGTGTTCATCTTCTATATCGACATGAGGATGTACGGCTACTGGGAGAACGAGATCTACTGGCCCGCCCAGGAGCAGCACCATGTCCAGTTCGTGAAAGGGTTGATCACCGAGGTGCTCCCTAAGGGCGACCGGCTACTGGTGCGGGGCGAGGACACCACCATGGGCCGGCCCATGGAGCTCTTGATGGACCTGGTAGTGCTCTCGGTCGGGATGGAGCCGTCCTCCGGTACCCGCCAGGTGGCGAAGCTGTTCGGGGTCAGGCAAAACAAGTACGGGTTCGTCGACGCCCCCGGCGCGCCGCTCGACCCCGTAAGCACCGACCGGGAAGGGATTTTTGCGTGCGGTGCTGCGCTCGGGCCGGCCGACCTCGAAGACACCGTCTCTTCGGCGGCGGGGGCGGCCGTAAAGGCTGTCGGCTACCTGCGGTCGCGTTCGGCTGCGGCGCTGAGCTGAGGGAGATAGGGCGCAATGGCCGGTCCTGTGGTCGACACACCGAGCGCCCTGGAGTTCGAGCGCGAGATCATGAGCCGCGCCAGTGAGGCTGAGCTACAGGGCATTGCCGTTGACCTGGGCCGTAAATCCGAAGCCCTCCAGGATCTTCTGTCCGCAGGACCGTCCCGACTGGACGGTCCTGCTCTGCGCCAGGTGCTGCGGTGGGTTTTCGCCACGCGGCGCAAGGCAGAGCAGATCCTGGGCTTGGTCGGCGCCAAACCGCTGGCTGCGGCGATCGCCGGGCTTCTGGACGAGGCGGCCCCGGTGGCCGACCGCATCGACCGCTTCGACGCCGCTCTGGCCCGCTTCGACACCGCCCCCGCCCGGGCGGCCGGCCCGGCGTGGCCCCTGTTCGATCTCCCGGCCGAGCTGTTGCATTTCACTGCGCCCGACAGGTACTGGTTGTGGACGAGATGGCTATGGGACCCAGGCGCCCGGACCGGCGCCCTGGCCCTGGTCACGACCGATGACTTCGACCTGGGCCAAGGAGCCACCAGAGGGGCGGTCTACCTCAGCGTCGGGCGGGCCCTCGCTTTCGTGGACGAGACGGGCAAGGCGGCCGGGTTTACCGCCGCCGCTCCCAATCTGTTCGGCGCCGATGTCTTCCTGGCTTCGGTTTACGCGGTCAGCATGTACACGCTCCTGCGCATGCGGATGAGCCGGGAGTTCAACCGGGTCGTCCCGGCGCTGCCGGATCTCGTGCGTCGCCTGCTCGGCGTCTATTACCTGCCCGCTCGGCAGCTTGTACCCGAAGGGCTAGGACAGTGCCCATAGCTGGCCGGAAGGTCCCGCCCGCCGTGGTCGAGAAAGAGCGGGTCACGGTGGCGTCGTCGATCTCGGGGCGCGAGGTCGAGTTGCCGGCGATGTGGAACCGCATGTTCGAGCCCCGAGTGCTAACCGACTACGGACCGGACGGTTTCGCCGCCATCTCGTGCCTGCCCGGCGGTGAGTCCCTTGAGTGGTGTTTCGGCTGCGGGAAGTGCGTGCCGGCCTGCCCGGTGGACATGGTGGGCGATTACGGCCCGCGCAAGATCCACCGCAAGGTCCAAACGGGCACCGACCTGCTCAGCGACCCCGACCTGTGGCTGTGCACCACCTGCGGCAACTGCCTGCGGGTGTGCCCGAAAGAGGTCGACATGATGGCGGTCATGCCCGCCGTGCGCGAGGCCGCCCTCAGCACGGCGGGCGTGCCCGCCGAACTGCAGGACGTGTTCGAGAAAACCTTCCGGTACGGCAACGCTTTCGGTCACAACCAGCGACGCCGGGCGCAGTGGGCCGAGACCGCCGGGGTGCCCGTGCGGTCTCTGGCCCGGGAGCCCGGCCCGGTGGACGTGCTTTTTTTGGTGGAGGACTATTGGAGCTTCCATCCCCGAGGCCAGGACGCGGCGCGTGCTTTTGCCCGGGTGGCGGCGGCGCTCGGCATCGATTGGGCGGTCCTGGGCCCCGAAGAAAAGACGCTTGGTGACTCGCAGCGCCTGGCGGGCGAGAGGGGACTGTTCGATGCCCTGGCCGAGGACGTGACCGCCGTCCTGGCCAAGTACGCGTTCAGCCGGGTCGTGACCGCCGACCCCCATGCCTTCAACGCCCTCGTCAACGAGTACCCGCGGCGGGGGCACAATTTCCACGCCCTGCACTACACCCAGCTCCTGGCGCCGCTCGTCGGGCAGCTCCAATGGGCCCGCGAGCTCGACCTGAAGGTGACCTTTCACGACCCGTGCTTCCTGGGCCGCCACAACGGGGAGTACGACGCGCCTCGGGCGCTGATCGAGGCGGTCCCCGGCGTGCAACTGGTCGAGATGGACCGGTGCCGGCAGAACGGTTATTGCTGCGGCGGTGGCGGGGGCGGCATGTGGCTGGACAGCGCCACTCGCGATCACACCTCAGAACGTCTGTCCGAACGGCGGGTCCGGGAGGCGGCCCAGACGGGGGCGGACGTCCTGGCGGTCTGCTGCCCGTACGAGGTGCCCAGGTTCACCGACGCGGCCAAAGCGACCGGCCACGACGACCTCCGCGTCTGCGACATCATCGAGCTCGTCGACGAGGCCATGCGAGGCGGGCTGACGAGTGGCTGAACCCATGGCAGCCGAGGCCGGGGCCCTGCGGGTGGTGGACTTCGGGCCTAGCTCGCCGGTGCGCTCCCAGACCCTGTGGCATGCGGTCGCCTACGGCGTGTCCGCCGGTGCCCCGGCCACTGTCTCGTTCACCCGCCCCGCCGCCCCCTACGTCTGCCTCGGCTACCACGGGGCGCTCGACGAGGTCGACCTCGACTATTGCCGGGCCGAGGGGCTCCCGGTCCTGCGCCGGATGGTCGGCGGCGGCACCGTCTACCTGGACGAGGACCAGCTCTTCTTCCAGATCTCTCTACCCGCCCAGGCCGTGCCGGCGGTCCGGTGGCAGGCGTTGCGCAGCCTGCTCGGACCGGCCGTGACCGCCTTTCGCGCCGTGGGCGTGCCCGCGGGGCTCGATGACGACCTTGAGATCTGCGTCGGCGACCGCAAAATCTGCGGGCACGGGGCTGGCCAGATCGACAACGCCGTGGTGGTGTGCGGCAACCTCATCGAGCGGTTCGACCACGAGCGGGCGGCCCGGGTGCTGGCCCTGGCCGGCCCGGCGCACCGGGAACAGACGCTTCAGCTGATGCGCCGCTTCGTCGCCGCCACGCCGGTCGACGCCGCCGGCTTCCAGGCCGCCCTGGTCCACGCCTATGCCGAGGCCCTGGGCCTCCGGCCGGTGCCCGGGGCGCTGAGCCCGGACGAGGCCAGGACCGTCGTCGAGCTTGATGCCAGGTTCACCAGCGAGGCCTGGTTGGCAGGGCCTCAACCAGCGGCCGGTAGCGGTAGGCCGCCCCGTCGGGTCAAGGTGCGGGCGGGCGTGTGGTCTGTGGCCCCCGAGCACGAAGGGGCGCAGGTCGCCGCCTTCACCAGCGCCGGCCCCGGGGGGCTGTAATGGGACAGTTAGGCCGCGTCAGCGTGGCTGGTTTCGAGCTCGCGCTCGACCGGAGCTACCACCCCGGTACGCACATGTGGGTGCTGGCGTTGGCGCCGGGCCGGGTAAGGGTCGGGATGGACCCGCTCGGCATCGAGACCAGCGGCACCCTGGCTCAGTTGTCCTTCGTCCCGGTGGGGACCGAGCTCACCGCCGGGTTGCCCTTCGGCCAGCTCGAGGCGGCCAAGTTCGTCGGCCCGTTGGTCAGCCCGGTGCCCGGTCCGGTGCTGGCCGTCAACGAGGCCGTGGGCCGGGACCCGGGCCTGGCCGAGCGCGACCCGTACGGAGCGGGCTGGATGATCGAGGCCGGCGCCGACCTGCCGCCCGGCCTTTTGTCGGGCCCGGCCGAGATCAGCGAATGGTTCGCGGCCAAGGTCGCGGACTACCGGGCCAACGGGGTGATCGCGGAGTGACCCCAGTGCCGGTAGCGACCCCAGTGCCTGCAGTGACCCCAGCGACTGCAGTGAACGCGGTCGCGCGCCCGGCCGACGTGCGGCGGGCGAACTTCGCCGATGTGATCGATTTCTACGCCCCCGGCCTCAAGCGCTGGCAGAGCTCGGAGTGGGCGCCGGCGAGCCCCCGGCGGTTCCTGCCCGTTTCGGTGACCGGCTCTGCCTGCGCCCTGTCCTGTGCCCATTGCCGGGGGAAGGTGCTGGGCGGCATGGTGAACGTCCGGGCCGGCCAGGACCTGTTCAGCCTGGCGGCGGGGCTGCAGGCGCGGGGTACGCAGGGCCTCTTGCTGTCCGGTGGCTCCGACCGCGGCGGCGGGGTGCCTCTGGCGGCGCACCTGCGCCATGTCCCGCGCATCCGGGGCGAGCTCGGGATGAAGGTCATCGTGCACTCCGGTCTGGTCTCGCCCGAGCTGGCGGCCGCGCTGTCGGCCTCCGGCGTGGACGGGGTGATGCTCGACGTCATAGGGGCCGATGAGACGCTGCGCGACGTGTACCACCTGGAGATGACTGTGGCCGACGTGGACCGTTCGTTACGGCTCCTGTCCGACCAGGGGCTGCGGACCGTCCCGCACATCGTGCTCGGGTTGCACTACGGCCGTTTTCTGGGCGAGCACCGGGCGCTCGAGATGGCCCTGCGTTACGACGTCTCGGCCCTGGTCCTGGTGGTGCTCGTGCCGTTGGCCGGCACCGCCATGGCGGACGTGCCGGCGCCCCGGGCCGACCAGGTGACGGACTTCTTCGCCACCGCTCGCCTGGCGGCGCCCGCCACCGCGATCAACCTCGGCTGTGCCCGGCCGCTCGGCGCCGGGAACGGCGATCTGGACCGGGCCGCCATAGACCTCGGGCTCAACGGCATCGCCTACCCCGCCGACGGGGCGATCGAGTACGCCAAGTCACGGGGGCTGACGCCGCGGCTGTTCGAGCACTGCTGTTCGCTGACCTGGAGCGAGGCCCAGGAGCAGCGCTTCGCCCCGGTGCGGGTGACGGGGTGACCGGGGTGACCGGGGCATGGCGTCTTCTGGACGGCGACGGTGTCGCCGCCGCCGACGGGCTGGCGCTGGACGAGGCTCTCATGACCCGGTACGGGCGGGGGCGACCGGACTGCCCGCCGACGCTGCGGCTTTACAGCTACCGCAGCCACTGCGCCCTGGTCGGCCGGTACCAGGACCTGGCCGCCGAGGTCGACCTGGACGCGTGCGGGCGCACCGGTACCGATGTCAGCCGTCGCCTCACGGGGGGCGGTGCCATCGTCATGGGACGCGGCCAGCTGGGGGTGGCGTACGTGGACCGGGCACCAGCCGGCCGGCGTCCCCGGGCGATCATTGAGGATCTCTCGGCCGCCCTGGCGGCCGGGCTCGCTCAGCTTGGCGTCACGACGGTCTTTCACGGCAAGAACGACCTGGAGACGGGCGGCCGCAAGATCGCCGGTCTGGGCCTCTACCTCGACCCGGCCGGCGCCATGCTGTTCCACGCCAGCGTCTTGGCCGATCTCGATGTGGAGCTCATGCTCGCAGTGCTGCGAGTACCGGCCGCCAAGCTGGAAGGCAAGGCCATCGCCGCCGTCACCGAGCGGGTCACTACGGTCTCGGCCGAGACCGGCCGCCGCCACGACGCGACGACGGTGCGGCCCTCTATCGCCGCCGGGTTCGCCGCCACCTTCGGGGCCCGGCTCGAGCCCGGCTTGCCCGACCAGGCGGAGCAGGCGCAGGCCAGGGCGCTGGCCCGGGGCCGGTACGGGTCGCCGGCCTGGCTGGACGAGCGGACCATGGTGGGCGACGGCAGCGGGTCGGCCGTGCTCAAGGCGCCTGCCGGTCTGGCCCGGATCCATCTCACGACCCATGGCGACCTGGTCAAGAGCGCCATCGTGGCCGGGGACTTCAACGAGCTGGCGCCCGAAGTCGTGGCGCTGGAGTCAGGGTTGCGCTGGCGGCGCCTCGACGAGGACGCCGTCGCGGCTGTGGTCCGCGGGTCCGGAGTGGCTGTCGCCCTCGGCGTCCCCGCCGAGCGGGTCGTTGCCGCCGTGCTCGAGGCCGGACGCCAGGCAGGCCGTCGTGCTTAGCCAGCTGCCGCGGCCCGGCGCCACCGGCCCTGTGACCGACCGTGCGACCGGCCCTGTGACCGACCGTGCGACCGGCCCTGTGACTGCGACGAGCCCGGATTACGTGCGGATCTCAATGGCGAGCGCGATCGCATTGCGGGTACGCTCTGGCCGCTTCAGCCGCGACTTCGAGTTCGGGGGCATCAACCTCCTGCTCAGCTACGACGATGGTTGTATGTCCGACTGCGGCTACTGCGGCCTGGCTCGTAGTAGCCCGGCCCGCCGGGAGGTCCGGTCGTTCATCAGGGTGGAGTGGCCCCTGGTCAACACCGACGACGTAGTGGAGCGCCTGGTCCGCTACGAGCCGGCCCTGGCCCGGATCTGCATTTCGATGGTCACCCACCGCTATGCCTACCGCGACACCTGCGAGATCGCCCGCCGCATCGCGGCGCGGTCCCGAGTACCGATCTCGGTCCTCGTGGCTCCGGCGGCGCTCAACCGGCAGCGGCTGGAGGACCTGAAGTCGATCGGCGTCGACATGATCGGCGTCGGGCTCGACGCCGTGACCGAGGAGCTGTTCGCGGACATCCGCACGCACGTCCCGGCCGGCGGCCTGAGGTGGCAGAGGTACTGGGGCACACTGGCCGACGCCCGGGAGGTCTTCGGGCCCTGGAAGGTCAACGCCCACATTGTGGTCGGGCTGGGCGAGACCGACGCCGACCTGCTGGCGCTGTTGGTAGCGCTGCGGGACCGCGAGGTCCTCCCGTACCTGTTCTGCTTCAACCCCGAGCCGGGCACGCGGATGGCCGCCCACCCGAAACCCTCGCTGCGGCGCTGGCGCCGGGCCCAGCTGGCCCGGCGCCTGATCGGGACCGAGGGCTACGGCCTGGCCCATTTCGGCTTCGATTGCGACGGGGCGTTGGCCCGTGTCCGGGCCACACTTCCGGCCCTGGAGGCCGTCGTGGCCGACGGCCACGCGTTCATGACCGACGGGTGCCCGGGGGGCAAGGGCCAGCCCGGGTGCACCAGGCCCTTCGGCTCCTACCGGCCGGCCGAACCGTTCCGTGACTACCCCTTCGCCCCCGAGGCGAGCGATCTGGCGGAGATCCGCCAGTCGTTGGGGCTTGGAGATCTTGTCGGGTGACGACCGGCGGAAGGGAGCTTAGGTGAGGATCGTCGTGCCCATAAAAGCGGTCCCCGACCTCGTGGAGGAGATCGAGCTGACGGGGGACGGGGCCGCCATCGACCGCGAGTACCTGACGTTCGTGCTCAACGAGTGGGACGGCCAGGCTCTGGAGGAGGCGCTCCTGCTAAAGGACGCCGACGGGGCGAAGGTGGTGGCCGTTGGCCTGGCCGACGACCCCGACATCGACCAGTTCCTCTACACGGCCCTGGCCAAGGGCGCGGACGAGGCGGTGAAGCTGGTCGCCGCCACCGCCTTGGGACCGCCCGGCCCCGGCGGTGCGAGCGGCGCCGACCGCGCCGCGCTGCTCGCCGCCTACCTCACCGCCCATCCGGCCGACCTGGTGATCACCGGTGTGCAGGCCGCTGACGACCTTGATGGGCAACTGCCCTCACGCCTCGCCGCCCTGCTCGACCTGCCGCACGTGTCGGTGGTAATCGGCGTCGAGCCAGCCCAAGTCGAGCCCGCCCAAGTCGAGCCCGCCCAAGTCGAGCCAGCCCAAAAAGAGGGTGGTCGCGACGAGGATGGGGGAGCTTCGGTCACGGTCCGCCAAGAGTTCGCCGGCGGCCGTTGCCACGAGCTCGAGGTGCAGCTGCCGGCCGTGATCGGTGTCCAGTCGGCTCGCCAAGCACCGCGCTACGCGCCCATCACCCGGATCAGGCAGGCCATGAACGCCGGGGGGCTCTCCGAGCTGGTGGTGCCGGCCCGAGCGGCTGGGAATGCCCTGGTCGTGCGCCGGCTGCACCGGCCGGGGACGACCGGGGGGGCCGAGATGATGACCGGGAGCGCGCGAGAGGTGGCGGGCCAGATCGTAGGCCTGCTGCGCGCCCGGGGCCTGGTGAAAGGGAGCGTCCCATGAGGGACAGGCCATGAGCACCAATGTGATGGTGCTGGCGGAACATACCGATGGGAAGATCTCCGACGGGACTTACGAGCTGATCGGCCAGGCCCGAGAGCTGGCCGGCGCGCTCGGGGGCGCCACCGAGGTGGCCCTGCTCGGCCCGGCCGACCTGGCCGGCCAGCTCGGCAGCGCCGACATCGTCGTGTGCGTCGAGCACCCGGCCCTGGAGCAGTACGTGCCCGAGGCCTACGAGCGGGCGCTGCTCGAGGTACTGGCCCAGAGGTCGCCGCGACTGCTCCTGCTCTCGAACGCCACCGTTGGCCTGGACCTCGGTGCCGCCCTCTCTGTCCATTGGGACGCGCCCCTGGTCGCCTACGTCAGCGCCCTGGAGGTCGACGGTGGCGTCGTCGTGGCCACGGCGCAGATCCTGGGCGGGAAAGTGCTGGCCGAGGTCGAGCTGCCCGGCGAGCGCGCCATCGTCACCCTGCTCGGGGGTGCGTTCAGCTCTGCCCCGGGGGCCGCCACCGGGCCCGGTGCGGCCGCCCCCGAGGTCGTCCATGTCGGCCCGCCCGCCAGCCTCGCCACGTTGCGCACGTCGTTGCGCCGGGTGGTCCCGGCCGCGGGCGGGGACGTCGACATCAGCGCCGCCGACGTGCTCGTCTCGGTGGGCCGGGGGATCGAGTCTCAAGAAAACCTGGAGACCGTGCTCGAGCTGGCCGAGGCACTGGGCGTCCCCCTTTCGGCATCCCGGCCGGTGGTGGACGCCGGATGGCTGGCGAAGTCGCGCCAGGTGGGCCAGTCGGGCCTGAAGGTCAAGCCCCGGGCGTACCTGGCCTTCGGCATCTCGGGAGCCCCCGAGCACCTGGAGGGCATGCGGCGCTCCGAGCTGATCATCGCCTGCAACACCGACCCGGGNNCGGCACGACCCTGGACCTGTTCGACCTGGTCCCCGAGCTCGTTGACATGGTCCGGGACTGAGCCTTGGCCATCCCGTCCGCCCTGGTCGCGAGCGCCGCGGTGACCAGGCCCATCTTCGAGGGAATGGGCCCGGTCAGCAAGGCTGTCTTCTACGCCGTGGCGGCCGTGTCGACGGCGGTCTTTGCCTGGGGGGCCTGGCACCGCGCCCGCAAGTACCGGATGGGACGGGCGGCGGGGCGTGGGCCGGCGGTCCGGGCCGCTCTTAGCCGCCGGCTGCACGACATGGCCAAGGGCACATCGGTGTCCCGAGGCAACCGTGCCACCGGCCTGGCCCACTTCTTCATCCTCTGGGGCTTCCTGGTGGCTTTCATGGCCACGGTGATCCTCACCTTCGACACCGACGTGGTGCGGGGGGTCTCACGGCTTATTACCGGGCACGAGGACAGCTTCTTCCACGGCACGTTCTTCATCGCGTTCACTTTTGTGGTGGACACCATGGGGTTCGCGTTCCTTGTAGCCCTGGTGTACATGGCGGTGCGCCGAGGTTTACAGCGGCCGTGGCGGCTCGGCTACGACCGGGCGGACTCGCCCGCCGGGGGCTACTCGCGGAAGCGCCTGGTGGAGGGCGACTGGGTTTTCCTCTCCCTTCTCCTGGCCATCCTGGTCACTGCTTACGTACTGACCGGCCTGCGCATCCTGGGCCAGGGGATGCCGTGGTTCAGTGTCTTCAGCCCCTTCGGCCGGGCCGTGGCCGAAGCCCTCTCCGGGGCGGGCCTGAGACCGAGCCAAGCGGTGACCGTCCACGGGGTGGTGTGGTGGGCCCACGCCGGCCTGGCCCTGGCCTTCGTCGCCTACATCCCGTACTCCAAGGCCATGCACATGCTCGTCGACGCGGTCAACGTGCTGGCCACCGATCGTACGGCCACTCTCTGCCTGCCCGGGCCGCCGTCGGGGACGGGCCACCCGGGCTACCGGGAGATCCCGGACTTCACCTGGAAAGAACTGCTCGACCTTGACGCCTGCACCAAGTGCGGGCGCTGCCACGAGGTCTGCCCGGCCCGCACCGGGGGGGCGCCCCTGTCGCCGCGCGACCTGGTCCTCGACCTGCGCCAGTGGGTGGACACGTCGACTGGCGGCAGGACGCTGCTCGACCGCGAGCGCAGGCCTGCGCCCGTCGGCCCGCTGGCCGGCGCGGGCGTCAGGATCGCCGGCGACGTGATCGACGCCGACGCCCTGTGGTCGTGCACGACCTGCATGCACTGCGTCGACATCTGTCCCGCGGGTATCGAGCACGTACCGACCATCGTGCAGATGCGTCGCAGCCTGGTCGACGAGGGGGCCATGGGCCCGACCTTGCAACAGGCCCTGCAGAACTTGGCCGCCCAGGGTAACTCCTTCGGGCGCTCGGCCCGGACCAGGGCCCGCTGGGCCCGGGATCTGGGTTTCGCCGTCCCCGACGCCCGCAAGCAGGCCGTGAAATACCTGTGGTTCGTCGGCGACTACGCCAGTTTCGACGAGCGGTTGCAGGACAACTCCCGGGCCCTGGCCGGGGTCCTGCACACCGCCGGCGTCGATTTCGGCCTGCTCTACGAGGCAGAGCGTAACGCCGGTAATGACGTGCGCCGGGTGGGGGAGGAGGGACTTTTCGAGATGCTGGCGGAGCAAAATATCGCGGCGTTGCGCCAGGCCCAGTTCGAGGAGATCTTCACTACCGACCCGCATTCGCTCAATGCCCTACGCCACGAGTACCCGGCGTTGGGGGCGACCTACCAAGTCCGCCATTACACCGAGCTCCTGGCCCAGCTGCTGGAGAGCGGCGCCATCGTCGTAAGGCCTCTCGGCTACCGGGTCACCTACCACGACCCGTGCTACCTGGCCCGCTACAACAACGTCATCGATGCGCCTCGGCGCGTCCTGCGGGCGCTTGGCTGCGAACTGGTCGAGATGCCGCGTCACGGCGTGGACAGCTTCTGCTGCGGGGCCGGTGGTGGCCGGATCTGGATGGACGACAGCCTCCTCACGGAACGCCCGAGCCACAACAGGGTGGCCGAGGCGCTCCGCCTGGACGTGGCCCACTTCGTCGTCGCCTGCCCGAAGGACATGACGATGTTCTCCGATGCCGTCAAGACCGCCCGGGTGGAGGACAGGATCGGCGTCCGGGACATCACCCTGCTCGTCCAGGAGGCGATGCTGCCATGACCACTGTCAACCACTGCAACCTGCCCGAGGACCTTTATTACGTCGTGGGCAAACATGTCTGGGCCCGGCGCGAAGGCGACCTGGTCACGGTCGGGATGACCGACGTCGCCCAGCACATGGCCAAGACCATCGTGGCCGTGACCCCGAAGGCGCCCGGCAAAACCGTACAAAAAGGCCGCAACATCGCCACCGTGGAGAGCGGCAAGTGGGTCGGTCCTGTCCCCGCCCCGGTGAGCGGTGAGATCGTGGCCGTCAACGACGCCCTGGCCGCCACGCCAAGTCTCGTCAACTCCGACCCCTATGGGGCCGGTTGGGTCGCCCGGTTGCGCCCGTCGGACTGGGACACCGATGTGGTCGACCTGGCCAGCGGGCCCGAGGGCATTGAGGCATACCGCCAGTTCCTCGACGCCCAGGGGATCACGTGCGGGTGACGCGAAAAGTTCGATTTAACTACTTACCAGGTAGGAAGCTAACCTGTCGCAATAAGGGAGGAAATTGTCATGGTTGATACCGACATCGCGGCCAAATCCGGCACGGACGACCAGAAACGAATGGCCATCATCTGCTGGAGCAACGACCTGGACCGGGTATGGCCGGTGATGATCCTCGCCACCACCGGCGCCGCCTCAGGCCTGGAGGTCGATGTTTTCTTTACCTTCTGGGGCTTGCGGGTGCTACAGAAAAACGATCAGCGCGTCACCGGCAAAAACTGGATGCAGAAAGCGGAGTCGCTCGTCGACCACGGTGGGAGCGACCACCTCAAGCTCAGCAAGATCCACTTCGCCGGTATGGGCACTTCTATGATCAAGATGCTGGCCAAGCAGTACAAGGTCGCCAGCGTGACCGAACTGATGGAAATGGCCATCGACGTGGGGGTGCGCTTGCACCCGTGCCAGATGACGATGGACCTGTACGGCCTGTCAACCTCCGATTTCATCGACGGGGTGCAGCCCACTCTGGGTGCCGCCAGCTTCATCGATATGGCGGCCAAAGCCGACATCCAACTGTTTATTTGACCCAAGTGTTTATTTGATAGCGCGCCGGCGCCCAGCCGGGGCCACAGAGTCTGAGGTGCACGAAGCGGCGCACTTTCGCGCCGCGATTGGCCCGCACGCGTGGTGTTCGCGGTACGGGCCACTTCGTTGAGAGAAAGGCCCAGCCATGCCCACACCAGCACAACCCAAGTACGAGCCGGCCCAGCTGGCGCTAACCGACTCCGCCGCCCGGCAGTTGGCCAACGCCACCAAGAGCCGTGCCCAACTCGACACGATAACCCGGAGGTGGCTGGTCCAGATGTTGCCGTGGGTCCCGGTGGAGGCGGGCATCTACCGCCTCAACCGGGTCAAGGACCCAGCGTCGGTGGCGGTTTCCACCCCGCCGCGCGACGAGTCCGAGCTGACCACGACGTACGTCGGGTACTACGAGGCGCCGCGCGAGTATTTCCTTAGTACTATTACAACAATTGTCGACATTCATACCCGGGTCTCCGACCTTTACAGCAGCCCCTTCGACCAGATCGCCGAGCAGATCCGCCTGACTGTCGAGACGGTAAAGGAGCGCCAGGAGAGCGAGCTCATAAACAGCCCCGACTACGGGCTGCTGGCCAGTGTCGAGGCTGGCCAGCGCATCTCCACCCTCACGGGTCCGCCGACCCCGGACGACTTGGACCAACTGATCACCAAGGTCTGGAAAGACCCGGCGTTCTTCCTGGCCCACCCGCTCGCCATTGCCGCCTTCGGTCGCGAGTGCACGCGGCGCGGTGTACCTCCCGCCACGGTCACCCTGTGCGGTTCACAGTTCCTTACCTGGCGGGGACTGCCGATCGTCCCGTCCGACAAAGTGCCGGTCGAGGGGGGCAAAACAAAAGTTCTGCTGCTGCGGGTGGGCGAACCCCGCCAGGGGGTCATCGGCTTGTACCAGCCCGGCTTGACCGGCGAGCAATCGCCTGGGCTGTCGGTGCGCTTCATGGGCATCAGCCGCAACGCCATCGCGTCCTACCTGGTCTCTCTGTACAGCTCGCTGGCGGTGCTAACGTCGGACGCGCTCGCAGTTCTCGACAATGTCGAAGTAGGTAAGTTCCATGAGTACGACCACACCTACCGGTGACGCGGTGAACGGCGCCGGCCCTGGCCTGCCTGACGAGGCAACCTTGACGCGTCTGGCGAACGAGTTCTTCGGCGCCCTCAACAGTCCTGAGACCCGCTCCGTGCCCGCGCCCGGGGGGCCGACGCCCCCATCCGCGCCACCACAACCGCCGGCCCAGCTGCCCCGGTACGAACCTCCGGGCCAACTGTCGGAATATCACCGGGCGGCTGCGTTGCCGGGCCGGCTGGCCGCCCTCGTCGCCCAACAGTCGCCCTTTGCCGCCCCCGGCCTGCCGCCGGCTACGGCCGGCGCCATGCGCCCCGTGGCCAACCCTGGCTTGTGGGAGCCGGCTTTCGAGCGCCGGGACGGGGCCCCCGGTGCCCCGTCGTTCTATTTCATTGACGATGGGGCCGCCGTCCCCGGCCGGCCCCCTGCTGTCGCCGTGGACGACCACTCGGCCTTTCACGTCGATGCCGTGCGACGGGACTTCCCCGTCCTGCAAGAACGAGTCCACGGGCGCCAGCTCGTCTGGCTGGACAATGCGGCGACAACACAAAAGCCGCAAGTCGTCATAGACCGTTTGGTCTACTTCTACCAGCACGAAAATTCCAATATCCACCGGGCCGCGCACGCCCTGGCGGCGCGGGCGACCGATGCCTTCGAGGGCGCCCGGGCCACCGTGGCCCGTTTCCTGGGGGCGCCATCGGCCGACGACATCGTCTTCACCCGCGGCACCACCGAAGCGATAAACCTGGTCGCACAGGCTTGGGGGCGCCAGCGCATCGGCCCGGGCGATGAGATAGTTGTCTCCCATCTCGAGCACCACGCCAACATCGTGCCGTGGCAGCAGCTGGCGGAGGTTACGGGAGCGAAGATAAGAGTAATTCCGGTCGATGACGACGGGCAGTTGCTGCTCGACGCCTACGCCAACCTGCTCAACGACCGGACCCGGCTGGTATCGGTCGCCCATGTCTCCAACGTGCTCGGGACGGTCGTCCCGGTCAAAGCGGTGATCGAGGCGGCTCACCGGGCCGGTGCCAGGGTGCTCATAGACGGCGCCCAAGCCGTCGCCCATATCCCTGTCGATGTCCAAGCCCTGGACGCTGATTTCTACGTTTTCTCCGGGCACAAGATCTTTGGGCCGACGGGTATCGGCGCGCTTTACGCGAAGACGGAGATCCTCGAAGAAATGCCGCCGTGGCAGGGGGGCGGGAACATGATCTCCGACGTGACCTTCGAGCGCACCACCTACCAGGGCCCGCCGGCCAAGTTCGAGGCCGGGACGGGCAATATTGCCGACGCTGTCGCCCTGGGCACGGCCCTGGACTACTTGCAGGGTCTCGGTTTGCCCCTCGTAGAGCGGTATGAGCACCAGCTCCTCGAGTACGCGTTAGGCGAGATCCGCACCGTCCCCGGCCTGCGCCTGATCGGCACGGCGCCGGAGAAGGCGAGCGTGCTCAGTTTTGTGCTCGAAGGCTACCGACCAGAGGAGGTCGGCTCGGCGCTGGACAAGGAGGGGATCGCCGTGCGGGCCGGTCACCACTGCGCTCAGCCGATCCTGCGCCGCTTTGGGCTGGAATCGGCCGTCCGACCGTCGCTGGCCATGTACAACACCCACGGTGAGGTCGACCTGTTGGTCGCCGCGCTGCGCAGACTGGCCGCTGACGCCGGCCGGCGCCGCTAACCCCGGTACCAATACGGGCCCGGGTAGCTACCCGGGCCCGTGCCGCTCTTTGGTTTAGGGGAACAATCCCTCGACCGACAGGTAGCGCTCGCCGGTGTCATAGTTGAAGGTGAGGACGCGGGCGCCGTCGGCCATGTCGGGGATCTTCTGGGCCACGGCGGCCAGGGACGCCCCCGAGGACACGCCGACGAGGATCCCTTCTTCCCGGGCGCAGCGACGGGCGTAATCCGCGGCAGCCTCCGGCGCGACCTGGATGATGCCGTCGAGCAGGTCCCTGCGCAGTACCCCGGGGACGAAGCCGGCCCCGATGCCTTGGATCGGGTGGGGCGAGTGGGTGCCGCCCGACAGCACCGGCGACAACGTGGGCTCCACGGCGAACACCTTGAGCTGTGGCCACAAGGGCTTGAGGGCTTCGGCGCAACCGGTGATATGGCCGCCGGTGCCCACGCCGGTGATGAGGTAGTCAAGCCCGTCGGGGAAATCCCGGGCGATCTCGCCGGCCGTGGCCCGCCGGTGCACCTCCACGTTGGCCGGGTTGTCGAACTGCATGGGGATCCAAGAACCCGGGGTTTGTGCGTGCAGCTCGTCGGCCCGGGCGATGGCCCCCTTCATCCCGAACTCGCGCGGCGTCAGCTCGAGCTCGGCGCCGTAAGCCTTCATCAACCGGCGACGCTCGACCGAGAACGACTCGGGCATGCACAGGACCAGCCGGTACCCCTTTACGGCGCAGACCAGGGCCAGGCCGATGCCCGTATTGCCCGAAGTCGGCTCGATTATGACCGACCCCGGCCCGATGACGCCGCGGCGCTCGGCGTCGTCGACCATGGCCAGGGCGATGCGGTCCTTGATGCTGCCCCCCGGGTTGGTCCTCTCCTGTTTGGCCCACACGGTGACGCGCGGGTCGAAAAGCCGGTTCAGGCGGACCTGGGGGGTCCCGCCGATAGTGTCCAAGATGCTGTCATAGGGCATGGGTTTGGTTCTCCTTGGGGCCGGCTATCGCCCCGTCAAAAAGACCATGGTTGCGATAGACATGATGGGGAGGCTATGGTTTAACCGGACGCCGGGTTAGGGCCGAAGGTCCCAACCCGCCACGATGCCCCAGTCCCGGTGGCCCAGGTCCCATGGCCCAGTCCCCGGTGCCGACGGACAAGTTGATGAGCGGTCCGAAAATCTTTAGAAACCAGACCATATTTCTGAAGACTTACGGGCTGAAGTACGGCCCTGGCATTTTGGCAACAAAGATGATAAAACGGGGCGGACGCCTCTGAAGGAGCTGGGTATGCCGGATAACACCGCACCGCACCGCGCGCTCAGCGACAGCGCGGCGCGCCAACTTGCCAATGCCACCAAGACCGTCGCGCAAATGTCGACGATCACACCACGGTGGCTAGTGAGGTTCTTACAATGGGTGCCGGTCGAGGCCGGCATTTACAGGCTCAACCGGGTCAGGCGGCCCGAAGATGTCGAAGTGGCCTGTCCCCCTCGGGGCGAGGGCGACCTCCCCCTCACCTTCGTGGATTACGAAGAATCACCACGCGAGTATTTCTTGAGTTCTGTCTCGGCCGTCCTCGACGTCCATACCCGGGTCTCGGACCTTTACAGCAACCCGTACGACCAGACCGAGGAGCAGCTCCGCCTCTTGATCGAGTCGATCAAAGAGCGCCAGGAGGGCGAGCTGGTCAACAACCTGGAGTACGGCCTGCTTACCAACGCCGCTCCCGAGCAGCGCCTGTCGACTCGCACCGGGGCACCGACGCCGGACGACCTGGACGAGCTCATAAGCCGGGTGTGGAAAGAGCCGGCGTTCTTCTTGACCCACCCGGCTGCCATAGCCGCCTTCGGCCGAGAATGCACCCGCCGTGGTGTCCCGCCTCCGACGATCAGCCTCTTCGGTTGCCAGTTCCTCACCTGGCGGGGGCTCCCGCTGGTCCCCTCGGACAAAGTCCCGGTGGTGGACGGCGCGACCAAGGTGTTGTTACTGCGGGTAGGTGAGGCCCGCCAGGGCGTCATCGGCTTGTACCAGCCCGGTCTACCGGGCGAACGCGGCCTCGGCCTCTCCGTCCGTTTCATGGGGATCAGCCGCAATGCCATCGCCTCGTACCTGATCTCGCTGTACTGCTCGCTCGCCGTTCTGACCCCCGACGCCCTGGGTGTCCTCGACGACGTGCAAGTCGGCAAGTACCACGATTACGGGCATACCTACGCCGCCTCTGGCACCTCTCCCGCCACTCCCAAGGCGCCGGGGCGCCGGGGCCGAGCGGTCCGGTGACCTGGGCGAGAGCCAACCAGCATTACGTTTTGACCGACTAGTACGTCACGTCTCCGCCGGCCGGCCTCAAGCCGGCCGGCGGACGCCCCGGGGCAGGCGGTTGCCTCGGACTTCTGTCGCCCGCTTCTACCCCCTGCTCACCCGCGAGCTCGACATCGAGGTCGGCGACATCCTCATCGGCCGGCCTCTCGGCATGTCCTGCGGCTGCCCCATAACCCACTGCGGCGTCGCCATGCAGGTGGACCGGCGCACCGGGGTCATCGTGTGGTGCGTGACAGGTCCCCTTCGGCCCCGCCTGGAAGGCTACAAAGACCTCGGTTATTACATCGCCGAAGGGTACGAAGGGCTCATCGCCCAGTCCCGTTGCGAAATTTCCATTGGCCGGCGCTACTTTTTTCAGCCGCGCCTGTGCATGTTGCAGTGGCGGCACAGCGGGTTGGTCAACTTCATGAACCGTACCCCGGCGGGGATTTCCGTCCGGGTCGAAGGTCTCTGGATCGGCTGATGGCCCCGGTGCCCGGGGCTAGTCCTCCAGGGCCTCGGCCACCACCTTGCTCACCTGTTCCACCTCAATGAGAAAGCCGTCGTGGCCGTACAGGGACTGGACTACGTCCAGGCTCGCCAGGCCGGGCAGCAGCGCCGCCAGTTGCTCTTGCTGGTAAGGGGGATAGAGGCGGTCGCTGCTTATGGCGCAGACCGAACTGCGGGCCTTCACCACCGAGAGGGCGGCCGCCAGGCCGCCCCGTCCCCGGCCTATGTCGTGGTGGTCCATGGCCCGGCTGAGGACCAGGTAGGAGTTGGCGTCAAAGCGGGCGGCCAGCTTGTCGGCGTGATGGTCGAGGTAGCTCTCCACGGCATAGCGGCCCCCGTGTAACGGGTCCTCGCCGTCCTGTGCCCGGCGCCCGAAGCGCTGGGCGAGCTCGGGCTCGCTCCGGTAGCTGATGTGGCCGATGCGCCGGGCCAGCCCGAGACCGGTCATGGGCCCGGGGGTGCCGTAGTAGTCACCGCCCCGGAAGGCGGGGTCGGAGCGGATCGCATGGGCCTGGACCGCGGTGAGGGCCAGCTGCTCGGCGCTCGCCGCGGCCGACGTCGCCAGCAGGATCAGCCGTNNCGCCCATCGACCCGCCCACCACCGCCGCCCACCGTCCTACTCCCAGGTAGTCGGCCAGCGCCTCTTCCACCGCCACCTGGTCGCGGACGGTGATACGCGGAAAGCGCGACCCCCACGGCCGCCCATCGGGCGCCGCCGAGGACGGGCCAGTGCTGCCTTGGCAGCCTCCCAGGACGTTGGCGCACACCACCCACCAGCGGTCGGTGCCGATGGCCAGCCCCGGTCCGATCAGCCCTTCCCACCAGCCCGGGGACGGATGGCCCGGTTCCACGCCACCGGCCACGTGGCTGTCACCGGTGAGGGCGTGCTCGACCAGTACAGCGTTCGAGCCGTCGGGGGCGCGCTGCCCCCAGGTCTCGTAGGCGACCGTGACCGGCCCGAGCCGGCCGCCCAGCTCGAGGGCGAGGGGGGCGCCTTCGAAGAGCTGGACGAACCGGCGCCGGCCGGGGTGGTCGCCGGGTTGCCAGGCCGGAACGCTCACGTGCCTCTCACGTGCCTATGCTTTGGCGGCCCGGAAACCGGCGTCGAGGTCGGCCAGCAGGTCGGTCAGGGTCTCCAGGCCGACTGACAGCCGGACCAGGTCGGGGGTGACCCCGGTGGCGGCTTGCTCGCCCTCGGTCAGCTGTGAGTGGGTGGTGGTGGCCGGGTGGATGACAAGGCTGCGGGTATCGCCGACGTTGGCCAGGTGACTGAAGAGCTCGAGCGCCTCGACGAAGGACCGCCCCGCCGTGGCCCCGCCTTTGATGCCGAAGCTGAGGATGGAGCCGGCGCCTCGGGGGAGCAGCTCCTGGGCCCGCCCGTACCAGGGCGAGGAGGCCAGGCCCGGGTACTTGACCCAGCTGACATCGTCGCGCGCCTCGAGCCAGCGGGCCACGGCGGTGGCATTGGCCACGTGGCGCTCCATGCGCAGGCTCAGGGTCTCGAGGCCCTGTACCAGCAGGAAAGCGTTGAAAGGGGCGATGGCCGGCCCGAGGTCGCGCAGGAACTGCACGCGCGCCTTGGCCACGTAGGCGCCCGGCCCGAGCGCTTCCCAGTACTTGAGGCCGTGGTAGCTCGGGTCCGGTTCGGTGAAGGAGGGGTGGCGCCCGCTCGCCCCGAAGTCGAAGTTGCCACCGTCGACGATGATGCCCCCGATGGCGGTGCCATGGCCGCCGATGAACTTGGTGGCCGAGTGCACGACGATGTCGGCCCCGTACTCCAGAGGGCGCAGGAGGTAGGGGCTGGCCAGCGTGTTGTCGACGATGAGGGGCACTTGGTGGGTGTGCGCCACTCCGGCGACGCCGGCCAGGTCGAGCACGTCGCCCCGAGGGTTACCGATCGACTCGCCGTAAAAGGCGCGAGTGTTGGGCCTCACGGCCGCCGCCCACTGGTCGAGGTCGTCTGGGTCGTCGACGAAGGACACGTCGATACCGAGCTTGGGCAGCGTGTAGTGGAAGAGGTTGTACGTCCCCCCGTACAGCGAGGGCGACGAGACGAGATGGTCGCCGGACTGGGCCAGGGTGAGTATGGCCAGCGTCTCGGCCGCCTGGCCGCTGGCCACGGCCAGGGCGCCGACGCCACCTTCGAGAGAGGCGACCCGTTCTTCGAGCACCTGCTGGGTGGGGTTCATGATGCGGGTGTAGATGTTGCCCGGCTCTGCCAGGCCGAACAGGGCGGCGGCGTGCTCGGTGTCGCGGAAGACGTAGCTGGTGGTCTGGTAGATGGGTACGGCGCGGGCCCCGGTCGTCGGGTCAGGCGCAGCACCGGCGTGGATCTGACGTGTCTCGAAACCTTGGGCCTGGCTCACGGCGCTCCTTCAGGGGAAAGCTCGGGTGTTGCCCATCAAGTTACTAACTATGATCGGACCACTCAAGATAGCCGGACAGGCGGACGGCCGGTGCGCTGAGGTCGTACAGCGGTCGTGCGGCCCTTCTACCGGTTAGCTGCTAGTTGACGTCGTCACCCGAAGCCGGTGGGGCGCGGCGCGTTCGAACAGGTCGTCGACTAGGACCGGGCTCATGCCCCACGCCGAGAGCTGGGAGGCGGCGATGGCAGCCCGGAAGCCCGCAGCGCAATGCACCCATATGGGCCGGTCGGACGGAAGATAGGACTTGTGGGCCTCTAGCTCGGGAAGGGGCGTATGCCTCGCCACGGCCAGGTGGCCGGCGCGCCACTCGGAGCCGTGGCGGACGTCGAGGACAAGGGGTTCCTCCCCCCGGGCGACGGCCGCGGCCAGGTCGGCGAAGGTCGCCGTCTGGTAACGCATGGCACGCTGGAGGTCCAGGTCACTGGCCAGGACGAACCCGGACACGAGCTCCCTGCCGATCCGGGCCAAGAGGCGACGTGACTTGTCAACCTCCTCGTACGAGCAGGCGATGAGGGCGTAGCGCGCCTCGTAGGGCACGAGCCAGCCGAAGTAGGTGGTGAAGCTGTCGCCCAGCTCGATGTTGAGGGCGCCTTGGTGGTGCCCCGCGGCGAACGCCCGCCGGGGCCGCAGATCGGTGATGACCGAGCCTGTGGCCATCCAGTGGGCGAGGTCGTCAGGGGCCAGTCGCGCTACCCGTCGGTAGAGGGGGCCCGGTGCCCCGCGGCGGTTGGCAGGCGCCATGTAGCGGTAGTAGGACGGGACCGGAGGCCGGTCCGCCCGGAGGGCGGCGACGAAGTCTTCGAGATCGGCACGCAGCGCCGGGTTCCGCCGCCGCTCGGTGCCGACCGTGAGGTCCCCGGTCTCCGCCCCGGTGGCCGGTGTGGCGCTGCAGAAGCTGCCAAAGCCATGGGTGGGCAGCACCCGCGTCTCGGCGTCGAGCCGGCTGAGCAAGCGTCGGGCACTGCGCCATTGGGCTTGCGCCAGCTCGTCGGCCCGCTCGTCGCCCAAAAGGTCGGTACGGCCGACGCCGTTGAGCAGCACGGACCCGCCCGTGCAAACATAACTTGGTGTCCCGGCCGCGCCGGTCAGCAGGTAGGAGAGGTGGTGCGGGGTATGGCCCGGCGTGGCCAGGGCCGAGACCGTGAGGGAGCCGGTGGTGATCTCGGCACCATCGCCGAGGGCCGTGCATTCCCGGGCGAAGCCGAGGTCCTCGCCTTCGGGCACGACGTAGGTGGCGCCCAGCCGGCGGGCCAGGTCCAGGCCCCCGCTCACATAGTCGTTGTGGACGTGCGTCTCCAGGACATGGGTGATGCTGACCCCCAAGGACTCGGCCGTCTCCAGGTAGCGGTCGGGCTCGCGCTGCGGGTCGACCACGACGGCTACCTCGCCGTCGTGGACCAAGTAGCTCCGGTCCCCGAGCCCTGCCGCCTCGAAGCTGACGGTCTCGGTCCTTGCCGGGGCGGCCAGGGCCAGGGCCGTCCCCGTCAGGCGATCGGCGCTGGGGTTGTCGTCAAAGGCCGTACTTGTCATGTCCATCGTTCCCTCA
This sequence comes from Acidimicrobiaceae bacterium, assembly GCA_003166025.1. Taxonomy (GTDB): domain Bacteria; phylum Actinomycetota; class Acidimicrobiia; order Acidimicrobiales; family Palsa-688; genus Fen-671. Next base: position 10,453 of record PMWT01000179.1, on the reverse strand, counting down.
GATGCTCGGTGACTTCCTCAGCTGGCCAGTAGCTGGGCGGTCGGTGGTTGTGCCTCCAGGCCCCGACAAGCGCCGGCGGGAGCGTCCGAGGAGCCGGTGCCGAGGTCCACCAGGGACCTGTTGATGTCGAGGGCGATGTCGCGCGCCTGCACCCGGATCTCGGGCACGGCCGTGCTTTCCAGGAGTTGGCCCTGGCGCAATGGGCCGACAGCCCACAGCCAGGGGGACGGTTGTCCCTGGGCGTCCAGGACGCGCCCCCGCTCGTCGGTGCCTACCCCCATCCCGATAGGTCCGGGGCGGACGAGCCCGCGAGCCAAGAGAGCGTCCATCAAGGGCTGACCGCGCTCGAAGATGTGCGGGCCCGGGCCGGTGCAGTTGACCAACCAGTCGGTCTTCCAGGCATATGGGCGCGCCCTCGCCCGCAGCTTGACCTGGAGGTGCAAGGCGGCCCCGACGTCTTCGACCGCGTCCACCTCGCCGGCATGGACGAAGAAAATGCCCGAGTTCTGCAGTTCATCTACGGCCTGGGCCACCGGGGGGGCCATGCGGTGCCGGTAGACGTTCCAGAGCCGCTCCAGATGGCGCCGGAAACGCAGCTGCTCGTCGCCGCTCAACCCGGACCACAGCCGTGGGACTTCGGGGCGAAGGGCGTCGACCAGGTCTCGCCAGTCAGCGCCGCCGGCCCCCGCCCCCTTCATCATCTGGCGCGCCTGGTGCAGGAGGGAGCGGACCTCGCTGCCCTCCAGGTCGCGACACGGGGGCTCCAAAACCTCGCGGCCCTGGGGCGCCGTCCTGTGGGCACGGGGGAGCAGGCCGTGGCGCGAGATGGCGTGGACGGGGCCGCGGTGGCCAGACTCTTGTAAGGCCAACAGGACATCGATGGCGGTGAGGCCTGAGCCCAGGAGGGTCACGGTGGCCGATGGCGGTATGCCTGCCAGTGCGCCGTGCGCCCAGGGGTCGGTGATGCACCGGGGGTGCGTGGTGGCCCCGGAAAGCGAGGCCGGGAACTGCCGCATCAACATCCCCGTGCTCAGCACAACGACTTTGGCGGCAATGGTGTGGCCGTTGTCCAGGACAAGCTCTGGGCCCTGGGGGCCCGAGCTCAGGTCGACCACACCGGCGAAGACCGTCCCGAGGGTGGGGGAGGGTGTGCCGTCTGCTACCCGAGGCCACAGGGTCTCGCGGAGGTACCTCCCGTAAAAGGTCCGGGGCACGAAATCGTCGGCTGCGGCGGGCAGGCCTCTGCTGGCGAGCCAGCGCACGAAATGCCCGGGATCGTCCTCGAAAGCGCTCATCGAGCGGGCGGGGACGTTTAGCAGATGGCACTTCGAGCTCGTGCTGTAAGCGATGCCCTCTCCCACCCGGCCGGCCCGTTCCACCAGCACGATGTGGAAGGGCGAGCTTGGCCGGCGCAAGAGGTGAGCAGCCACCAGCGCACCGCTGGCGCCGCCCCCGACAATGGCGATGGCCGCCGGGCCCGAGTCCATGTCGCTACCTTATCAAATCATTTCCATAGTTTCAATAGAAATGCTCCTCACCTGCATTTACGCGGGGCGAGCCGGCCTGCCACTCGGGCTTACGGGCACACCGCCGGTCTGCTCCGGCCTTGCGGCAGGCTGGTCCTACGCCTCTGGCCGATAGGAACTTCGTATCGACACATAAAGCGGTTGTACGGCTACAATCCTAGGAGTACGACCCTCTGGGCGTTTCGGCCCTACGAGCCAGCGTCATCGGCCACGTCAGACGTTCCCCCACGGGTGTGCACCGCTATGGGCCAGCGGCGGCCTTCGCCGTGCCATGACCAGGAAAGGTGCAATGCCCCGAATGTGCAATGCCCCAAAACGTGCAAATGCCCCAAAACGTGAAATGCCCCAAAAAGAGGAGCCTCGGCGAGCGATGAAGACACCAGTGCGTAGACACCAGTCCTGGGCCGTGTTGTCTGTCAGCGCCATGGCTGCGGCCAGCCTGTCCCTGGTCACCGCGCCCGTCGCTAGCGCCTCCCCGTGGGGGCCGGGCGTTGCCGCCCCGTCCGGGCCCAACGCCTATGTACCGGTGCCCAGCGGGTCGAGCGTGTCCTCGTTGCCCGGCGCAGTAGCCTTCGGCTCGACGCCCTCGAGCACGGCTGAGACGGTGTCGTTCATCCTCGACGAGCAGGACATCGGCCGGCTCGAGGCCACTGTCGAGGCGGGCCTGACCAACTACCTGTCGGTCGCCCAGTTTGCCCAGGTCCACGGTCAGAGCCAGGCCAATATCGCTCACTTGCAGGCCTACTTGAGCCAGTTCGGCATCACCACCACGGTTTACCCCAACGACATCGATGTGGTGGCCACCGGCACGGCGGGCGAGTTCGACAGCGCCCTGACCACACGCCAGGAGCAGTACTACGTCCCGGCTCGGTCCGGCCGGCCTGGGCAGTGGCGGGCCCCGGCGCAGACGGTCCACGGCAACACCGCCCCGCCCGAGCTGCCGGGCCGCATTGCCCAGTACGTAGCCGCCATCCTGGGCCTGTCCAACTACAACTCCTTCGTCAGCAACATCGACCACATGGTCGCCAGCGTCAACGCCACGTCTTCGGGTAGCGGCAACGCCTGTGTGACCCTGACCACGTTGCCCGACGACTGCAACACCCCCCAGAACTTTGCCACCGACTACAACCTGTCGCCTCTCTACCGCCAGGGCGCAGTCGGGTCAGGACGCACGGTCGGCATCGTCACCTTGGCCGCACTTGACGTCGGCGCCCCGGAGGCATTCTGGCAGCAGGTCGGCCTACCCGCCGGCAATCGGACGTTGACCGTTGACAATGTCGACAATGGGCCGGGCGCTCCCAGCATCGCTGCCGGCACGCAAGAGACCGACCTTGATGTCGAGCAGGCCGGAGGGGTCGCCCCCGGTGCCAACGTGATCGTCTATCAGGCGCCCAATACGGACTTCGGGTTTGTGGACGCCTTCATGACCGCAGCCAGCCAGGACATCGCCGACAGCGTCTCCACCGGCTGGGGCGGTTCGGAGACGTTCTTGCGGTCTTCGGTCGCCACCGGCTCGGAATCGCCCGGGTTGCAGACCGCGTTCGACGAGGCGTTCCTGGAAATGGCCGCGCAAGGGCAGTCCACCTTCGTGGCCACGGGGGACGCCGGCGCCTACCTGGCCACAGAAGACCTCCAGACGACGGACCTTTCCATCGGCTATCCGGCCAACAGCCCCTTCACCACCGCGGCAGGGGGTACGACCCTGCCCTGGTCGGCCTCCATAAGCGGACCGGACGGCAACGCCACGGTCGACGTCCCTGCCCAGCGGACATGGGGCTGGGACTACCTGTGGCCCGCCATCTCCGCCGTTACCGGGGTGCCTGAAGCCACGGCGGCGCAGGAGGCCATCGCCGGCGGCTCCGGTGGCTACAGCGTTTTCGAGCCCAAGCCTTCATATCAGCAGGGCGTGAGCGGGACCAGTTTCTTCAGTGCCGTCCCCTACCTGACCCCCACCGATTACCAGAAGGTGGGCGGGCTGTTGCTACCGACACAGTGGGACTTTGACGGGGCCCCGCCGGTCATCCACGGTCCCGGCCAAGGCCGAGCCGTCCCGGACCTGTCGACAAATGCCGACCCCGAGACAGGCTTTCTCGTGTACGTGCCGTCGTTCGCGGGTGTCGGCGAAGCCGCCCTGCAGGGCGGCTACGGCGGCACCAGTTTTGTTGCCCCCGACCTGGGCGGGTCGGCGGCGGTGATCGACTCCCTGATCGGTCGTCGTGCCGGCCTGTGGGGCCCGACCATTTATTCCTTGGCCACTCAGCCGGGCTCTCCGTTCACGCCCCTCGACCAGAGCGGCACCGGCAGCGACAACCTCTTCTACACCGCCACGCCAGGGGCCGTCTACAACCCGGGCAGCGGTCTCGGCTATCCCGACCTGAGCGCTCTGGCGGCAGACTTCGCCCGGTCCCGATAAGGCCACTGGCCGGGCTGCTGGGGGCACGGGCCTGGGAATACTTGATACGTCAACCGCGTTGTGCGGAGTATGAACGGTACCCCGAGCACAGGACCAGAGCCCGACAATGAGGCTCCGGCCGGCATCGCAGGAACGATTGTCGTGGGCGTCGACGGCTCCGAGGCGTCATGCGATGCCCTGCGCTGGGCGTACCGCCAGGCCAAGCTGACTGGAGCCCACCTGCGAGCCGTCATGTCATGGGACGTGCCCGCGTCGGCCTACTGGTTCCCTTTCCCCGAAGGCCTCGACTTCCAAAAGGCCACGGAGGAGGCGCTCGCCAAGACGCTCCACGAAACACTGGGGGACAACCCGGTTGTGGACCTCACCTCCGTCGTCGCGCAGGGCAACCCGGCCGCTGTCCTTATCCGCGAGTCAGACCTTGCCGACCTTCTCGTTGTGGGCAGCCGGGGTCACGGTGAGTTCGCGGGGATGCTGCTCGGGTCGGTGAGCGAGCACTGCGTGACCCAGGCCAACTGCGCCGTCGTGGTCGTCCGGGGCAAGCCGGCCCAGGGCTGACCTAGGACAGTCCGGGGCCGAGGTCAGGGCACGACGAGTACGAGCCGCCGGCCCATGCCCAGGAGATGGCGAGGGACGCCCCCAAGGTGCAGGGTGGGGTGCCGGGACCGTCCGACCACGATCATCTCCGCGTCGCTGCTAGAGGCCAGAGCCTCTAGCTCGGAGCCGATCTCGCCTTCGCGTTGGACGAAGTCGCCCTCGGCCCCCGCGTCACGCAGTGCCTTGACTACGGCTCCGCTCAGCCGCTCCTCGTCCCCGTCGCTTTCGCCGGGGGAAACAGGTGCGGCCGAAAAGCCAGCCCGCTTTTCAGTGGCCGTCAACGGCCAAACAAAGCAGGCATGAACTGCCCCGTGGTAGCAAAAGGCCACGTCGATGGCCACTGCCAGCGCACGCCAGGCGGCGTCAGATCCGTCGACGCCCACCACGATGTTCCTCACCGGCACGGCTCCCCTCGCAGTCGTGGCCATTCTCGCGCCTTGAGGCCGCTGTGCGACCAGCCAAACACGCAAGAGGTGCTCACGTTGCGGGCTTCGCCAGTACTCGTCGTTTGCGCCGGCCCAGCGTCGCAGACCGGCGCAGGATCACGGGCGGTGTCAGCTCCAGAACTCGTCGGCCGCGTAGGGGTCCAGCGTGAGGTTCCAGAACTCGGTGGCCTTACCGTTGCTCAGGTGCCAGACGTGGCACCCCAGGGCGTCGAACGACTTGCCTGCCCGTTGCGCCGTGGTGTGGACCAGCACCATGCCATGCTCGTCGTCGGCCAGGATGTCGTGGATCTCATTTTTGAACGTCCCTCCGGACAGTTCGAAAATCTTGACGAAGAACTCCGTGACTTGTTGGTGGCCCTTGAAATCTCCCGAGAGCTGGCCGCGCCCGGGCGAGTGCCAGACGATGTCCTCGTCGAAGATCGACATGACCGTGGCGACGTCTCCCGTGGCGAATGCTTCGTAACCTCGGCGCAGCAGTGCTTCGTTGGGATGTCCCATGCTCTTCCCCTTTTGTCGACGCCGGGGTGCCCCGCGCCCTGCATAGCGTAGGGACGAACTTCCCCGAAGTAAATGGGACGATTTCAAGAAGGCCCGTGCTCCGCCAGCTCCCTGAACTCGTCGGGGACGCGGGCGGCGTCAGAGAAGACAACGGTGGCATAGCCCACGGCCCCGTGGCCGAACCGGGCGCGGACGGCGTCCACCGAACGGTCGGCTCCCCAGCGGGCGGCGTCGGCCAGGCGTTCATGGCCGGCGTGGGCACCGCCCGAAGACATGGGGAGGGGGAGTTGAAAAGCTGGGACCACGATGTTGGAGACCGACACGGCCAGTAGTGTCACCTCGCGCTCGGCTCGATGTTCGGCCAGGGCGGCGCCGGCCAGACCAGTGGCGATCTCCGTCAGGGTCAGCGTGGCGCAGACCGGCGTCCGTAGGGTGGCCGACCGGGTCACCGAGCGCAGCCCGGGGAAGCGCACCCGCACGGTGACGGTGCGCGCCGCCCGGCCTGCGTGCCGTAGTCGGCTCGCCACCCGGTCGGCCAGGTAGCCGAGCGTGGAGCGGAGCAGTTCGGGAGTGGCTCTGCGCCGGCCCAGCGCTGCCTGGGCCCCCATGGACGATGCCGGCCGCGCCGGGCCGATGCGGCGGGGGTCGACGTTGGTGGCCAGTGCGGTCAATTTTTCGCCGATCGTCCGCCCGAGAAGATGGTCGAGGAGCGCCCCCGGGGCCGCCGCCAGCTCGCCGATGGTGCGGATGCCGGCGGTGGCCAGTTGGGCCCTGGTCGCCGGCCCTACCCCCCATATCAGCCCCACAGGCAGGCGGGCCAGGAACCCCGCCTCGTCGTCGGGTTCCACCACGACCAGGCCATCGGGCTTGGCCACCTGGGAAGCCACTTTGGCCAGGTGTTTGGTGCGGGCCACGCCGACCGACAGAGGCAGCCCGACCTCTTCCCGGACGCGCCGGCGGATGGCGGTGGCGATGGCGATCGGCGGCCCGAAGAGGCGTCGGGCACCGGCCACCTCGAGGAACGCCTCGTCGATGGAGACTCGTTCGACCACCGGCGTGAAGGCGGCCAGGACGTCCATGACTTCGTTGCCGAGGCGCTGGTACTCCCGGAAATGCCCGGGAACGAAGGCCAGGTCCGGGCACAGCTGGCGCGCCCGCCATGCCGGCATCCCGGCCGAGACGCCGAACGCCCTGGCCTCGTAGGACGCCGCCAGCACGACCCCGGTGCCCACGGCTATCGGCCGCCGGGAGAGCGAGGGATCGAGCAGTTGCTCGGCCGAGGCGTAAAACGCGTCTAGGTCGGCGTGGAGGACGGTGGCCGCTCTTGGGGGGCCCATAAGGTAAGAGTGTAATCGAACAAGTGTTCGTACATTGGCGCTCGCCGAAGGACGTGCCATTGTTTGGGCCTGCCCCAGGGTGGGTATGCCACGCACCGACCCACTTGTTCGCCGGCCTTGTGATGGACACGTGAACGAGACGACCCCCCTAAGAAAGAAGGAACAATGAAGATCCCCAAGTACCTCGCCGCAGGAGCAGCTCTAACCATCGCTCTGGCCGCTACCGGGGTCTCCGCCTCCGCTCAGACGACGACGACCACCACATCCACCACAACTCCGACGACCAGCACCACCACGCCCGCCGTCCCCACCAATCTTGCGCCCGACCAGCTGGTCCTCACCGGGACATGCATCCCCGACACCACGATCGTCCCCGAAGCTCAGGACGCCATGGCCCTTTACGTGCCCTTCGGCCCGCCGGCCGGCGTCTACGTCAATGGCAACTGGGTACCGGCGGCCTACCTGGCCGGCGCTGCTTCGGGCAACTACATCGTCGGGGCCCCCGGCTGCACCAACCCCGTGGCGCCCCCCACGTCGGTGCCCATCAGTACCACGACGACCACTTCCTAACTCCGCGCCGAGCCGTCGAAGCTGGCCATGGAGCTGGCCGCCACCGTGGCCGCAAAGCCACCCGGCCCCGGGCCGACCCGAGGCGCAGGCCCTCGTTCGTCCCGGGCCGGGGTCAAATGGGGCGCGCGCTGTACAATCGCCCGGCATCGGAGGGCGTCCCGCCCCTGGGTGAGAGCGTGGAGGGCGAACTGGTGTACAAGAAAATTGTGGTTGGGACGGACGGCTCGCCCACCGCGGGTGTGGCGCTGGACCACGCCATCGGCCTGGCCAAAGTGACAGGCGCCACGGTCCATATCGTCAACGCCTATAAGGCGATGACGACGATGGCGGCAATCGGCCCGGACTTCTCCGCCCCGGACCGAGGTGTCCTGGAAGACGACGCTCGCCGGGTCTGTGACGAGGCGGCCGAGGCGGCGCGGGCCGCCGGGCTCGACGCCGTTACCCACATCGCTGAAGGCGACCCCGCAGACGCCTTGGTCAAGATCGCCGAGCACGAGAACGCCGATCTCATCGTGGTCGGCAACCGGGGCATGATGGGCGCCCGCCGGTTCATCACGGGTTCGGTGCCCAACCGGGTGGCGCACCACTGCCCCTGCCACCTCCTCGTAGTCCACACCACCTGACGCCGCCGGGCCCGGGAGGGCTGTAGCAGGCGGCCGGTGATCCGGCGAACGCTACCCGGTTGGGCCCAACTAATATGATGGGAACACTTAGGTAAACACGAAAGGGAGGCCCAGTTGAGCGCGACCGAGGACCTGATAGCCAATAACGCCGGTTACGTTGCAACTTTTTCCAAGGGCAGCTTGCCTCTGCCCCCGGCCAAGAAGATGGCCGTCCTGGCCTGCATGGACGCCCGCCTCGACCCGGCCAAAGCCCTAGGCCTACAAGAGGGCGATGCCCACGTCATCCGCAACGCCGGGGGAGTGGCCTCCGACGACGCGCTACGCAGCATCATCATTTCCCAGCGGCTGCTCGGCACCGAGGAGATAGTCCTGGTGCACCACACCGATTGCGGGATGGAGACTTTCCACGACGACCAGGTAAAGGACAAGATCCTGGCCGAGACAGGCCTACGTCCGAGTTTCGCCCTCGAGGCGTTCCCTGACGCCGTGGCCGACGTGAAACAGACCGCCGCCCGCATCAAGGCCAACCCGTTCGTGGTCCACAAGAACATCCGCGGCTTCGTCTACGAAGTGGAGACAGGCAAGCTCCGCGAGGTCCCCCTGGACTGATCCTCGCTCCCGGGCGCAGCCAATAGTCCCGCGCCCGGCTCGGTCAACGACCTCGCCGTCTCTCTGTCCGAGCTGGATGACGTCGATGCGGTGGTTGCCGGCGACGTCAACGCCAGAGAGGCGTAGGTCTGCACGGAAATGGCGAGGCTGGGGGCCCGGAGGCCATGATGGTTGCCGGAGGGCCCGGCCCGGGGAGTTGCCGCGGCGAACATCGCCAGCGGCTCCCCTACACTCCTGGGATGTCCGTCCTCGGCCGAGACATGGGAGAAGAGCGAATCGGCACTGCCGTGAGAGCTGGCCCGGACCAAGGTCCGAGCCCCCGAGAGGCCGCCGCCCCTGCGGCTACGGCCGCCGTGGCGCGCAGCCCGATCCTTCTCGAGCTGGTCTGGCTCGTCTTTCTCGTATGGATCTATGACTGGCTGCAGGACCTCGCCCCTCTGCGCAAGACGCAGGCTTTCGACCACGCCCGCAGCGTGCTCGCCTTCGAGGCCCGGTACGGGATAGATGTCGAGCGGACGCTCGACCACTGGCTCGCCCACGAGCAGGTGCTGGCCTTCCTGGCCTCGAACTTCTATTCCAACGCCATTTTTGCGGTCACCTTCGTATTCGCGGCCTATCTCTGGTGGTGCCGGCCGGACCTTTACCGGCCCTTGCGCAACGACCTGGTGCTGGCCAACCTCATCGGCTTTGCCGTGTTCTGGGCGTACCCAGTCGCACCGCCGCGCATGCTCCCCGGCTTCATCGACGTGGTGGTGAAGGCTGGGGGCCTGGGGGCCTGGCACGACACCCTCATCAGGCACGCCGACCAGTTCGCGGCGATGCCCTCGATGCACCTCGGCTATGCGGTGTGGTGCTCCTTGGCGGCTTGGCGCGTGGCCCGGCACCGCTCGTCCAAGCGGGTGGCCCTTGTCTTCGGCATCGGCTACCCGTTGCTTACGGTTCTGGTCGTCCTCGGTACGGGCAACCACTACGTTTTGGACGTAGTCGCCGGGATTGCCACCGTCGTCCTCTCTGTGCTCGTCCTCGAGGTCTTGCCCGGTGTTCTGCGCCGCCGCTTGGCGGAGGGCACCAAGCAGTGAAAACGGTGCCGGAACGGCGGCACTGCTCTCTGCAGTCGCCAAGTAAAGCCCTTTACTGACAACGAGATCCTTCACCCTCTCCCACGCCGTCAAGCGCCGCCGCCTGGATAAATGCGCCGTCCGCCGCCGGAGGGGACAGTTCGAGCCGCGCCTGCTCGATGCTTTCTTCGGGCGCTGGGCCAGGTCAGCCGCCTGCGGTAATTCGCGTCGCTGAAAGCTACAGGGGGCGCGTCGATGGTCGCGATCGGCGTTCGGCCCGGTCTTACTACCAGAAAAGCGGTTATTGCCCTGGGAATGGCTCGAGTGCTGGGCCACTGTTGGGATCTCGGGCCGTGTAGGCCGCGAAGAACTCATCAAGAACGGCGACAGCCGACCCCAGGAAAGGGGACAAACATGAACCGCTTCCTAACCGTAAGGAAATCTCTCTTAAGCGGTGCCAGCATTGCCATTATTGCCCTGGCCGTGCCCACCGTGGCCCCCGTGGCGCAGGCTGGCACCCTTCCCGCCGACCAGATCGTCCTGGATGGGAGCTGTCTTTCGATGGGCGACGTGTTAGGGGCGGCGCAGGCGGCGCTGGCTGCGTATGTCGCCGGCGGCCCCCCCGCCGGGGTGACCATAAACAACGACTGGGTGCCTGCGGTGTACCTCCTTACCAACGCCGGCCAGTTTGCTGGGGGTGCGGGGCTGTGCACCCAGATTGCTACCACCACAACTCCCACCACCACCGACCCTCCGACCACCGACCCGCCCACCACCGA
>PMWT01000104.1 GCA_003166025.1 Acidimicrobiaceae bacterium | reverse complement strand
GGCGGGATCGCCCTGGCCCACCCATTGTCGGCATCGCCGCCATCGGTTCGCATGACGGGCTGGTCTCGCAGAACGACATCGATGGCCACCACGACCTGGCCGGTGTTTCCTGCCCAACGAACGGCTGGTGCATGGCCATCGACGCATCGGGCAAGGCAATCAACTACAGCGGCGGCGCTTGGCACACGCCCGTGCTGGTCGACCCCGGCAGCACCGATCACGCCGACCTAGGGCTCGGCGAGCTCGACGCGGTGTCGTGCCCCACGACGACTTACTGCATGGCCGTCAGCAACCTCGATGGCTACAGCATTTACAACGGCGCCAGCTGGTCGACCATTCAGTGGCCGCCGCTAGGCATCGGGAACAGCTTCCACGCCGTGTCGTGCGCCTCCCCGACGTTCTGCGACGCCGAGGTGGACAACTTTGGCGACCAGGCCCAGTGGGACGGAGGCACCTGGACGGAAACGACCGAAGACAAGAGCCTCAATGTCCGCATCGGCCAGGGGCCCTCCAACGTCTCATGCGCACCCTCGTCGACCGCTAAGTACTGCGTCTACGTCGACAACTACAACAACTATGCCCTGTACGACAATGGGACCTGGGTGGAGCGGGGCTCCAAGCTGTTCGCCGCCGGCTACGTCCAGGCCGAGGTGTCCTGCTACGGGGTCGACCGCTGCGGCGCCATAGATGACAACGGTGATGACATCACCTACGACGGCTCGTCGTGGTCCGCCTCGAAGGTCGTCGACCCGCCCGGAGGGCCTGCCGGTTCACCCGCGGACCTGTCGTGCGTTACTGGCTTCTGCGCCGCTGGAACTGTCGACGGGAACGTCCTCTACGACAACGCCGGCTCCTGGTCTGCGCCCCTGGCCGTCGACCACGCTCACATCACCGCAGTCTCGTGTGCCTCCAGCACCTTCTGCGTGGCGGTCGACCTCTCTGGCCACGCCCTGGTGCTCAACCCGTCAACAGCGTGAGCACCCCATCTACCGGGCACCGCTCTTACCCACCCCACAACGACAATCGATCGGTGCCACAGGCTGCCCTAGCCTGGAGGTGCCAGCGCGAGCGGTTCGGGTACAGCTCGCCGAACGGCTTTTCATCTCGGTCCACGCCGTACACCGTCTCCGAGCCCCCACGCGACGGTGTGGCCTAGCCAGCCGATCGGCAGTCTCGGCCGCTTCGCACCAAACCGGCCGTCGGATCACGTCTGGCAATCCGTCCTGGGGCCCCACCGCTATCGGGCCCGATCGGATGAACTAATGGACTCTGTGGTTGCCCGAGCAGAATACCCCGTTATGCCGGTGATCCGGGCTGCCAGACCCGTCCCCCTCAGCGCGCCAGTACGACGGCTACGGGCACTTCGATTGGACCCAATGTCCCTGGCTGCACAAGGCAGATCCGACATAAATATTATTCGGAGCGAGGCAGACGTTCTGTGCCCGCATCGGGCAAAAGCGGCGTTGCCGACTTGGTTTCCGGGATCGCCGATTGTGGCGCGGCCTCGGATTGACCCAGGAGCGGTCCCGGTGGCGCACGACGGATTGTTATGCACCGGCGGACGTACTCTGCCCGTCGTGCCGGCGTCGATGTTGAACAGTGTTCAGAGCGCTTTGGCTCCCAAGGCGATGTCGAAGCCGGCGCCGGTGCGTGCCAGGCCCACCAGGAGGATGCCGGCCCATTCAAGGACCGAGGCCATCTCGAGCCCTCCTGCGNNTCGCCGGCGAAGAACACGTCCACGGTTTTGTCTTGAGCAAGGACGTCGCGGAAGATTGAATTGAACGCTTTCACGACGTGTGTGCCCTCGGGGGCGGCGGCGGCGATCTGTCGGGACACCGAGTCGCCCGCGTTAGTCACGAGCCCGGTAACGTCGGCGTTGAACGGGTTAGTGATGTCGACGAGGATCTTGCCGGACAGCGCATCGCCGTAGTGCGCGACCACTTCAACCGCGCCCGTGTACAGGACGGCGACGATGACGATGTCACCCGCCGGCCTTGCCCCGAACGTGCCGACGGTGGCTCCGTTCCCGATCTGGTCGGCAAGTGCCTGGGCCTTGGCGGTGTTGCGGCTCATGAGCTCGATGGTGTGGCCGTGCTTCGCCGCTCGGGTGCCGATGGCGGTGGCCATGTTGCCCGAGCCGATGATGCTGATGATGGTCATGACGTGTGCTCCTTCGTGGTGTCTGGATTAGTTGGTCTTGAGGTTCGCCGGTGCGTCACCGCGCCGCCGAGAGACCGCCGTGGGACCCGCGCGCAACGCCGACGACCACCGGCGACGCGCTTAGATCACCGTGGTGCCGCCGTCGACAACCAGCTCCATGCCATTGACGTAGCTCGAGTCGTCCGAGGCGAGGAACAACGCGACGGATGCGATCTCCTCAGGGCGGCCCATCTTTCTCCGCGGGATCAAGGATTCGAACTGCGCTTTCATCTTCTCGTCCATCACCTCCTCCATAAGCGGTGTAGCGACCTGGCCGGGGGTCAGCACGTTCACCCGGATCTTCCTATCCCTCAGCTCGGACACCCACACCCGTGCGTAGGCGGGCAGCACGGCCTTGCTCGCTGCGTACACACTCCAACCGGGGTAACCCCGGAGCGAAGCGTTCGACCCGGTCATGAAGATCGAGCCTCCATCGTTGAACAGCGGCAGCGCCTTTTGGACCGTGAACAGCGTGCCGCGCGCGTTCAGCGAGAAGGCGGCGTCGAACTGCTCCTCGGTGATCTCGCCGAGCGCGCCCTGTTCGCCCATGCCGGCACTTGCCCACAACACGTCGACCGCGCCCTTTTCCTGCTTGACGGTCTCGAACAGTCGGTCCAGATCGTCGAGGTCGGCAGAATCGGCTTGCACGCCGGTCACGTTCCGGCCGATCAGCTTGACGGCTTCGTCCAGCGCGCCCTTCCGCCGGCCCGAGATGAAGACGTGAGCTCCTTCGTCGACGAACAGCTTGGCACCGGCCAGCGCCATACCGCTTGTCCCGCCTGTGATCACCGCGACCTTGCCATCGAGCTTTCCCATAACTACTCCATCCAATCGCCGTGCCGGTGTTATGTACACCGATCTGTGTGATTAACATATCAGCCAGTGACGCGGAGCGCAAGCTATGCACACCGATCAGTACCCAATGGGGCTACGCTGGGCGTGTGACGAAGTTGGAGAAGGGCCCGCGAGGCCTGCGCCGCGGCAGGGGCGCACGAGAGCGGATCGTCAGCGCTTCACAACAACTGTTCCGCGATCAAGGCATCAACTGCACCGGCATGGACCAGCTCTGCGCGGTGGCCGAGGTGTCCAAGCGCACGCTGTACCAGCACTTCACCGGCAAGGACGAGCTGATCGCCGAATGCCTACGCCGGTTCGATCCCGACATCCTGCCCGAAGTGTTCGACCGCACCGACCTCACACCCCGCGAACGGCTCCTCGCCGCCTTCGACGTCCACACGCCTCTGTGCCCGTTCATCGCCGCGGCCGTCGAAATCCCCGACCCGGGCCACCCGGCACGCGTTCACGCCCGCGACTACAAGAAAGCCTTTGCCGCCCGGCTCAGCGACACCGCCCGCGAGGCTGGCGCCACCAACCCCGAACAGCTCGGCGAACAACTGGCGTTACTGCTGGATGGCGCCTCGGCCCGCAGCCGAGTCCTCAACACCGAGACCCTCGCCACCGCCGCCGCCATCGCGGCCGTCCTCGTCGACAAAGCCATCCCCACGGCAGCGGTACCGCCCGGCGCAGGCGGGAACCCTTCAGCCAGGATGGGGCGCGTGCCGGATGCGGTGACGAGTTCAGGTGCCCATGGACGTGCCGAGAAGCTCCAGTAATCGGTCATGGCTGATCTCAACCTCTGCCACCGTCCCAGCATCCCAGAACGGAACGATTCATCTGCGCTAACGGAGGCCCAAGCCCGAGTCACCTTCGGCCAGCACCGAACGACATCAGCTCTGGCTCGCCCTAATCGGAGGACAAGGCCGCCCATAATGACGCCTGCGCGGGTGGCGGCTGGTGCCTGCCGGCCTTGGCGGCCGCCGATGTAGACGCTCTACGACAAGTGACAGTTGGAGCAACCTTCTGGCTGATCGGCTGGCCCCGACCTCATCGGGTGAACAGCTCCGTTCATACCTGAGGAAGCTTGCCCGTGAGACATGGGACTATGTG
>PMWT01000181.1 GCA_003166025.1 Acidimicrobiaceae bacterium | reverse complement strand
AGGTCGATGGCGCGGGCTGTGCGCGGTGCCAGCGGGACGGTCACGACCTTGCCACCTTTGCGCAGGATGGTCAGGGCCCGATGGCCGCGCTCCGGTCCGAGCGCCTCGATATTGGCCCCGGTGGCTTCTGAGACCCTGAGCCCGTTCAATGCCAGCAATGAGATGAGGGCGTGCTCAGGGGCGGCGCCGAGACCGGCCGCCACGAGCAGCGCTCCCACCTCGTTGCGGTCAAGAGCGGTGGCGTGCGACTCGTAGTCGACTCGGGGGCGCCGCACGTGCACTGCCGGCGAGTGGTCCAGGAGCTCCTCCTCCACGGCGTAGCGGCGTGCGGCTATCCCAACTCGTCGACGCGGCAGAACGCCAAGGACCGAGCGGGACTTGTCGGTTCGCGTGTTACGGCACCAACCGGCGAGCAAAGCCACGGTGGGTCACCCTGCCACTCCCGCTCCCAGCTGTCGCCGGCGCCGACTGTTCGGAACATCCAAGAGGTCCCAGCCATCAGGTCGCTCCCGAGCGCGTAACACACCGTCGCCGACGGAGAAGCGTCAGAACCCACCAGCTGCCCGGCTTGCCCGAAGGCGACGAAGCGCCACCTACCACCATCGTCGTTGGCGACCTCTGCCCCGCCGCCTATTTGGAAAGCGACGCCCGACGTGACCAGAGCCGGTCGGCCACGTCAACCATTTGCCCCACCCGGGTGGTCCTCTGCGGCTAAGACCGCCGCCGCTTCGTCGCCCATCCTGATCACCATGCGCAGTTCCCGCTTCCTTGGCACCGTCAGGGTCTGCCCTGACCCCATCTCCGCCCTGGCGCCACGGGCGGCGGCGACCGCTCGGGTCAGTCTCGCCCTGTAGTCGCTACTTAGCCCGAAGTCACGACTCATCGCAACCATGGTAGGGGGTGGCAGCGGATCTCCGTGAGCGCTAGGAGGGCGCTCGTGCCAGTTCTTCTGCCGTCTTCGACGGCTAAGAGGTCGGCTAGGTGGACAGCGTGGCCAGTGCTCCGGCAGACGGACCGTTGTGCTGTTCCGGGCCCAGAGTGGGGGTTCACGTCGGAGGGGGGACTTCAACAATCTGCGACTGGCGAATCAGTGGGTGGCCTGGGAACGAGAAGATCTAGGATCCTGCATCCAGTCTCCTATGGGGCTATGGCTGCCCTCGTCTGGTCGCCTGGTATCCGGCGCAGACAGCCACTTCGATGAGTGCCAAATCGAGTCACCTGCCCGCCGGGCGAACAGACGTCAACAAATATACTGAATAAGGCTGTGCCAGCCTTGAGGCGGATGGTCGAAGCGTCCTCGACGGGCAAAGCGATCTCGCTCATGCCGTGACGGCGGGAATATTTAGTTGGGATCCAGATGACGGCGTCGGTAGTGAGGCAAAGTTGGCCAGGGAAGCATCGGCGGCCACGGAGGAGGTCAGCCGATGAAGTCCAGAGTGCCCCCGGCGCAGCAGGGCCCTTTGGCCGAAGGACCATCAAGACAAATAGGAAAGTCCCAGCCGCCACTATCAGGAATGTCCAACGGAGAGTGTTCTCGGTTAGCAATGCGAGGACGATACATGCAGCGGAAATGGCCCGCAGGGTTATGGCGGCCCAACTTCCAGGCTGACGGGGTTCGACCCTTTTAGCGGGACCTCCAAGGTCGGTCACGTAACCAGTATGGCGCCGTGCGTCCCAGGCGGGGCCTGCGGGTGCGTTCCCTGTAACACAGCACCCTTGATGTAGAGCCGACGACGAGATGTGATTCTGGGTTAGGGACACAACCCGCGGCTTGATATGCGAGGCCGGATCCGAAGTATGGCCTGCTCCTCCAAGCTCGCTGATCACAGCGTGCTCACAAGCACCCCATAACGGGCCGAGATAGGGCATCACGCCGGTCCCCCGTCCAGGGCGAATGCCCTGCTCAGGCTGGATACCGCAACACTGACGGCAGGGGCCATCGTGGCCACGCTGTGAGTTCGAGTCCTCCAACCGCCACCTCGGATTACGGAGACAGTACGCGATCGAAGCGTGGTTAGAGGCGGCCCGTTCGACCGGGCGGCCCATCCCGTCCCCCTCCGTTCGCGCAATCCACGCCTGAGCTCTGTAGGAAGTTCCCCCGCCACGTGCGCAAGGGCGAAGGTCCGTTTCGGAACTGCTTGGCGCAGTCCAAGCGCCTCGGGCCTCACGGTTCGGGCTGCGCAGGCCACATGAGTGTCGGGCCACTCGGTGACCTTGGCGGCCAGCTGCTCAAGTGAAGCTGGCTCGAGATCGAGCGATGCCCAGCCCCAGTCGCTGTTTCCTCTCAAGGGGTGCCTCAAGGTATCGAGCACACGTCCCCCGTCGACACTCAGCTCGATCTGGACCTCGTAGCCGAGCGCCGTGAGGCCCAGCTCGTCGATCATGCGCCGGACGTCGTCCAGTGAGTCAGGCGCTCTCATGGCCATGCCTTCAACAAATGCCAGGCTGAGCGCTTGCGGCCCGCGCGAACTTAGCGGGGCTTGGCCGGCGCACGGCAAAGCCGAATCACTGGAGCACAAGTACAGCTTCCGAGGTAACGGCACCGGTTGGAGCTAACGCGTGGATCGTGCCCCCGCCACGAGCCAGAGTTCACTTCTCGTGTGGTCCCAATAGCGCCATAAGTGGCTACAATAGGGCCAGTGATCAAAGTCGAGCTTGAACGGGTCGAGGCACTCGAACTTCTCGGGATGACATTGGCGCACCTCAAAGACGCCGAGGCCAGAGCCGAGATGTCACCTCGAATGCCGCTGCTGATGGCAGTCCGGGACAAGCTGGCTCTCGCGCTCCGGGAGGAAAGATGAACTATACCGACGCGGAGGTATTCGCGGCGACGGCCGCCATGGACAAGTACAGGGCCGGCGAAGGTGGAGAGGCGAGTGCGGCTCTCGTCGTAGTAGGGCTTAGTGCTGAGAGGGCTGCGAAGGAAGTTCGGATCCGCGACGACATGATTCGTGTTGCGCATGATGCCGGCGCGTCGGTCCGTCAGCTAGCCGAGGTCTCTGGCCTCGGACGCAAGACCGTGACGGCCATCGTTTCCACCAACACACAAATTCAGGATTGACTGACGGAGAAGAAGGCCCTCGGCCACGCCGCGTTGAGTGCCAGCTGGGCTCATGGAGGGCGAGCAACCTGCCCGACTTACGGTGGTCAGCCCGCAACGCCGCGAAGACCGCCGCCGATGGCTACCGCATCGCTAGGGCCTACGAAAAAGCGCCCTGCCTCGGAGCGCTCGAGCCAGTCCTCTTCCCCCTCGAGTGCCGGTCCGGTAACGTCAAGCCCCCCACGGTCACCAGGACTTCGCCTTCGGCCCCAAGGGGCTGGCGCGAAGTTGCCAACAGGCATGCCCCGGGGCAGTTTCGGACAAGGGTGGAGGCAAGGTAAGCGCAAGCACTTACGAGGTGCTCGCAGTTGTCAAGGAGGACAAGCGTCTCTCGCCCTGAGAGGTTCGGCCGGCGATCTCAGCTCGGGGCTGGCTGGTTCGGGCGGGTCATCCGGGCGAGGACGACCGAGCGGCCATCGGGATCGGCGAGCACGACGAAGCGTCCCCACGTCGCCTCTTGTGCCGGCCAGAGCACTGTGAGCCCGATCTCCTCCGCCTGCCGCTCGCACTCGTCGGGGTCCTCGACGACGAGCCGCAAGGCCGCCCCGCCGACACCGTTGCCGGCGGGGAAGATGCCCCTCTCATCATGACCGCGGTCGTTGCGGTGCAGCACCACGCGGCCGGTCGGGCCACCCACGACGACGATGATGTCATCCTCGAACATCACGGGCAACCCCAGGCCGTCGACATAGAAGGCCCTCGACGCCTCGAGGTCGGAGACGAACAGGATCAGGCTCTCAAAGCCGAGCGTGCCCACACCAGCAGAATAGGACCGGTTCCAAGTGCCGTTCGGCTCGTAAGCACCCTCTTCTCGCACGACGCCGGCGCGGGACCGGCACTCCCTGCCGGACCGGTGCGCGAAATCTCAATGAGCTCGCCTCGGTCGTCTGCGGGCGTCCCGTGCGGCCCTTCCTGCGGCATCGGTCGGTGGAGCGACTGCTCTGTCTGGGAGGATGCTGCCATGTACCCGTCCATCGAGCCGTACGGCTCGGGCCACCTCGAGGCGGGCGACGGCCACGCCGTGTACTGGGAGGTCGTCGGCTCGCCTGACGGTCTCCCAGCAGTCTGGTTGCACGGCGGCCCGGGCGCGCCAGCCTCCCCCAACAGCCGGCGGAACTTCGACCCCGCCCGCTACCGGGCGGTCATCTTCGACCAACGAGGCTGCGGCCGCAGCCGGCCCTTGGCCGACAACGCCGACACTGACCTGTCGACCAATACCACTGACCACCTGGTCGCGGACATGGAGCGGCTGCGCTCGCACCTCGGCGTCGAGCGATGGGTCGTGGTCGGGGGCTCGTGGGGCGTGACGCTCGCCCTCGTCTACGCCCAGCGTCACCCGCAACGGGTCCTCGGCATGGTGCTGGGGGCAGTGACCTCAGGGCGGTCGAGGGAAACGCAGTGGATCACCCGGGACATGGGCCGAGTGTTCCCCCGCCAGTGGGACCGCTTCGTGGAACTGCTGCCCGAGGCCGAGCGCGGCGGCGACCTTGCTGCCGCCTACGCTCGGCTTCTCGCCCGCCCAGACCAGGCGGTGCGTGAGGAGGCGGCTCGGCGCTGGTGCGGGTGGGAGGACACCCACATGTCCCTGGCGCCTGGCTACGAGCCGCACCTCAGCGTGCGGGAGCTGTCCTGGCAGATGGTCTTCGCCCGACTGGTGACGCACTATTGGGGCCACGGTTGCTTCCTGGCCGACAACGAGGTGCTCGCCAACATGGCGAGGATCGCGCACATCCCCGCCACGCTGGTCCACGGCCTCCACGACATTTCCGGCCCACTCGACACTGCGTGGGAGCTGCACAAGGCATGGCCGGCGAGCCGCTTGGTCGTCGTCGAAGACGCCGGTCATTTCGGCGGGAGCATGGGCCAGCAGTTCACTGCCGCCATCGACGCCATGGCCGACCAACTGCGCCCCGCATAGGGACATCCAGGGCGCCCGATCGCCAGTGCCGGCGGACGAGCAGGAAGGTGACCGAACAACCCACGCCTAAGATCTCGCCAGAGCGCGAAACCGCTGTTCAAAGTCTAGATCCTGTGAGTGCACCCCTCACCACGAAAGTGACGAATCGAGCACCGGAGGATTTTCACAGGTTGCCTCCTGAAGTTGTGCCTCGATTAGCGACCGGAGAGGTGGCTATGTGACGGTATCGCGCCCAACTGAGCCTGCGCGGTATCGGCCCAGAGTCGGTGGCGACCACCATCTCAGATAAGTCGTCCGGCTTCGTCGGCGAACCCGGGTACTCCGGCTCGTGCCAGTCGGGTGATCAGGTCGACGGGCGTGAGGGCAGGCCGCCGGGTGTGGGCAGCTTGCTCTCGCAGGACGTCGAGGACGATCCGAGGGGCGAGGTCGAGCTAGTCCAGGAGGAAGTCGTCGGGATGGACGACCTCGATGTGCAGGGGATCGAGAACGGCCGAAGGATAGTCGCGCACGTAGGAACCACACGGCGGTCGACTGAGGCTGGCCGTCGGCGCCGACGGTGGTGAGCACGGCGGTGTTGGGCGCCTCGAGGAGGTCGGCGTGGCTGGCCGCGATGTCGAGTTTCTCGGTCATCGTTTGTCCAAGGTAGCCGAAGTGGGGAATATTCCCCACTTCGGTTGGGTTAGCCTATCGGTGGAACTTCGAGCCGACGCTGCCCGCAACCGTGCTGCGATAGTCGAGGCCGCCCGGGAGGTGTTCGCCGAGGAGGGCCTGGACGCCCCGCTAGATGAGATAGCCCACCGGGCCGGGACGGGCAACGCCACCCTCTACCGGCGCTTCCCGACCCGCGAGGACCTGGTGTCGGCCGTCTTCGCCGAGCGGATGGCCGAGCACCGCGCCGCCGTCCAGGCCGGCCTGGCCGACCCCGACCCTTGGAACGGTTTCGCTTCCTATGTGCGGACTGTGGCCGCCATGCAGTCCCGGGACCGGGGGATCGCCGACCTGGTCGCCATGGACGTGTCGAGCGCCCCGGGGATTGAACGGCTCCGCTCTGAAGCGTTCGATGGTCTGGTCCGCTTGGTGGAGCGGGCAAGGTCCGCCGAGGCCCTGCGGGCCGATTTCACCACCGAGGACGTTGTCGTGGTCCTCATGGCCAACGCCGGGCTGGTCGAACGAGCCCATGGTGTCACGGCGCAAGCGTCGGCCCGGCTCGCCCACGTCCTGCTCGACGGGTTCCGCTCGGCCGCCGCCACCGACGGACCGGCCGCTCCCAGCCCCCGCCGGATGCGCCTGGCCATGCGACGCAATAGCGAACGCCTCCTCGGCGGCACCCGAAGGAGGCGCTGACCATGCCCCACGGTGCCTTCTCTTACGGTCCGGACGGCGAAGCAGTTCCTCACCTTCGTGAATGCTGCGCCGTTCCAGTATGCGATCGCCGCGGGCCTCACCGAGAGCCAGGACTATCTCGTAGAGGCGGTCGAGGTGCTCCGACAAAAGCGTGAACTCCTGGCCGCAGGGCTCGGATCGGCGGGCTTTCGGGTGTTTCCGTCTCATGGCACGTTCTTCCTCACGACGGACATCACGCCGCTGTCGGACGAGGACGGGTACACGTTCTGTCGGGAGCTTCCCAAACGGTGCGGTGTCGTCGCCATCCCGAGCTCGGTCTTCTACGACGACAAGGACGCCGGTCGGCACTTTGTGCGATGGATGTTCTCGAAGCGCCGCGAGGTGCTCGAGGAGGCGGTCGAGCGCCTCGGGCGGCTGCGATGAAGATCGCCGCGGTCCAGGGGGATATCGATTGGGAGGCGCCCAACGCGAACTTCGAGCGCCTCGCACCGAAGATCGCCGCGGCCGCGGCCGACGGGGCCCGTCTCGTCCTCCTGGCGGAGATGTTCGCGACCGGGTTCTCGATGGCTACGGACAAGGTGGCCGAGCCCGAGGGTGGGCCGACCGAGGAGTTCCTTCGCGAACAGGCGACGACGCATGGGATCTACATCGGCGGCTCCTGTCCGGTCGCGACCGCCGGCGATGTGCGACCGTACAACCGGTTCGTGCTCGTCGGACCGGCCGGCGAGGCCGTTTTCTACGACAAGATCCACCCCTTCGGCTACGGCGGGGAAACCGAGCACTACGCGGCTGGTGCGGGCACGCTCACCATCGAGATCGAGGGGCTTAGGTGCTCGGTGTTCATTTGTTACGACCTGCGCTTTGCGGACCGGTTCTGGGGCCTCGCTCGAAGCACCGATGCCTATCTCGTCGTCGCTAACTGGCCTGCGGCGCGCGCCCTGCACTGGAGCACGCTGCTGCGGGCCCGAGCGATCGAGAACCTTGCGTACGTCGTCGGGGTCAACAGGGTAGGTGCCGGTGACGGCATTGCCTACGACGGCGGGAGCTGCGTCATCGACCCGCTTGGCGAGACGATCGCCGAGGCAGGCGACGAGGAGACGGTGTTGTTCGCCGACCTCGATCCTGAGCACGTCGCCGCGGTGCGGGCCCGCTATCCGTTCCTCGAGGACCGCTAGCGTTCCGCGACGTGGGTATCCTCGACGTAGTGACGCCAGAGGAGATGGCCGACCTTGTTCACCTGCGCCGGGCTAGGGACCTCATGGACCGCGAATACGCCCGGCCCCTCGACGTACCCGCCATGGCCCGGACGGCGCTCATGTCGACCGCTCACTTTTCGCGCAAGTTCCGGGCGACCTACGGCGAGACGCCGTACTCCTACCTCATGACCCGACGCATCGAGCGGGCGCAGGCCTTCCTGCGCAACGGGATGTCGGTCACCGAGACGTGTTGCGCCGTCGGGTGCACCTCGCTCGGCTCGTTCAGCTCCCGGTTCAGCGAGATCGTCGGCGAGACCCCGTCGCAGTACCGCTCCCGTGACCACCGCCATCTCGAGATCGTCCCGCCCTGCGTGAGCATGTACGCCACCCGACCGCGACGAGCTCCCGCCACAGTCTGAGCCACCGAAGGCGCGACCGCCCGGGCCCGAAGTGAGCAGGATCGGAGAAGCAATCGAGTAATCGGTACTCGTACGCTGTTCGGCATGCCACTCACCGTCTCCGCCATGTTCATCCCGGTAAAGGACCCTGACGCCGCTCTCGGCTTCTACCGCGACGCCCTCGGGCTCGTGGTCCGAGCCGACGTGTCGAACGGCGGGTTCCGGTGGGTCACCGTCGGCGCCCCCGACCAAGACGTCGACATCGTCCTGTTCCAGCCGCACGGTGGTCGGTCACAGGCCGAGGGGGACGCCCTCCTCTCCCTCGTGCTGCAGGGCTCCCTCCAGGCCGCCATCTTCCGCTCCGACGACCTCGACGCCACCTTCGAGCAAGTGCGGGCCTCCGGCGCCGAAATCCTCGAAGAGCCGGCGGACCGGCCCTGGGGCGCCCGGGATTGCGCCGTGCGCGACCCGTCGGGCAACCTCGTCCGCATCGCGCAGGCCTGATCGAGGCCTCGCTGTCGCCGTAGCGAGAGAGCAGCACGAGCCATGGCCACCAGCCGATCATCCGCGCCGCACGCCGCCGACACTCACGACCTGATCCGGGCCCACGGCGTACGAGTGAACAATTTGCGGGACGTCAGCGTCGAGATCCCGAAACGCCGCCTGACCGTCTTCACCGGCGTCTCCGGTTCCGGAAAGAGCTCGCTCGTCTTCGACACCATCGCGGCGGAGTCACAGCGGCTCATCAACGAGACTTACAGCACGTTCGTGCAGGGGTTCATGCCGTCACTGGCGCGGCCCGAGGTCGACGTGCTCGACGGGCTGACGCCGGCGATCAACCCCACATCGGGCCACCGAGCGCTTTCTCCTTCAACATGGCGACGGTACGGGGGAGCGGCTCCATCACCGTTGAAAGTGGCGCCCGCAAGGTGGAGCGCAAGACCTTCACCCGCCAGGGCGGGATGTGCCCGCGCTGCGAAGGCCGTGGCGCCGTCTCTGACATCGACCTCACCCAGCTCTTCGACGGCTCGAAGTCGCTCGCGGAGGGGGCGATCATTGTCCCCGGCTGGACGACCGACAACTTCTTTGCCGTGAAGCCGTACCTGGAAGCCGGCTTCCTTGACCCGGACAAGCCGGTCCACAAGTACACCAAGGCCGAACTGCACGACTTCCTCCACCACGAGCCGACCCGGGTGAAGGTCAACGGCGTCAACGTCACCTACGAAGGTTTGGTCCCGAAGGTGGAGCGGTCGTTCCTCTCCAAGGACAGGGAGGCACTGCAGCCGCACATACGGGCGTTCGTCGAACGGGCCGCCACCTTCACGACCTGCCCCCAGTGCGGCGGGACCCGGCTCAACGACATAGCTCGGTCGTCCAAGGTCAAGGGGACCAACATCGCCGACGCCTGCACGATGGAGATCCGGGAGCTGACCGAATGGGCTCGCTCGCTCGACCAGCCGTCGGTCGCGCCGTTCATCGCCGCGTTGTGCCAAACCCTGGACGCGTTCGTAGAGGTCGGCCTCGGCTACCTCTCGCTCGAGAGGCCCACGGGCACGCTCTCGGGTGGCGAGGCGCAGCGCGTTCGGACTAGGGCCGAAGGTCCTATCGACCTCCGGTACCCAGGCCCTTGGTGCGTGCCTCGAAAGCAACAGCGATTGGTTGGTGGGAGCGCCCACAGGTTCGGACTAGCGTCATGGAGTTGCGCGATGTCCGAGGGGAACTAGGAGCGGTCCAACATGAAGGCTCTCGTCAAAGCAAAGCCCGAAGCGGGCTTGAGCTACGAAGATGTGCCAGTACCGGAAATCGGCCGGGGAGACGTGCTCATCAAGGTGCTACGGACCGGCATCTGTGGGACGGACCTGCACATCTACGCATGGGACGCGTGGGCACAGGCCAACGTCCCGGTCCCTCTGATCGTCGGCCACGAGTTTGTCGGTCAGATCGTGGAACTCGGCTTGGACGTCGAGGATCTCGAGATAGGCGACCTCGTGAGCGGCGAAGGTCATCTTGTTTGCGGTCGGTGCCGCAACTGCATAGCTGGCCGGCGTGTGCAGTGTGCCCGGACAAAGGGCATCGGGGTCAGCCACCCCGGAGCGTTCGCGGAGTACATCGCGCTGCCGGCCATGAACGTGTGGCGCCACATGGAAGGCATCGACCTCGATGTGGCGGCCATCTTCGACCCGTTCGGCAACGCCGTGCACACAGCGCTCACTTTCCCCGTGCTCGGCGAGGACGTCCTCATCACCGGTGCCGGCCCGATCGGGATCATGGCCGCGATCGTTGCCCGTCACGCCGGCGCCCGTTCTGTCGTCATCACCGACGTCTCCGACTACCGGCTAGATCTGGCCCGCTCCGTGGGCTTGACGCTCGCGCTCGACGTGTCGCGCTCGCGGATCGCCGACGCGATGAGCCCGCTCGGGATGCGTGAAGGTTTCGACGTTGGTCTCGAAATGTCGGGCCACGCGTCGGCTCTCCAGGAGATGCTCTCCAACATGGCCCACGGCGGCAAGATCGCAATGCTGGGCCTGCCAACCGAGGATTTCGGGATCGACTGGTCGCGCCTGGTAACGAACATGATCACGATCAAGGGCATTTACGGCCGGCAGATGTTCGAGACGTGGTACTGGATGTCCGTGCTGGTCCATTCGGGCGTCGACATTTCCCCGGTGATCACGCATAGGTACGCCGCCACCGACTACGAGGAGGGCTTCGAGGCCATGCAGAGCGGGCGTTGCGGCAAGGTCGTGCTCACCTGGTCCCAAATCTGATCGGAGGTCCGCCATGTTCGCCCAAGTCCGCGACGAGGTCTTAGCCCAGCTGGAGGGGATCCGGTCGGAGGGGCTCTTCAAAGCCGAGCGCGTCATCGTCACCCCGCAACAGGCGACCGTCAGGGTGTCGGGCGGCAGGGAGGTCCTCAATCTCTGTGCGAACAACTACCTCGGGCTGGCCGATGACCCTCGCGTCGTGGCGGCAGCGAAGGCCGCGCTAGACCGCTGGGGCTACGGCATGGCCAGCGTGCGGTTCATCTGCGGTACCCAAGAGGTCCACAAGGAACTCGAGCGGCGGCTGTCCGGCTTTCTTGGTACCGACGACTCCATCCTGTACTCGTCGTGCTTCGACGCGAATGCGGGCTTGTTCGAGACGCTGCTCAGCAAGGACGACGCCGTCATCAGCGATGAGCTGAACCACGCGTCCATCATCGACGGTACCCGGCTGTGCGCGGCGCGGCGCTACCGCTACCGCAACCGGGACATGGTTCACCTCGAGGAGCAGCTGGCCCAGGCCTCCGACGCGCGACGCCGGCTCATTGCGACCGACGGCGTGTTTTCCATGGACGGCTACGTCTCGCCGCTGGGAGAGATCTGCGACCTGGCCGAGCGCTACAACGCCATGGTGATGGTCGACGACTCGCACGCTGTCGGGTTTATCGGCCGGCGCGGGCGGGGGACGCCCGAACTGCACGATGTCGCAGACCGGGTCGACATCGTCACGGGGACGCTCGGCAAGGCGCTGGGAGGAGCAAGTGGCGGGTATGCCAGCGGCCGCCAAGAGATCATCGACCTCCTACGACAGCGTTCCCGGCCGTACTTGTTCTCTAACTCACTCGCGCCGACGATCGCGGCGGCCTCCCTCGTTGTGCTCGACCTGTTGGACGAAAGCGACGACCTCCGGGTCAAACTTAGGGAGAACACGGCCTGGTTCCGGGAGGCGATGACCGGTCTCGGCTTCGACATCCTCCCGGGCGATCACCCGATAGTCCCGGTGATGTTCGGTGATGCAGCGTTGGCGGCTCGTATGGCCGACCTTCTCCTGCAAAAAGGTGTCTATGTCATCGGGTTCAGCTACCCGGTCGTGCCGATGGGCAAGGCCCGCATCCGGGCCCAGCTCTCCGCCGCGCACACACGTGACGACCTCCGACGCGCCGCCACCGCTTTTGCCGAGGCGCGGGCGGAGATGGCCTAAGCGAACGTCTGGTTGACTTTCAGCTCGGTGTATGCAACTATTTCTATAAAGTTGATAGGATTACCGACACGCTCGAGCAAGCGAGGCGGCCGGTCTCAACGGCGGAGCTTGGCGGTGCAACACAGCTTGAACTTCCGGCCGCTGCCGCACGGGCAAGGGTCGTTGCGGCCAGTGGCCAGCCAACGGCGGCGGTCGTCGCGTTCCTCAGCCTCCAACTGGCCCATCAGCGAAGTGACCCGCCGCCCGGCGTGCGCGAGGGCCGCCATTCGCTCCAGATAGGGGAGCGCGTGGTCGTAGAACGCCCGGTAACCGGCACACAGAAAGTTGAGCGGTGCACCGTCTTGCGGCCCGGCCAGGCGCTGCTTGGGGCACCCTCCGTTACAGAGGGGCAGCACGGCGCATTCCCGACATTGTGCCGGGAGCCGGTCGTGCTTGGCCTGCCCGAAAGCGAGTTGCTGCGCCGAGCCCACGAGCTCGGCCAAGCCGTCGCGCCGGACATCGCCGAGGAAATGCTCACGGTCGACGAAGTGGTCGCACGAGTAGACGCTGCCGTCGTGCTCCACCGCGAGGGCGAGCCCACAGGTCTCGGACATTACGCACAGGTTGGCCGGCTGCCCGGCGACAACGAGGAGGGCTTCGAGGAAGTTCTGCACGTCCAGGCGCCCTATGTCGTGGCGGGCCCACTCATCGAAGATCTGGCACAGGAACTCCCCGAAGGCGGCGGGGCTCACCGAGGTGGCGCTCGCCGCCCCGGGCGGCCCCCCTTCAGCCCTCTCGACGATCGGGATGAACTGCAACCAGCGCACTTCCTGGTCCAAGAAATACCGGTACACCTCCAGGGGGGCGCCGGCGGTGGCGTTATTTACCGTGCAGAGCACGTCGGGGTCGACCCCATGCTCCCGCAGCGCACGGAACCCCTGCATGGAGCGAGCGTGGGTGGGGCGACCGTGGTGGTCGCGGCGTGACGTGTCATGGAGGGCGCCGGGGCCGTCGATGCTGATCCCTACGGCGAAACGCTCTTCAGCCAAAAAGGCGCACCATTTCTGGTCGAGAAGGGTCCCGTTGGTCTGGAGACTGTTCAGGCAGCTCCACCCGTCCGGCAGGTAGCGCCGTTGAAGCTCGACCGCCCGGCGGTAGAACGCCACCCCCGCCAATGTCGGCTCGCCCCCGTGCCAGACAAAATGGACGACCGGGCCGGGGCTGGCTTGGGTGAAGGAGGCCACGAAGGCTTCCAGGACCTCATCGGTCATCTGGTAGTGCTCGTCGGCGGGGAAGAGGTCCCGCTTGCCTAGGTAGTAGCAGTAGGGGCAAGCCAGGTTACAGACGGGCCCGACGGGCTTCGCCATCACCACGAACTGGCGCATGGTCTCTGGCGGGCTCAGCTGCTGGTCGCTACGGCCCGCAGCTCGGCGACGGAGTCGCGCATGATGGTGGCGAGGTCTCGCTCGTCGCCCTCGCTGGCCCAACGCTGGATGGCCACCCGCAGCACTGTCATGCCGGCCTCGGCGGCCAAGGTCGCCTGCGGGTCGCTCACGCCTCGTTGGCGCAGGGCGGCGGCGACCGCTTCGGCGTAGTCGTCCAGCTTGGCGAGCTCGCGCTCGCGCAGTTCGGGGTTGGCGGCGATGACGGCTTGGCGCTGGCGAGACAGGTCGCGGCGGAACGGGCCGAGCATGGCGGCGGCGGCGTCGAGGCCCCGGGAAACGGCGTCGAGGGGGCCGTCGGCGTCGGGCGCGCCGGCTACTCCGGCCACGATCCGCTCCTGAAGCAGGGCGGACCCGCCGAAGAGCACCTCTCGCTTGTCGGCGAAGTGCCGGAAGAAGGTGCGCTCGGTCAGCCCGGCTCGGGCGGCTATCTGGGCGGCGGTGGTCTGGTCGAACCCACGCTCGGAGTACAGAGCCAGAGCCGCTTCCTGCAGCCGTCCCCTGCTGTCCGGCTGCCATCGGCCCATAAGCTCGATCTTAGCGTTGACAGTCACTGACATCCGGCGGTAGGATTGATGACAGTTACTGACATCATCAGTTTTCACGGAGGTAATCATGAGGATCTTTGTCACCGGTGCGTCGGGCTGGATCGGCTCGGCCGTTGTCCCCGAGCTGCTCAATGCCGGCCATGACGTGGTCGGCCTGGCCCGCTCCGAGGCGTCGGCGCAGCGCCTGGAGGCCGCGGGCGCCAAAGTCCAACGGGGCGACGTCGACGACCCGGACGGGCTGGCCAAGGCCGCCGACGGCTCCGACGGGGTGGTCCATCTGGCGTTCCAGCACGAGGTGGCCTTTGGCGGTAACTTCGCCGCCGCCGCGGCCGCCGACCGGCGGGCCGTGGAGGCCATGGGCGCGGCCCTGGCCGGCTCCGACCGGCCCCTGGTGCTCGCCTCGGGCATCCTCGGGCTGACCGCCGGTCGCATGGCCAAGGAAGACGATGGGCTCGTACCCAGTGCCGAAGTCCGGGCCAGCCCCGCCGGGCTCCGGGCGGCCACCGCCCTGCTCACGCTGTCCCTGAGGGGCATAGGCGTCCGCTCGTCGGTGCTGCGTTTTCCCCCGACAGTCCACGGCGACGGCGACCACGGCTTCGTAGCCACCCTGGTCGGCATCGCCCGCCAGCGGGGCGTGGCCGGCTACGTGGGCGACGGCAGCAACCGCTGGCCGGCGGTGCACCGCTCGGACGCCGCCCGGCTGGTGCGCCTGGCTGTCGAGGCGGCCCCCGCGGGCTCGGTCTTGCACGCGGTCGGCGACGAGGGCGTCCCCTTCCGCGAGATCGCCGAGTCGATGGGCCGTCACCTCGGCATCCCCACAGCGTCGGTGACCCCCGTCGATGCTGTCGAGCACTTTGCTTTCCTGGGCCACTTCGTCGGCCTGGACAGCCCCGCCACCGCCACCGTTACCCGGGAACTGCTCGCATGGGAGCCGACCGGGCCCAGCCTGCTCGAGGACCTCGCGCAGGACCACTACTACCGCGGCAGCACCAAATGAGACAGGACGTTCGCCGGGCGTTGGCCATCGATGCCTCCTCGACGCTCGAGGACCGCACGATCGATATCACCACCACGGGCAGGCGTTCTGGCCAGGCGCGGCGGATCGAGATCGTCTTCTACCGGCTGGGCGACGACATCTACCTGAGCGGGATCCCCGGGCCCAAGACCCGCGACTGGTTGGCCAACCTGGCCGCCCACCCGCGGTTCGACTTCCACCTCAAGCACGGCGTCGTCGCCGACCTCCCGGCGACGGCCACGGTCATCGTCGACCCGGCGGAGCGCCGGCGCGTCCTGGCCGTCTTCGTCGAGGAGTTCAACCGCCGGCGCGGCCCGGACAGCCCATGGCCGACGGCTGTCCTCGATGAGTGGGTGGAGCGCAGCCCGCTGGCCAAGGTCACCTTCGTGGGCACCGATTGACAGGAGGCGCCGGACCATATGGCACCGGTCATATGGCACCTGTCATATGGCAGCGGCAATCATTAACCGGGACGAAACATTTGCGCCTGTTACGGGATCCGCCCAGGCCTTAGTGTCGGGCCCATCACTACTTTGGCCTTGGTTAGATGGGACAACTCTGTATGGACTTCGTCATTGCCCGCGACGATCCTCGGGCCGAAGACGTCCGGGCTCTCCTGGACAGCCACTTGACGTTCTCCGATCAGGTGACCCCGCCCGGGCACGTGCACGCCTTGGACTTGGAAGGCCTGTTGGACCCGGCTGTCACATTCTTCAGCGCACGCCGGGACGGCGTCCTGCTCGGTGTGGGAGCCCTAAAGCGGCTGGGCCCGTCCCATGCCGAACTGAAGTCGATGCACACCAGCGAGGACACCCGGCGCCAAGGGGTGGGGGAGGCCATGGTCGGTCATATCCTTGCCTTTGCCGCCGCCTCGCACTATCGGCGCGTCAGTCTGGAGACGTTGACGACGAGCGCCTTCGGGCCGGCTCGGTCCTTGTACAAGAAAGCCGGCTTCGTGCGGTGCGAGCCTTTCGGCGAGTACACCGCCAACCCGTACAGCACCTTCATGACCATCGACCTCGGGCTGAAGGACGACGACTAACGCCGCCCCGCTCTCATGGCGGGTGGGGCGGGAACACCCGCCTGATGACGGTTGTTCTTTATCTTGCCGGCCGCAACAGACAAGAGCGACCACCGTCCGCGAGGCTTGGCCCGCCGACGCATGAGAAAGGTGCAGACCAATGACCGTGACCACTGAGAAGGCCATCCTTGCCGGAGGGTGTTTCTGGGGGATGCAGGACCTCATTCGCAGGCAGCCCGGCGTCATCTCGACCAGGGTGGGCTACACCGGCGGGGAGGTCCCCAACGCGACTTACCGCAACCACGGCAGCCATGCTGAGGCGATCGAGATAATCTTCGACCCCGCCCAGGTCTCCTATCGGGATCTTCTCGAGTTCTTCTTCCAGATACACGACCCGACGACGAAGAACCGCCAGGGCAACGACATGGGGGCGAGTTACCGCTCGGCCATCTTCTACACCAGCGAGGCGCAAGAGCTGACGGCGCAAGACACCATCGCAGACGTCAACGCCTCCGGGCTGTGGCCCGGCAAGGTCGTCACCGAGGTGGCGCCGGCCGGGCCCTTCTGGGAGGCCGAGCCCGAGCACCAGGACTACCTCGAGCGTTACCCCAACGGCTACACATGCCATTTCCCGCGCCCGGGCTGGAAGCTCCCCCACCGCGCCGAAAGTCTCGCCTAGTAGCGAGCCGGGACGACGGGCGGCGCTGCCGGCGTAGGAAGGCTGGCCACCGGGGAAGGCTGGCCACCGGGGCGACCGCCCGGCATACTTCGAGGATGTCTTTTGCGAGGGAACTGGCCGAGCGGTCCCACACGGGGTGGCTGGCGACGCACCCCTTCGACGCCACCAACCGGGGCATCCCTGGTTACGACGACCTGGCCCCCGACGCCAGCGAGGCCGGCGACGCGGAGCGGCGGGCCGCTCTCGAGGGCGTCTTGGCCGAGGCGGGGCGGTCCCGGCCGGCCGATCTGGGCGAAGCCGACGAGGTGACGCTCGGCTGCCTTACGGGCTTGGCCGAGGTGGAGTTGGCCGAACTCGCCTCGGCCGCCGTCGAGCACACCGTCACGGCCATGCCGTTCCAGGGGCCCGCCACGCTCTTGGCTGTCGCCGCCCGGACCGTCCTACCGGACGCGCAGGCGGCCCGTGACTACGTGACCCGGCTGCGCCGTAGCGGTCTATGGGTCGACCAGCAGACCGAGCGGCTGCGCACGGGCCAAGCCAAGGGCCGCTTACCGGTGGCGCCGCTGGTGGCGGAGGCCATTGCCTGGGCCGAGGGTGTCCTCGCCCCGCCCGTTCCCGAGGCTTTGACGGCGCCACGGCCGCCGACGGGCTGGGACGGGGAGGCGAGCTGGCGCGAGGAACGCGACGCCGTAGCCACTGATGTGGTCAAGCCCGCCCTGCAGCGCTGGGCCGAGCTGTTGCGCCAGCTCCTGCCCCTGGCGCGACCGGCCGACCGGCCCGGGCTCACCTACCTGCCCGGAGGGGACGCCGATTACGAGAGGGCGGTGCGGTCGCACACGACGATGGCCGTGACGGCCGACCAACTTCACCAGACGGGCCTGGACGAGATAGAGCGGCTTGAGCAGCGAGCGGTGGAACTGGGCGCACGGCTCGGGCTGGAGGGCCTGGAGGCGGTGAACGACGCCCTGCGGGCCTCGGCGGGCACCGTGCCGGCGGAAGAGGCGGTGCAGGCGGCCAGGCGGGCCGTACGCCGGGCCGAGGACCGGGCGGCCGAAGTGTTCCCCGAGCCGCTGCCGGGCCCGTGCGCCGTGGAGCCGATGCCGCCGGTGGTCGCCATCAGTGGTACGGCGCCTCACTACACGCCGCCGCGCCTCGACGGCGCCCGGCCGGGCACCTATTGGTTCAATACCCTGGTGCCGACGGCAGGAACGGGCTGGGACCTCGAGAGCGTCGCCTTTCACGAGGCCGTGCCCGGTCATCATCTCCAGCTGTCGCGGATCCAGCTGCTCTCCGAGCTCCCCGCCATGCAGCGCCAGCGCTCAATAACGGTCTTCTCCGAAGGTTGGGGCCTATATGCCGAGCAACTGGCCGAGGAGATGGGCCTCTACACCGGTACTGAGAGCCTGCTCGGTTCGACGGCGGCGGCGCTCATGCGTGCCGCCAGGTTGGTGGTCGACACCGGGCTGCACGCCCGGGGCTGGAGCCGCCAAGAGGCCCTCGAGTTTTTCGTCGCCCATGTCCCCATGCCGCCCCGGTTCCTGGCCGCCGAGATCGACCGTTACATCATCTGGCCGGGCCAGGCTTTGGCCTACCTGACGGGCAAGCTCGAGATCCTCAGGGCCCGTGACGAGGCGCAGCGCCGGCTCGGGCCGGCATTTGCCCTGCCCAAGTTCCATGCCGCCTTATTGGACAGCGGGTCGCTCCCCATGCCCGTGCTCCACCAGCACATCGACCGTTGGAGCGGGCCAGCCTGACCTAGCGCTTTTTGACCAGGCGACCGGGGCTCCAGTACGGTAATGGCATCGCGCGCCGTCCTTTGGAGCGCTCCACGGTGCGCTTTGGGACCCCAGAGTGCTCGAGCGAGGTATCAGAGGCAACCATGACTCGGTTGGCAATAAAGAAGAGGGCTCTGCCGGCGCGGGTCGTGGCCGGCGGCGCGGCAGTGGCCTTGTTCGTCCCGTTAGCGCTGGGCAGCGTGGCCTTCGCCAGCACAAACAGCAAACCGCCCAACGTCACTGTGATTTTGGGCACAACGGACAGGATCGTTTCGGCCGACCCGGCCGGGTCCTACGACCTCCCGTCGTGGACGATCATCTGGAACGTCTACCAGAACCTGCTCAAGTACCCCCCGGGCAGCACGGCAGAGGTGCCGGACGCGGCCACATGCAACTGGAAAGGCAGTGGCGCCACCGTTTATGTCTGCAGCGTCCACTCGGGCCAGTATTTCTCCAACGGTGACCCCCTCACCGCTCAGGACGTGGTCTACTCCTTCCAGCGCATAAACAAGATCAATGACCCGAACGGCCCCTCAAGCCTCATTGCCCCCATGAAGACCGTAACGGCTTCGGGGAACACAGTCACCTTCGACTTGAAGTACGCCGACGCGGCGTGGCCGGACGTGCTCGCCACCGGGGCGGGCGCCATCGTCGACGCACAGGTCTTCCCCTTCGACAAACTCCAGCCGGACGCCAAGATCGTCGGCTCCGGGCCGTACGAACTGTCGTCCTACACGCCAAACGAGCTGGCGGTACTAACCCCCAACCCGCACTACGGCGGCAATGACGTCCTGCACAACAACAGGTTCATCATCCGCTATGAGGAGAGCGGTTCGACGCTCGTCTCCGACGTCCAGCAAGGCCAGGTGGACATTGCCTATCGCGACCTCACGCCTACCGAGGTCGTTGCCCTCAAGGGCTCCAGTAGGGTCACCATCGTGCAAGGCAAAGGGATAGAGATCCGCTACATCGCCTTCAACCTCAAGGTGATGCCGGGCTCGACCTCGGCGCAGAAGCTGGCCATCCGCCAGGCAATCTCCTATCTCGTCAACCGTCAGGACATCGCCACCAACGTCTACCACGGTACGGTTTCGCCGTTGTACTCGGTCATCCCCAATGCCTTGCCCGGCCACATTAATTCATTTGGCGACGTATACGGGGCAAACCCCAGCGTGGCTAAGGCAAAGCAGGTTTTGGCCTCGGCCGGCCTGAAGACGCCGGTCAAGTTCACGCTGTGGTACAACACCAACCACTACGCGGACACCGATATCGCCACCGAGCTGCAACGTCAGCTCAATGGCTCGGGCTTGTTCCAGGTGTCGTTGCAGTCTTCGGAGTGGACGACCTATATCCAGGCCGTCACCACCAACGAGTACGGCGTCTCCTTGATGGGCTGGTTCCCCGACTATCCCGATGCTGACGACTACACCGGGCCTTTCTACGGGTGCACCAACTTCCTCAACGATCACTACTGCAATGCTTTGGTGACGAAGGAGATCACGGCCGAGGAGGGGTCGACGGTGCAGTCGGTCCGCAATGCGGCTTTCAGCGCACTAGAGATCCAAACCGCCAAGGACGCCCCCCTCGTACCTCTATGGCAGGGTGGCCAAGTGGCTGCTTACCACGGCGACGTAACGGGTCTTCAGCAGACTCTTGACGCGTCGTACACGTTCCGCATGTGGCTGGTCAGCAAGGCCTGAGCCACACTCGGACAACAAGTGCTAAGCGCCTGAGTGTAAAGAACGTGACGGGCCAGGCGCACCGGTTGGGCGGGCCCTGGCCCGCCCAACCGGGCAGGCAGGACGCCTGTTGCCCCCGGTGGGGAGAAATCTAGGATGGCATCGAAATCGGGATCGCTGCGCCGCTACCTGGTGACGCGTCTTCTGCTGGTGGTCCCTATGGTCTTCATCCTTCTGACGCTGGTCTTCGTGCTCATGCGGGTGGCGCCCGGCAACCCCATCCTGGCCGCGCTCGGGGGCCACCTCACGCAGGCCCAGCTGGCGGTCCGAGAGCGCGCCGGCGGCTACGACAGGCCGTTGATCGTCCAATACGGCGACTATCTCGGGCAGGTCTTGACCGGGCACTTCGGTACGACGCTGACCGACCAGCGACCGGTGACACAGGTCATCGCCCAAAACGGGGCGGCCACGCTCGAGCTCACGGTGTCCGCCATGATGGTGGCAATCGTCGTGGGCATCCCCCTCGGCATGTTGGCGGGCCGTATGCGCGACACCTGGGTCGACGCCGTAGCCCGGATTTACGGGATCTTCATCTACGCCATACCCGTCTTCTTCCTGGGCCTGCTGGCCCAGCTCCTCTTCGGGCACATCCTCAATTGGCTCCCCACCTCGAGCCAGGCCAACGTGATCGTCCAGGCTGAGCTCCAGCCCCATACCAACATCCTTATCATCGACGCCATAATCGACGGGCAGTGGGGCGACATTCCCGACTTGCTGGCCCACCTGGCCCTCCCCGCGCTCTGCCTCGGCCTCGTGATCTCCGGTGTGGTGGTGCGCCTTGTGCGGGTCAACGTCATCCAGACCATGAAAGGTGACTACATCGAGGCGGCGAGGGCCCGGGGTTTGCGTGAACGGGACGTAGTGGTCCACCACGCGTTCAAGAACGCCCTCGTCCCCATCGTTACCGTGACCGGGCTCCAGGCCGCGCTCCTGCTCTCCGGAGCGGTGCTCACCGAGGAGACCTTCAACTGGCCCGGCATTGGCAACGAGCTGATCTACTACTTGGAAAACCGCGATTACATCGCCGTCCAGGGCATTATCACGGTTTTCGCTCTTGCCGTGGTGGTTATCAGCCTTCTCATCGACCTCGTCAACGCCTGGGTCGACCCGAGGGTGAGGTACTGATGCCGGGGTTGAGGTCTTCGTGACGGTCGCCCAAACGCTGGCGGAGGGTGATGCCGCTCCCGAGGTCCTGGGGCCGGGAGCCGGAAAGCCGGCGCCGGGTGGCCGGCGCGGCCTAGCTCTGCTGCTCGCGGCGCGAGGGCTCCCACGATGGCTTTTGTGGACGGGAGTCGCCCTCACCCTGTTGTTCGTGGTGCTCGCCATCTTCGCCGACTGGATCGCCCCCTACGGGTTCAACCAGTACGTCGCCCATGGCGTCCGTTTCCCCCAACAAGGCGCCCCCTCGGCGGCACATTGGTTCGGGACCACCGTCGACTCCGAAGACGTCCTTTCCAGGGTCGTCTACGGGGCACGGACCTCGATCGAGGTGGTCCTGCTGGCGGTATGTTTCTCCATCATCGTCGGCGTGCCCCTCGGCCTCGTGTCGGGGTATTTCGGGGGCTGGCTGGACCGCCTCCTGGTGCTGGTCAACGACTCCATCTTCGCCTTCCCCTACCTTTTGCTCGCCATAGTGATCGCTTTTTTGCTCCAGGGCTCGGTCGGCGGGGGAGTGATCACAGCTGCCATCGCCATCACCGTCGTCTACATCCCGCAGTACTTCCGGGTGGTCCGCAACACGGTGCTCTCGGTGCGCGAAGAACCATATGTGGAGGCCGGTAAGGCCCTCGGGGCACGGCCGCGCACTGTTATACGCCGGTACGTCTTCGCCAACGTCATCCAGTCGGTCCCCGTGGTCGCCTCCCTCAACGCCGCAGACGCCATCCTCACCTTGGCCAGCCTCTCGTTCCTCGGCATCGGCATGGACCCGTCTGTGGCCGCCGAGTGGGGCTACGACGTGTCCCGGGGGATCGCTGATGCCCAGGCCGGCTACTGGTGGACCGGCATGTTCCCCGGGCTGGCCATCATCCTCCTGGTCATGGGACTGACCCTGGTCGGGGAGGGCCTCAACGATACCCTCAACCCCCTTCTCCGCCGTCCCGGCTACCGCCATGTGGTCCTCCCCCAGGTCGAGAGCACCGCCAAGGCCACGGTGGAGGATATTGGCGTAGCGGGGCAGACGGCCGTGGCGGGGGCGGAGACCGGTGAGCCGGTGATCGCTGTCTCGGGGCTGCGCGTCTGGTACGGCAGCGATCGCGGCCCCGTAAAGGCGGTGGACGGCGTGAACTTCGAGGTCGCCCCCGGCGAGATGCTGGGGCTCGTCGGCGAGTCCGGTTGTGGCAAGACCAGCCTTGGTCGTGGGCTGCTCGGGCTCCTCCCCGAAGCCGCCAGCTGTGACGGCGAGATCCGTTTCGGCGGGCGCAACCTGCTGGCGGCGTCAGCGGCGGAGATGCGTGCCATGCGCGGCCCCGCCCTGGGCCTCGTGTTCCAGGAGCCGATGACCAGGCTCGACCCGCTCATGCGGATATCCGAGCATTTTGCCGAAGCGCTGCACACCCATGAGCCCGAGCTGTCCAAGGACGAGATCAGGGAGCGCTCCCTCGAAGCTCTGGGCTCGGTGGGGATCCCGCCCACCCGCTTCGACAACTACCCTCACGAGTTTTCCGGCGGGATGCGCCAGCGGATCATGATCGCCCTCACCCTGGTCCTGCGGCCCCGCTTCGTCGTGGCCGACGAGCCGACAACCGCCCTCGACGTCCTCGTCGAGGCCCAGATCCTGGCGCTGCTCTCGGAACTGAAGACGCGCACCAGGGCCGGCTTCCTGCTCATCACCCACAACCTCGGCATCGTGGCCGAGGCCTGCGAGCGGGTGGCGGTCATGTACGCCGGCCGCATCGTCGAACAAGGCCTGGTACCCGAGGTGTTCGCCCGGCCTCAGCACCCCTACACCGAGGCCCTCCTGGCCTCGACCATCTCGCTGTCGACCGAGTCCCTGCGGTTTATCCCCGGCTCGCCGCCGGACCTGGTCGACCCCCCGACCGGGTGCCGGTTCCATCCCCGTTGCCCTCTCGCCATGGAGGTGTGCCGGGCGCAGCTCCCCGCGACGGTGGTGAGCGGCAACGGCCACTTGGTGGAGTGCTGGGCGCAGTGCCCGCCCGAGAGCATCCCGCCCGGTGGTGCCGCCCGGCTGTCGACAAAGGAGATAGCCGTTGCTGACGAGGCCTGAAAGCGCGGAGGCCCGGTCGGCGGCGGGTGAGGAGACCGCACCAGCGCTCCTCGAGGTGCGCGACGTGGAGGTCCATTTCGCCCTGCGAGGCGGTTTCCTCCAGCGCATGCTCGGTCGCGACACCGGCTCGGTGAAGGCGGTCGACGGGGTGAGCTTCTCGTTGCGCC
This sequence comes from Acidimicrobiaceae bacterium, assembly GCA_003166025.1. Taxonomy (GTDB): domain Bacteria; phylum Actinomycetota; class Acidimicrobiia; order Acidimicrobiales; family Palsa-688; genus Fen-671. The sequence continues at coordinate 26,665 of PMWT01000181.1, read as the reverse complement.
GGGGCGAGGTGCTGGGCCTCGTTGGGGAGTCAGGGAGCGGCAAGACCACGCTGGGCAAGGCGGTGCTGTCCCTGGTCCGCCCCACCGCCGGATCTGTGCTGCTGGACGGCCAGACCATCTCGACCCTCCCTGAGCACCTGGTGCGCCCGCTGCGACGGCGCATGCAGCCGGTGTTCCAGGACCCTCACGCCTCGCTCAACCCGACCATGACCCTCGAACAGGCGATCGGCCACCCATTGCAGATCCACCATGTGGGGTCGACGCCCGACCAGCGCCGGGCGCTGGTGGCCGAAGCCTTGGAGCGGGTCGGGCTCGTACCGGTCGGACGCTTCATGTCGAAGTACCCGGGCGAGCTCTCCGGTGGTCAGCGCCAGCGCGCCTCTATCGCCCGCGCCATAATCCTGGGGCCGGACCTGGTGGTGGCGGACGAGCCCGTGTCCATGCTCGACATGAGCGTGCGGGCGAAGGTGCTCCAGCTCCTGGTGGACCTCAAGCAGGAGCTCGGCCTCACCTACCTGTACGTGACCCACGACCTGGCCACGGCGCGGTTTTTCTGTGACCGCGTCGCCATCATGTACCTCGGCCGCATCGTGGAGATCGGCGCTACGGACGAGCTTTACCGTAACCCCCGTCATCCCTACACCCGCGCCCTGCTCGAGGCCATCCCCGAGCCGGACCCGGAGCACCGCATCCCGCGCCGGCTGCCTCGCGGCGAGGTCCCCGACGCCACGGTGCCACCGCTCGGGTGCTCGTTCCATCCGCGCTGCCCCGATGCTTTTGGGCCGTGCGGGTGGGAAAGCCGTGATCTGCGCAACCTGCTCGAGATGCGTTGGGCAGTGCTGGGGCCCGACGAGTTCCGCAAGGAGCGCGACGTCCTCGGGGACCTCTCCGGATTGTCGGTACCGTCGCTCGACGTGGACGTCCCCGCCGCTCCCGGCCACTCCGGCAGCGACGTCGCCACCCTGCTCGATTGGCACCGCAAGTCCGATCCCGACGAGCCCCTTTGGAAAGGCGTGGCCCAGATGGAGCCCGGGCCGACGGGGGTACGGGTACGTTTCCGGGACCACGCCGACCCGGTCCTCACGGATGGAGGGGCCCCCGGCGCGGCCCAGGTCGCCTGCCACCTTTACGACCGCGACCTCAACTGAGCCGGGCACGATCGAGGCGTTCCTAAACGAGCCGAGGGAGATCAGCCCATGTCGCGTTCTATCGTCCTTGTCGATGTCGAGGAGCTTCCGGCCCTGCGCCGGTCGAGAGCGCCCCTGCGGCTTCTTGACGTCCGGTGGCGCCTCGGCGACCGGCGCGGTCGCGAGCAGTTCCTGGCCGGTCACATCCCGGGCGCCGTTTTCGTAGAGCTCGACCGGGAACTCGCCGCCGAGCCCTCGCCCGCCGCCGGTCGGCACCCCCTGCCGTCCGTCGACCAGCTTCAGGCCGCCGCCCGGCGGTGGGGGCTACGCCAGGGCGAGACTGTCGTCGTGTACGACGACAACGGTTCGATGTCGGCCGCCCGGGCCTGGTGGTTGTTGCGTTGGGGAGGCGTGGAGAGGGCCTTGCTGCTCGACGGCGGGCTGAGCGCATGGCGCGCCGCCGGCGGGGAACTGGCGACGGGGCCCGAGCTGGCCGAGCCCGGCGATGTTGAGCTATCGCCTGGCCACATGCCCACGGTGCTGATCGATGCCGTGGCCGAGCTGCCAAGGAACGGTCTGCTGCTGGACGCCCGGGCGGCCGAGCGGTTCCGAGGCGACGCCGAGCCTGTCGACCCCAAAGCCGGCCACATACCGGGGGCCGTCAGCGCGCCGACGACGGAGAACTTGACCGCCGACGGCCGGTTCCGTCCGGACCGAGAACTCGAGGCCCGTTTCTCGCGCCTCGGGGCGCGGGGTGGGACCGTGATCGCCGTTTACTGCGGCTCGGGCGTCACCGCCGCCCACGAGATCGCGGCGCTGTCGATCGCCGGTTTCCAGGCGGCCCTGTACCCGGGCTCATGGTCCCAGTGGAGCAACCACGACGACCGTCCCATAGCCAACGGCCCCTGAAACCGGGCCCCGCCGTTAAGCGCCGGTCAAGGTGGCGACCATCACCGCCTTGATAGTGTGCAGCCTGTTCTCGGCTTGGTCAAAGACGATGGACGCGGTGGACTCGAAGACCTCTTCGGTCACCTCCAGGCCATCAAGGCCCCGCGTGGCGAAAATCTGGCGGCCGACCTCGGTCTCGGTGTTGTGCAGCGCAGGGAGGCAATGAAGGAACTTCACCTCGGGGTTGCCCGTCGCTTCCATGAGCGGCCCATTGACTTGGTACGGCAGGAGCTGGTCGATGCGGGCGTCCCACTTGTCGGCGGGCTCGCCCATCGACAACCAGATATCGGTGTACAGGAAGTCCGCCCCCCGCACGGCGGGGGCTGCGTCTTCGGTCACCGTGACCCGTGCCCCCGACCCGGCCGCCAGGCGGTGAGCGATCGACTGGACATCCGCAGAGGGCCAAAGTGCCTCCGGGGCGACGACCCGGACGTCCATGCCGAGCAGGGCGCCAGTGACAAGCAAAGAGTTTGCCGTGTTGTTGCGGGCGTCACCTAGGTAGCAGTACGCCACCTCCTCGAGCGCCCGGTCGGTGTGGTCGCGCATGGTGAGGATGTCGGCCAGCATCTGGGTGGGATGCCACTCGTCGGTAAGCCCGTTCCAGACCGGCACACCGGCGTACTGGCCCAGGATCTCGACATTGGCTTGCGCGGATCCTCGGTACTCGATCCCGTCGAACATCCGGCCCAGGACGCGGGCCGTGTCTTTGACCGACTCCTTGCCGCCTATATGGGACCCGCTCGGCCCGAGGTAGGTGACGTGCGCCCCTTGGTCGTAGGCACCCACCTCGAAGGCGCACATGGTGCGCGTCGAGGCTTTCTCGAAGATGAGCGCGATGTTGAGGCCCGCGAGCCGTTGGTGCTCGCGTTTAGCCCTCTTCTCTTCCCGTAGACGTGCCGCCAGGTCCACGAGATAGAGGAACTCCTCTTTCGTGAGATCAGTCTCTTTCAGAAGGTTGCGTCCACGCAGATCCGTCATGGTCCCACCTGGCCCGGTCCTACGCCCGCCAGCTTTTCCTGGGCATCACTTTGAGCCAGTGTTGTAGTCGTGGTAGTGGGAGAACACTTCGCGGTGGTGCGAAACTATCAGGCCGTCCACGTCGAAGAGATGTGCGAGCAGAGCTGCTCGCACCCACATACCGTTGCGGGCTTCACGGAAATACATGGCGCGTGAATTGTGGTCGACCTCAAAAGGGATCTCCGCGTTGCGGGGGAAAGGGTGCAGGATGGGCGCGTAGCTCTTCATCCGGTCGGCCAGCTCAGGCGTGAGGACGAAGTTTGGGTCGACAGCAGCAGGACCGCTGCGCCCGGAATTGTCCTTATCGTGCTCCCATTGGATCCGGGTCATATAGAGAAGGTCGACATTTTCGACAATATCCGCAAGGGAGTCGTGCTCGAAGACCTTCACGCCTTTGGCGGACAATGATTCCCGCATGGGGCCAGGGAGACGCATCCTGTCGTCAGGAGGTGAAACGAAGTGCATTTGTACGTCAGAATAAAGGGCCAGGAGGGTTGCGAGAGAATGGACGGTCCGGCCGCGGCCGATGTCACCACAAAAACCGTAGACCTTTGAGTCCAAGCCCCGGGTGAGGTCGGGGTACGTCTTACGGTAGTCATCGAACCGCGTCCGTTTGGAGGAGTCGCGCTCGGAGGCGAACTCGAAACAACGCTGAATGGTGTGAATATCCAATAGCGCCTGCGTCGGGTGCTCGTCAGCCCCGGAACCACCGTTGACGACGGGGACATGACGCTCGTTGAACTCGTCTAGATCGTTCATTAAGTAAGCACACGCCTCGGCGAACCCGGCGGCGGCCGTCCGCATCACAACCAGGTCGAAATAAGAACTGAACATCCTCATCGAGTCGAACGGGGATTCGCCCTTGTACTCAGACGAGACAGAGGGGTCTCGTATTTCCGCGATTGGCATACCCAAAAGTTGACAAGCGGCGGTAAACGACAGAAAGGTCCGGGTCGACGCCTGGGTAAAATAGAGCATGGCACGTTTGTGAGGCAGCAGGTCGCGAAGAAAGAGCTGGGTCTCGCGATCGCGCGCCAATTCGCGCACCATATTTGAAAGCGTGTCGAGGTTTTCGAGCATGGGGCGGTCGAACTGATCTGCAAAAATTACGTGCTTCAGCCGGCCGTTACGTTGGAACTCGGGCAACTTGATACGTGTCGGGCGGCTCAACCGCCGCTCATAGGCTGTCAAATCCACGAGGCCGACTATAGTCCCGCCGGTGGCCGCCTGCTCACCCCGGGTCGAGGTGGGTGGGCGCTTGGGTTCTCCATGGCCGACCTGATGGCCAGCCGGGCCGGGGACGTGGCCGGGCTGCTGCTGGCCGCCGGCGCCGGCCGGCGCCTGGGCTGCCCGAAGGCTCTCGTGAAGCTCGGCGGGGCGCCGCTCACCGAGCGCGGCCTGGGCACTCTCAGAACGGGTGGGTGCCGCCCAGTGATGGTCGTGCTGGGCGCGGCGGCGGAGGAGGTCCGCCAGGCCTGCAGCCTGGGCGACGCCGTTGTCGTCGTGAACGACGCCTGGTCGGACGGCATGGGCGGGTCGGTCCGGGCCGGGCTGGCCGAGGCCCGGCGCTCCGGGGCGGCGGCGGTCCTTGTGCTTCCGGTCGACCAGCCTCTCATCACCCCGGCGCTGGTGGCTCGTCTTATCCAGAGCTGGCGTGAAGGTGCAGTGGCCGCCGTCGCCACTTACGGGGGCGAGATGAGCACACCCGTCCTCCTCGACCGCTCCTTGTGGCCCCAGGTGGAGGTCCACGCCGTGGGCGACGTAGGGGCGAGGGCGTTCTTGCGTTCGAACCCGGGGGTCGTGACGGCGGTGGCCTGCGGCGACGTCGGTGACCCGTCTGATGTCGACACCCAAGACGACCTTCGCCGGATCGAGGGCCAGTTGGCAACTCCCCAGACGTAACATAATCGCAACGCCTGGTCCCGGTCGGGTGAGGGCACGCCTGTTAGAGTTTGCCTTGAGCCTCAAGGGAGGCTGGCACTTGACAGGGTTTTTGAGGCTCACCCCAATTCCCAAAGCAGCGATTAGGAGCAGTCCGAACCGGATCTCGTCGGTGACGCGTGGTGCGGGCTTGAAAATCTTCCTTTAGGGCCGAATGGCTCTGTTCATGCGTTCACGAAGCTCACACTCTTGACGGAGAGCCGGTTGTCCGGGCGTGCCCCGGTCGGCACACGAAGGAGGCGACAGGCGGGCTCCCGCCGTCGTTCGAGAGGAGACAGCTCATGAGAAGGATGAAGCAGGTATTGGCGGTCCTGGCCGCCATCACCATGGCCGCCGCGCCCGCTGTCGTGGTCCCGTCGGCCGCCGGCGCCACGTCGGTCAACGCCCCCGCCGGTAGCCAATGGACGGTCAAGAACCCCTTCAAGGTGGGGTTCATCTATGTCGGAGCCCCCAGCGACGCCGGCTGGACCCACGCCCAGGATGTCGGCCGCCTCGAGGTGCAGAAGTACTTCGGCGGGCGGGTCGAGACCTTTTACAAAGAGGACGTACCCGAAGGCCCGCAATGCGCGCAGGTCATCACTCAGTTAGTCAACGTGGGAGCGAAGCTCATATTCGCCACCTCCTACGGCTACCAGCCCGAGCTGGTCGCCGCCGCCGCCAAGTACCCCGGCGTGCTCTTCGAGCAGGCCACCGGGACCACGGTGACCAAGACCTTGGCGGAGTACTACGGGGCCGGTGAGGACGGCGACTACTTGTCGGGCATGGCCGCCGGTGCCGCCGCCTTGGCGGGCAACAACAAGATCGGTTTCGTCCTGCCCTACCCGATCCCGGAATGCCTCCGCGAGGTCGACGCGTTCACGATGGGCGCGCAGCTGATGGACCCCAAGGCGACGGTGCAAGTCGTCTGGACGAACACCTGGTTCGCCCCCGCCACCGAGCGCCAGGCGGCTGAGAGCCTGGTTGCCGACGGCGTGAGCGTGCTGGCTGACGGCCAGGACAGCCCGACGACGGGCCAGGTAGCCGAGGCTCACGGCCTCAAGTGGACCGGCTACGACTCCAACCAGGAGTCCTTCGCCCCCAACTCATGGCTCACCGCGACCACCTACAACTGGGGCCCCTACTACGTCCAAGAAACTCAGGCAGCCATGAACGGCACCTGGAAGAGCCACTTCTGGTACGGCAGCCTGGCTGACCGCTTCGTCATCATGGCCCCGTTCGGCAAGTCGGTCGCTCAGGCCACCCGCACCGCCGTCCTGGCCAAGGAGCAACGGATCATCAAGGGCACCTTCGACCCGTTCACTGGCCCCATCTACGCCCAAAACGGCAAGCTCGTGGTGCCCAAGGGCGTGACCCTTTCGGTCATGCAGAAGTACTCGATCACCTGGTTCGTAAAGGGCGTTCTCGGTAACCCCAAGGGCTGACCCAGTCAATGACCGACTTCCATGCTTGACGCCGGTGACGGCCGAGCGGCTTTAGCCGCGCCGGCCGTCTTGGCGTCGGACCTGCCCGCCGGCGCCGTCGGACGTGTGCCGAAGGCGCTTGCGGTACAGGCCATCGAGATGACAAAGCGTTTCCCTGGAGTAGTCGCCAACGACCATGTGTCGTTCGACGCGGCCGAGGGCGAGGTGCATGCGCTGCTCGGGGAGAACGGGGCCGGGAAGACCACCCTCTGCAACCTGTTGATGGGCCTCTACCGTCCCGATGACGGCAGGCTCATCATCGGGGGCAAGCCCGTACGGTTCCACTCCCCCCGAGACGCCCAAGGTTCGGGTATCTTCATGGTCCACCAGCACCTCCGCCTCGTGGAGAGCATGACCGTGGCGGAGAACGTCGTGCTCGGCAGTTCCTCGCCACGACAACTTCGTTTCTCGCCCCGCGCCGTCGAAAGGACGGTCGCCGAGGCGGCCGAGCGTTTCCAGATGTCTGTGGATCCCCGGGCGCGGATTTGGCAGTTGTCCCTGGGCGAACGCCAGCGTGTCGAGATATTGAAAGCCCTCTGCCGTGGGGCCCGGATCCTGATACTCGACGAGCCGACCACGGTACTGACCCCGCAGGAGGCCGACCAGCTGTTCTCGAGCGTGCGCGATATGGCGGCGGCCGGTCGGACCGTCATCTTCATCTCCCACAAGCTGCCCGAGGTGCTGGCCGTCGCCGACCGTGTGACGATCCTGCGCAATGGCCATTCCGTGACGACCTTGCCGACAGCTGGCACCGATGCCGACGATCTCGCCGGGTTGATGGTGGGCCGTGAGGTGTCTCTCGAGGCGGTCGCTAAAGTGACCCACGAGGCGGGCCCGGCAGTCCTCGAGCTCGCCGGTGTCTGGGCCCGCGGCGACTTAGGGACCGAGGCGCTGAAGGACATAACGCTCGAAGTGCGCGCCGGCGAGATCCTCGGCATAGCGGGCGTCTCCGGCAACGGTCAACGCGAGTTGGCCGAGGTTATAACGGGGCTCCGGCCAACCACCAGAGGCATGATCAAGATCGGCGGGGCGCGTCTTCCGACTGGAGATCCCCGAGGGGCCATCGACCTCGGGATCGCTTACGTGCCGGAGGACCGGATGGGCACCGGCATCGCGCCAAACCTGTCGATCGCGGAGAACCTTATGCTGAAGTCGTACCGGGCAAAGACGATGCGTTCGGGACCGGTCCTCTCCAGCCGCAAGGCCATTGCCAACGCCAGAGAGATGATCGAGCGTTTCGATGTTCGCGCCCCGGGGCCGCGCACGTTGATCAGGCAGCTCTCAGGTGGGAACATCCAAAAGGTCCTCCTAGCGCGCGAGCTCTCGTCACAGCCGCGGGTGCTGGTGGCCGCCTCGCCGACGCGCGGCCTCGACGTGGGCGCCACTCAGTACGTGAGGCGCGTTCTCCGCGACACCGCGACCAGTGGCGTCGCCGTGGTCATGATCAGCGAAGACCTTGATGAGGTCTTCGAGCTCTCCGACCGCATCGCCGTGTTCTACAACGGCCGCGTCGTCGGTACCCTCAAGGCTTCCGAGGCCGACCGGCAACAGATCGGTCTCATGATGGCTGGCGCAGCATGATCGGGCCGTTGCGCGTCGAACGCCGGCTGGACACGCCGAAGTGGCTCAAGGTCGTCGTACCGCTGGCGTCCCTCGTCCTGGCCGCCATCATCGTTGGCATCCTGCTGTTGGCCACCGGTCACAACCCGCTGTCGACGTACCACCAGATGTACTCCGCCGCCATTACGGCGGACGGCGCGTTGTCCTCGACCTTAGTTTATGCCACGCCGCTTCTCTTCACCGGGTTGTGTGCCGCGTTCGCCTTCCGGATGAGGACCTGGAACATCGGCGGTGAGGGCCAGCTCTACATGGGAGCGGTGGGGGCTTCGGCGACCGGGCTCGTGCTCGGCGACTGGCCGCGGCCGCTGGTCATCATCGCCATGGTCATCGGTGGTGCCCTGGCCGGGATGCTGTGGGCCGAGATCCCGGCGCTGTTGCGAGCGTACCTGCGTACCAACGAGATCCTCACCTCGCTCATGCTCAACTATGTGGCCGGCTTTTTTATGTACTACCTGATCTACGACAGCGACTCTTACTGGCGGGACCTCACCACGCCGGGCGCGTCGGTGTTCCCGACAGGCAAGACCCTCGGCTCGCACGCCAACTGGCCGGGCATTACCATCGGCTCCTTCACGCTGCCCTTGGGCTTCGTCATCGGTGCGGCGCTGGCCGTAGGCCTGCTCCTGCTCATCCGCTCCACCCGCTATGGCTTCGAAATGCGCGTCATGGGCGATTCCCCGCAGGCGGCCAATTACTCGGGCATTCGCACCAAGCGAAAGATCCTGTCCGTGATGGCGATCTCGGGGGGTGTAGCCGGCGTCGCCGGCTCCAGCCAGATAGGCGACTTCGGGCACGTGCTCGATCCCCGTGGCCTCCAACAGGCTCAATACGGCTACACCGGCATCGTCGTCGCCGCTCTGGCGCTGTACAACCCGATCGCCGTCGTGTTGGTGTCGCTGTTCATCGGAGGCCTCACCAACGCCGGATTTGCCTTGGAGGGCCCGTCGTTCCCGACCGGCCTTGTCGGCACGATGGAAGGGATCATCCTGTTCACGGTGCTCGGCGGCGAGATCCTTGCCCGCTACCGCATCAGCTGGCAGCGCCGTCACGTGGTGGCCGTGGGTACCGGGGTGGCGTCGTGAACTCGAACATCGTGCTCGCGGTCGTCGTGTCGGCGATCGCCTTCGGTACGCCATTGGTCCTCGCCGGCCTGGGCGAACTGCTGGCCGAGCGCTCCGGTGTCCTGAACCTCGGCGTCGAGGGCATGATGCTCATGGGCGCAGTGTGCGCCTTTTACGTCTCGCAAGAACTTCACTGGTCGAGCGCCTTGGTGCTTTTCCTGGCTGTTGTGGCCTCTATGGTGGCCGGCGCGGCCATGGCTCTCATCCACGCCTTCTTGACCATCACCATCCGGGTCAACCAGATCGTCTCGGGTCTCGCCATAACTATTTTTGCCGGGATCATCGGTCTGTCTTCATATCTGGGAGAAGTTTGGAACATCGGCGGCGTCGCCGGTCTTCACCAGTTCAACCAGGTCAACCTGCTCGGTCTGAAAAACCTGCCGATCCTCGGCCCCCTCATCTTCAACCAGGACGTCTTCGTCTATGCGTCGTGGGTGCTGGTGGTCGCCGTCCTCTACTACCTGTACCGGACCCGCCCTGGTCTGTACCTACGTGCCGTTGGTGAGAACCCGGCCGCCGCCGACGCCATGGGGATCAACGTGACCGCCTATCGCTACACCCATACGCTCATCGGCGGCGCGCTGGCGGGGCTCGGAGGCGCCTACTTCACGCTTGCCCTCGCCCCGATCTGGACCGACGGTCTCACCGCCGGGGTCGGCTGGATAGCCATCGCCCTGGTGATATTCGCCTTCTGGCGCCCCGACCTGCTGGTGCTCGGCGCTTATTTGTTCGGGATCTTTTCGGCACTCGGGCCGACGCTGCAGACCCACCACATCACGGCTCTCCCGTCCGAGTTTTATTCGGCCTTGCCGTTCCTTATGACGGTCATCGCCCTGGCCGCGGCGTCGACGAGCTGGGCCAACCGTCGCATAGGCACTCCGGCTTCCCTCGGCATCCCCTACACGCGCGAAGAGGCCTGAGAATGCCGCCTAGGCGGGGGACGGCCAGGATGCTCGCCGTGGCGCGCGGCGACGAGCCTGCCGACCTGGTGATCAAAGGGGGCAGGGTCTTCGTCCCCGGTACTCGGGAGTGGGTACGGACCGATCTCGCCGTGGCCGACGGGGTGATCGCAGGGTGGGGGATGCGCGAGGCTCGCGACGTGGTGGAGGTGGACGGAGCGTCGTTGACGGCGGCCTTCATCGACCCGCACATGCACCTCGAGTCGACCAAGCTGTGGGTCGACGAATTTGTCCGCACCGTGCTGCCTCACGGGACCACGGCGGTGGCGGCCGACCCTCATGAGATCGCCAACGTCTTCGGCGTCCCGGGCGTGGTGGCCTTCGCCGATGCCACCTGCGGCCTTCCGTTCACATTCGGCATCTGCGCTTCGAGCTGCGTCCCCGCCTCCCCGTTCGAGAGCCCCGGGGCCGAGCTCGGTCCCGCCGAGCTCAAGGAGCTGCTGGAGGTGCACGGGGCGCTCGGGATCGCCGAGGTCATGAACGTCCGCGGCGTCATAAACGGCGACCCGGAGGTGCTGGCGAAGATAGCGGCGGCAGGCAGCCGTCGCGTCGACGGGCACGCGCCCGGGATCCTCGGGCGCCAACTTGACGCGTACCTCGTTGCCGGCGTGGAGTCGGACCACGAATGCACCGACCTCGACGAGGCGGAGGAGAAGCGGCGCAAGGGGATGTGGATCTTCGTGCGTGAGGGCTCCGCCTCCCGCAACCTCTCGGCACTTATTGCCACGGTCAGCCTCCACGGCACCGACAGGGTTGCCCTTTGCACCGACGACCGCGAGCCAGACACGCTTCTTCGCGACGGCCATGTCAACGACTGCGTGCGTCTGGCGGTGGCCGCCGGGGTGAAGTTGGAGGACGCCCTGGTGCTGGCGACGAGCAACCCGGCCGAGTACCACCATTTCGACCATCTGGGGTGGTTGGCACCCGGCTACCAGGCAGACGTGCTCTGCTTCGACGATATGACGACCTTCGAGCCCGCTCGCGTCTGGCAGGCGGGACGCCTTGTTGCCACCAACGGACGCGTCGTGCCCGGAGCCGTCCCTGACGTGCCCACCCCTGATTGGATGCTGCACTCAGTGCACCTGGGCCACAACCCGGGGCCGGGTTCGTTCGACCTGGCACCCCCGGCAGGGGGCCGGGCCAGGGTGATCGGGACGGAGCCAAGGTCGCTGTCGACCAAGGACGTTGTCATGGACGTGACGGGCCCGGGCCTCGACGTGGCTCGCATCGCGGTGGTCGAGCGTCACCGGGGGACCGGTCGGATAGGCCTCGGCTACGTGACCGGGTTCGGTCTCGAGCGGGGTGCCATCGCGTCAACCGTCGCCCACGATGCCCACAACTGCATGGTGGTGGGCGCTCGGGACGGCTCGGGCCCCAAGGAGATGGCGGCAGGCGTGGCCCGGCTGGCGGAGATCGGGGGTGGCCAGGTCGCGCTGCTCGACGGCCGCGTGATCGGCGAGGTGCCCTTGCCTATCGGCGGGCTCATGAGTAACAAGAGTGCGACCGAAGTCGCCCAAGAGCTGAGGCATCTCACGCAGGTGGTCGCCAGGGCCCTCGGCGTAACCCTCGAGGCTCCCTTCATGCAGCTGAGTTTCTTAGGGCTCTCGGTCATCCCTGAGCTGCGGATAACCGACCGCGGCCTGGTGGACGTCATGACCTGCTCGCTTACCGATGTCGGGGCGGTCTGAGGATGGGAAATTGAGTACCGGCACTTCGGTTGCCGTCGGGGCCCGGGGCAGGGTCGGTGACAGGACGCCGCGTAGTGACGGGGTACCCAAGGTAAAGGGCACCTTCGCTTACGCCAGCGACCTGCACCGCGATGACATGCTCTACGGTGCCACGCTGCGGTCACCGGTTTCGTCCGCTCGGATCCGCAGCGTCGACATCACGCCCGCATTGGTCACCCCCGGGGTGGTGGCGGTCTTGCTGGCCGCGGACGTCCCGGGCAAGAACCGCTTCGGGCTGAATTTCGACGACCAGCCCGTGCTGGCCGAGGATGTCATCCGCTACACGGGCGAGCCGATCGCGGTGGTCGCGGCGCGGTCGCGGCTAGCGGCCAAGGACGCGGTCAGGGCCATAACGCTCGATCTCGAACCCCTCGAGGGCGTGTACGACATGGAACAGGCCATGGCGCCGGAGGCGCCCCGACTGCACGAATGGGGGAACGTGCTGCGCCATGTCCATATTGTGCATGGTCACCCCGGCACAGCCGCGGCAGATGTCTGGGTGGAGGGTTATTACGAGACCGCCATGCAGGACCAGGCCGCACTGGGGCCTGAGGCGGGGTTGGCCGTGCCGGCCGAGGACGGCGGAGTGGACGTATATGTCACCACGCAATGGCTGCACGTAGACAGGGAGCAGATCGCACCCTGCCTCGGACTGCCAGAGGACAAGGTCAGGCTGCACCTGGCCGGCGTGGGCGGCGCCTTCGGCTCGCGCGAGGACATACACATGCAGGTCCACGCCTGCGTGCTGGCACTGCGGACGGGGAGGCCGGTCAAGTTCTCGTACGGGCGCGAGGAGTCCTTCTACGGGCATGTCCACCGCCATCCCTCGCGCATCTGGATGAGGCACGGCGCCACGCGCGACGGGCGGCTGGTCACCGTCGACGCCCGGTTGCTCTTCGACGGTGGCGCCTACGCCTCTTCTTCCCCGGCAGTGGTGGGCAACGCCGCGACCTTCGCCGCCGGGCCCTACGACGTGCCTAACGTGCTCGTCGAAGGCACCGTCGTCTATACCAACAACCCTCCTTGCGGCGCCATGCGGGGCTTCGGAGCTCCCCAGGTGTGCTTCGCGCACGAAGCCCAGATGGACAAACTGGCCAAGGCGCTCGGTGCCGACCCGGTCGAGCTGCGCCTCCGCAACGCTTTGTCCCGTGGCTCGGTCCTACCGACCGGCCAGGTCCTGCGGGGCAGTGCGCCGGTGAAGGAGATCATTGAGCGGCTCAACGAAATCCCGCTCCCCGAGCTCGAGCCGCTGGCGGGCAGGGACGCCCTCCGGTACCCGGGCGGCTCCGGCAACGTCACGCACGGCGAGGGGATCAAGCGAGGCGTCGGCTTGGCTGTCGGCTACAAAAATGTCGCTTTCAGCGAAGGTTTCGACGATGCCGCCACCGCCCGGGTGACGCTGAGCGCCACCGCGAACGGACCTGTAGCGGAGATCTACACGGCGGCAGTAGAGATGGGCCAGGGCCTCTACACTTTCCTGGCCCAGGTGGCCCGGACCGAGCTTCAGGTCGACGAGGTGGTCATGCGCCCGAACGACACGCTCATCGGGAGCGCGGGGTCCACATCGGCGTCGCGCCAGTCGATGATGACCGGAGGGGCGGTGCACATGGCCTGCGCATCGGTCCGCGAGGAGATCTTTAGACGTGCCCGGGCCGCCTCCCTCCCAGACGGTGCCACCCTGTCCCTGGCGGACGGATGGGTATGCGCCGGACAACGACCGTTGACCGAGATGACCGAGCTGCTCGACGAGCCGGTGTCGTGCGAGGCCGTCTACCACCACCGTCCCACGCAGTCGTTCGACGAGAATGGGCAAGGCGACGTTCATGTAGCTTTCGCCTTCGCCGCGGAGCGGGCCGTGGTGGAGGTCGATGAGGAGCTCGGCTTGGTCCGTGTCCTGCAGATCGCTGCTTCCATGGACGTCGGCAAAGTCCTCAACCCCATCGGGCTGGCGGGGCAAATCGAAGGGGGCACGGCGCAGGGCCTCGGGCTCGCCCTCATGGAAGAAGTCCAATTGAGGGACGGGGTGATCACCAACCCCTCTTTTACCGACTATCTGATCCCGACCATCCTGGATGTCTCGCCGGTGGTCTCGGTGGTGGTCGAAGACCCGGAGCCCGACTTCCCCTATGGGCTGAAGGGCATGGCGGAGTCACCCACGGTCGTGGCGACGGCGGCGATCGTGGCGGCTCTGCGCGATGCCACGGGCAGGCAGCTCAACCGGGCCCCGGTGTCACCGGACGAGCTGATCGGGCTTCGCCCCCCTGTTGACGGCGGCTCACCGCCGGGCGTCCCCGATGTCCCGGGCCAGCAGTCGGTCCCCTTCTACTTCGCCCGGGGCTCGGGTCAGCAAAAGATCATGTAGCTGCAAAGGTGCCCACCGGTCACCGCCAGCGGGACGTTTGGCCCTACGGCCCCGCCACCTCCCTCTATAACGTATGGAGAACTCGCACAGTCAGAGGACAGAGGTGGGCCCCCGATGACGACGACAGATGTTGAGGTCGAGAGCCCACCCAGGGGCCTCGGGCCCATCTCCTGGAGGCGCGTGCTCGTCACTTGGCTGGCATTGCCCCTCTCCGCGCTGGCCGCTCTGCTCATCGGGGCGCTGCTCATTATCGCCTTCGGCGCCAACCCGCTCACCGGTTATCACGCTCTACTGTCGGGGGCCTTCGGGGGCAGCTACGCGCTGGCCAGCACCGCCCAGAAGGCCGTTCCTCTCCTGCTCGTCGCCGTGGGCATCTGCATCGCCGTCAGGGCCAGCGTGTGGAACATCGGCGGCGAAGGCCAGATCGTCGCGGGCGCGCTGGCCTCCACGGCTACGGCCCTGGCCCTACCCAACCTGCCCGCTTTCTTGCTCATCCCGCTCGTAGTGGTCGTGGCCGCCGCCGGCGGTGCCGCCTGGGCCGGGATCGCCGGTTTCTTCAAGGCCTACTTCAATGTCAACGAGATCCTGAGCACGATCATGCTCAACCTGGTGGCCGTGCAGGTTATGAACTACCTGCTGTCCGGGCCGATGATCAATAAGTCGCAATCGTTTGCCATCACGGGTTCGATACCCCAGACGAGGCTGTTGTCCGAGCACTCGTGGCTGCCGACCATCGTGAGCGGGACGCAGTTAAACCTCGGGGTAGTCATAGCCGTGGCCGTCGCCATCGGCGGGTACCTGCTCCTGTGGCGCACCGGGTTCGGCTTCCGGATCCGTGCTGTCGGCTTGTCGCGCGAGGCCGCCGCATACTCCGGCATGCCCGTCAAACGCACGATCATGAGCGCCATGGTGCTTTCCGGCGCCTGCTGCGGGATCGCCGGTGCCGTGTTGGTCTTCGGGAGCATCTCGCACCGGATGGTGACCGACGGGAGCCTCACCGGTTTCACCGGCAACGACGGTTTCAACGGCATTGTCGTTGCCCTCTTTGGAGGCCTGAACCCGCTGTGGAGCATCCTGTCGGCCTATCTTTTCGGTGGCCTTCTGGTCGGGGGCACGTCCATGCAGGCGGTGATCGGGGTGCCGACCGACCTCGTCACCACCATTGAAGGGCTTGTCGTCGTCTTCGTGGTCTCGATCGACTACCTGCGTGTACGCTTCCGTGTCCAGGAGGAAGCCCAGCGGCTCGGGCAGACCAAAGAAGCTGGCCCGGGCGGCACGGGCCGCTCGTTGCTCATCAAGCTGGCCAGGGCGCGCCCATGAGCGCTTTTTTTACCTACGCCATCGTGACGGCGACCATCGCCTCGGCCATCCAGTACGCCACACCGTTCTTGCTGGCGGCCCTCGGTGAGACCCTGGGCCAGCGCAGCGGGGTGTTGAACCTCGGCGTCGACGGCATCATGTTGATGGGTGCGTTCAGCTGCTACTACGTCGCGCTCCAGACGGGCAGCCTGCTTCTCGGGATCCTAGTAGGCATGGCCGTCGGTGCCGTCATGGGCTTCATCACCGCTTTTATGAGCGTCACGCTGCGCGCCCAGCAAGGTATCAGCGGCATCGGCGTTTACATTTTCGGCCTGGGGATGAGCGACCTGCTCTTCGTGAAGTTCGTCGGGACCCCCCTGCCCGTCAACCCGTTGCCCACCGTCGACATTCCCCTGCTGTCGAAGATCCCCGCCGTGGGCCGCATGTTTTTCCAACAAAACCTGCTCATCTACCTCGCTTTCGTCCTCGTCCCGGTTTTAGCGTTTGTCCTGTACCACACGAATTTCGGGACCAGGGTGCTGGCCGTGGGCGAAAACCCGGCGGCGGCCGACAGCGTCGGGATAAACGTGGCCCGCACCCGTTACATCACGGTGGTCCTGGGCTGCATGATGGCCGGGTTGGCGGGGGCGACGCTGCTGCTCCTGGACGGGATCTTTCAAGAGAACCTCACCCAGAGCGCAGGCTTCATTGCCGTGGCCCTGGTGTACTTCGGCGCTTGGCGGCCCGCCGGCGTCATGACCGGGTCCCTTCTGTACGGCGTCGTGACCGCGGTGGTCCTACAGTGGAAGTCTCTCGGGATCATCCCCACCTCTGCCGCCGACCTGGCCGCCACGGCGCCGGCCGTGATAACGATACTCGCCTTGGTGGCTCTGGCCGGCCGGTTCAAGCAGCCCGCTGCGCTCGGGAAGCCTTATGTGAGGGGAGCTTGACCTGTCCGCCCCTCGTTGTCCTCAAAAGAGGAAGCACTGCCGAATGGGAAGAGGCTCCTCCCTCTTCCCCCCGATAAGGAGGAACAAATGAAGACAAAATCAATGTGGGTGCGGTGCCTGGTAACCCTGGCCGCCGCATCCGCGCTCGTGACGACCGTGCCCACAAGCGCGGCGCCCGCCAGCGCCGCCAGCCCGACCACAACGCTGAAGGTAGCGCTTGTGGCACCGAGCGCCGTCAACGACCTTGCTTTCACCCAATCGATGGTGTCGGCTCTCGAGTCGCTGAAGACGTCCTACAACCTGAAGATATCCATCTCCGATAACGAGTACGTGGTGTCCGACGCGGCCAACCTGATCCGCCAGTACGCCGCCTCGGGCTACAATCTCGTGATCGCCCACGGCTCGCAGTACGGCAGCACCTTGCAGGCACTGGCCCCCAAGTTCCCCAAGGTCTCTTTCGCCTGGGGTACGGCCGGCTCGACCTTCAATGAGCCGAACATTTATGCCTACCAGGCCGACTCCAACGAAGGCGGCTACGTGCAGGGCTACATGGCCGGCATGCTGAGCAAGAGCCACGTGATCGGGGTCATCGGCCCCATCAACGTCGGCGACGCCCAGCTGTACGTCGACGGCTTCAAGGCCGGCGTGCTGGCCCAGGACCCCAAGGCGACGGTCCACGTGTCGTTCACCGGGTCCTTCAGCGACGTCTCGCTCATGGCCAGCGCGGCCAAGGCCTACGTGGCCGACGGGGCCGACGTCCTCACCGGTAGCTCACAGTCCGTCGTCGGGGCCATCGGGATCGCCAAGGCCGACAAGGTAGCGTGGTTCGGCACGCAGTGGACCCAAGCGTCGTTGGCGCCGAGCGAGGTCGTGTCCTCCCAGGTCTACAACTGGGTCCCGGTGCTCGAGAACATCTTTACCGGGATCCGGGCGGGCAAGCTCGGTGGGTCGACCTACACGATCACCCTGGCCAACAACGGCGAGAAGATCGTGTTCAACCCGACCTACCCGCTGCCCGCCAACGTGAAGGCGGAAGCCAACAAGCTGATCGCCAAGATCACCGCCGGCACCCTCAGCGTGGCCAAGTAGGGCGCGCCGCCGCGACTGACCGGGAAGGACCCGCACCATGTCGAGCACTCCGGAGAGGACGAGGGAGCTGACCGCGCTGCTGGAGATGCGCGGGGTCACCAAGCGCTTCCCCGGGGTGCTCGCCAACGACAGAATCGACTTTGACGTCCGTGCCGGAGAGGTGCACACACTTTTTGGCGAGAACGGAGCTGGCAAGAGCACCCTCATGCGGGTGCTCTACGGCTTCTATCAGCCGGACTCGGGCGAGGTATACCTCGACGGCAAGCCGGTGAGCATCAGCTCGCCGGCAGCCGCCATCGCGCTCGGGATCGGCATGATCCACCAACACTTCATGCTGGTCCCTACGCTCACGGTGGCCGAGAACGTCTCGCTCGGGCTCAAGTCCACCCGGCGACCGCTCAAGGACGTCCGCCGTGTCTCGGCTCGCATCGAAGAGCTTTCGGCACTTTACGGGCTAGGAGTAAACCCCTCCGCTCTCATTTGGCAGCTATCGGTGGGCGAGCGCCAGCGGGTCGAGATCATCAAGGCGCTCTACCGCCAGTCGAGGCTCTTGGTGCTCGACGAGCCCACGGCCGTCCTCACCCCGCGGGAGGTGGACGACCTTTTCCGGGTGCTGAAAAAGATGGCCGCCGAGGGTTGCGGCTTGATCTTTATCTCGCACAAGATCCGCGAGGTCCTGGCTCTCTCCGACCGCATCACCGTTCTACGGGGAGGGAAAAAGATCGCCACCGTACCCACCACCGACGTGACCGGAGAGCAGCTGGCCGAGATGATGGTCGGTCGCCAGATCGGGGCTGAGGGTCTGTCCACAGGGGGCGGGTCGGGCGAGGTGAGGCTCAGAGTTCGCGATGTTGTCGTGCGGGGAGACCGTGGCACCGAGGCGGTGCGTGGGCTGTCGCTGGAAATATGCGCCGGAGAGATCGTCGGCATCGCCGGCGTGTCGGGCAACGGCCAGCGCGAGCTCGGGGAGGCGATCGCCGGCCTGCGGCCCCCGGTGCGAGGATCCGTACAGGTGGATGGCGCCGAGCTGGCTGGGAAGAAGGCATCGGCGGCCCGCGCCGCCGGCCTGGGCTATGTGCCCGAGGAGAGGATGCGCGACGGTGTCATCGGGGACTTCACCGTGGCGGAAAACCTAATGCTGGTCGACTCCGACAAGCCCGCGTTCGTGCGTCTCGGGTTCCTGCGCCGAAGCTCGGTACGCGCCCGGGCGAAGGAGCTCGTAGCGTTGTTCGACGTGCGCACGCCGGGCATCGACACGCCCACCCGTAACCTGTCGGGCGGCAACATACAGAAGCTGATCCTGGCCCGCGAACTTTCGGGCCGGCCGAAGGTCCTCCTAATTGCCCAGCCCACCCGGGGCATCGACGTAGCCGCGGCCCGCTACATCCACGAGCGGTTGCGGCAAGAGGCAGCCAAGGGCATCGCCGTGGTCATCATTTCCGAAGACCTCGACGAGGTCATCGCCATCTCCCACCGGACGCTGGTGATGTACGAAGGGGCCATAATCGGGGAAGTGGACCCGCGTACTACGACCCGGGAGGCGATCGGGCTCATGATGGCCGGCGTCGGGGCTCGCCCCGGGCCCGAGGTCACCGGGCCGGGGGCCGAGGTCGCCGGCTCCTCACCGGCCTTGACCGCCGCCGATGGCCAGACCACGGGCCTCCCAGGCACGGGGCCCCAGGGCGCCGAACCGCTGACGGCGGGTGCTCCGTGACTTTCATCCAGCCCACCAGCTGGCCCGAAGCGCTCGAGGCACGCGCTTCGCACCCCGAGGCCGTAGCGATTGCCGGCGGTACGGACGTGCTCGTCGAGCTCAACTTCGGCCGTCTGCACCCCAGTGCCCTCCTGGACCTCGGCCGGATCGGCGAGCTGCGCGCCTGGAGCCGCGAAAACGGCCAGGTACGTGTCGGCTCCGGCGTCACCTACAGCGAGATGATCGCCCACCTGGTCGATGACCTGCCCGGGTTGACACTGGCGGCGCGTACCGTGGGTTCACCACCGATCCGCAACCGGGGCACTATCGGTGGCAATCTGGGCTCGGCCTCTCCTGCCGGCGACTGTCACCCGCCCCTCCTGGCTGTCGGGGCTGAGGTGGAGGTGGCCTCGTTGCACCGGAGCCGTAACATACCGATCAGCGAGTACTTCGTCGGTCCAAAGCGCAGCGTGCTGGGCCGGGACGAGCTCATCGCCGCCGTATGGCTGCCGGTCGCCACCGGCCCGCAGGTGTTTGCCAAGGTGGGTACCCGTAACGCTATGGTCATCGCCGTCTGCTCGTTCGCGCTGGCCTTGCACCCACCAGAGCTCCGCGTCGGCACCGGGATAGGGTCGGCGGGACCGGTCCCATTGCCGGCGCACGCCGCCGAGCAGTTCCTGGAAGGCCACCTGGCCGAGACCGGGGCGTGGGAGTCGAGGGCCCCATTGCCCGACAACGTCCTCGCCCGTTTCGGGCAGCTGGTGGCGCAAGCCGCCCGGCCCATCGACGACATCCGGGCCAGTGCCGCCTACCGGCGGCGGGCCCTGGAGGTCCTCGGCCGACGGGCTTTGTCGTGGTGCTGGGACGAGTACCGGGGGGGCAAGACGTGAGAGTCTCGTGCACGGTCAATGGGGAGTGGCGCCAGGCCGACGGCGTGGATCCCAGCGAAAGCCTGCTGCACCTGCTCCGGGAGCACCTGGGCCTGGCAGGGACGAAGAACGCATGCGAGCAGGGGGAGTGCGGCTCGTGCTCGGTCTACCTCGACGGCGTGCTCGTCTGCTCGTGCCTGGTGCTGGCCGGCCAAGCCGAGGGCCGCGCCGTAACGACCGTGGAGGGCCTGGCCGACGGCGACGGGCTCGTCCGGGCCCAACAGGCGTTCATCGACGCCGGTGCCGTCCAGTGCGGGTTCTGCACACCGGGCTTGATTATGGCTACGCACGACCTGCTCAGGCGCGTCGCCGATCCCGACGACGACGAGATCCGCGAGGCGCTGGCGGGCAATCTCTGCCGCTGCACCGGCTACCAGAAGATCATCGAAGCCGTGCACCTGGCGGCGCGCCACTGAAACCTGTCGGGGCTTTAATCAGGTCAAGGTAAAGCGCGTCCCCGTTTCCCCCGACAGCGCCCGCTCGAGGTTCCCGGGATCGGTGATCAGAGCCTTGCGACCGCCGCCTTCCAGGTAATCGATCACGGCCTGGATCTTCGGCGCCATGCTCCCCTTGGCGAAGTG
The DNA here is from genome assembly GCA_003166025.1 of Acidimicrobiaceae bacterium. GTDB lineage: Bacteria > Actinomycetota > Acidimicrobiia > Acidimicrobiales > Palsa-688 > Fen-671. The sequence continues at coordinate 5,842 of PMWT01000181.1, read as the reverse complement.
GGTGCCCTCGGCCAGGTACTGCTTGGCCTCGGCGAGGCTGAGGTGGCTGAGCGTACGCTCTTGGGGCGTGCCGAAGTGAAGGGCCACCTTTTCGACGGCGGTGGTGATGAGGAACAGGTCGGCGTTGACGGCACGGGCCAGCAGGGAACAGCCCAGATCTTTGTCGATCACAGCCTCGACCCCGCGAAGGTCGTGGGTGGCGTCGCGGACGACTGGGACGCCGCCTCCGCCGACAGCGACGACGATGACGCCGGCCTCGATCATCTGCTTTATCGGGCCCAGCTCCACGATCCGAAGGGGGCGGGGTGAGGCGACAACCCGCCGCCAACCGCGGTTGGCGTCCTCGACCACGTCCCAGCCGTCTTCGTTTTTACGCCGGAGGGCGACCGCCTCGTCCATGAACGAGCCGATCGGCTTGGTCGGGTTGGTGAACGCGGGATCGTCAACGGCCACCTCGGTCTGGGTCACCACCGCGGCCACCGGCCTGTCGATGCCGCGCCGACCGAGCTCGTTGCCGAGGTTCTGGGCCAGCGCGTAGCCGATGGCGCCCTGAGTGTCGGCCCCGCACACGTCAAGGGGCACCTCGTGGAGCTCGTGGGCGGCCAGCTCTGAACGACGCAGTATGAAGCCCACCTGCGGGCCGTTGCCGTGACCGACGACCACGTTCCAGCCCTGCTCGATCATCGAGGCTATATGCACGCATGTTTCCCGAGCGGCCTCGTACTGAGCGAACACGTCCATGTGTTGCTTGTCCTTGATAAGCGAGTTCCCACCGATGGCAATAACGGCGAGCTTTCCGGTCATAGCACCCTTTCAGCTCATGGTCAGCGCCATCACGGCCTTCTGGCCGTGAAGGCGGTTCTCGGCCTGGTCGTAAACGGCCGATTGCGGGCCGTCAATGACCTCGTCGGTCACCTCGACGTTGCGATCGGCGGGCAACGGGTGCATGAAGATGGCGTCATCGTTGGCCATCGCCATCCGCCGCGAGTCGGTCACCCAGGAACTGTACTTGCTGATCGCCTTGGCTCCTTCGGCTTCGTCGGTGGTCGTGAGCAGCGCGCCCCAGCTCTTGGCGTACACGACGTCGGTCCCGGACATGCCCTCTTCGAAGTCGTCCATGACCTCGAAGGAGGCGCCCGTCTTACGGGCGTTTTGGCGGGCTTGCTCGACGATGTCGTCCATGAGAGCGAACTCGGGGGGGTGGACCAGACGGACGTTCATCCCGAACCGGGGCAGCAATAGGGCCAGGCTTTGGGGCACGCTGATGGGCTTTTGGTAGCTGGCCGCGCAGGCCCAGCTCACCGTGGCCGTCTTGCCCCTCGGGTCGCCAAAGCGCTCGATGATGGTCATGAGGTCCGCCAGTGCCTGGTGGGGATGGTAGATGTCGCACTGCATATTGAGCACGGGTACGCGGCTGGCCTTCGCGACATCGCGGATATAGGAGTTGCCCACTCCCCAGTCGACGTTGCGGATAGCGATCCCGTCGTTGTAGCGCCCGAGGATCTCCCCGATCTCTTTGGCGGTGTCGCCGTGCGCTATCTGGGTCGTGCGGCTCTCGATGAACTGGGCGTGGCCTCCGAGCTGGGCCATGCCCGCCTCGAAGGAGGTCCGCGTCCTGGTGCTGGAGAAAAAGAACAGCATGGCCAGGACCTTGTCACGAAGGTAGGGATGAGGAAGACCGAGGGCGCGGTCACGCTTTAGGGTAAAGGCCACGTCGAGCAGGGTGTCCAGCTCGTCCTTGGTCCACTCTTGCAGGTCGATCACGTCTTTTCCCCGCAGGTTGGTTTGCATCGGCCTTCCTACTCCACCGCGCCGAGCACGAGGGACAGAAGGGCCATGCGCATGGCGACACCGTTGAAGGCCTCGAACCAGTAGCGGGCGTGGCGGGTGGCGTCGACATCGGGGGGGAGCTCGTCCATCCTCGGCAGCGAGTGCAAGATGATGGAGGTCCTCTTCGCCTTGTCCCGCAACAGCTGGCGCGTGACTTTGTAGGCGGCCGGCGTCTGGCCCTTGTCATCGTGGGCCTCGTCGCGTGACTTGGTGTAGTCCGCCTGTACCACGGGCTCCATGTAGATGACATCTGCCTCGGCGATGCACTTCTCCACGCTCTCGACCTCCCGGTACATCACGTTGCGCTCGTCGAGCTCGGCCTTGAACTCGGGGAGCAACGACATCTCGGGCGGGCACACCACGAGGCCTTCCATGTCGAACTGGGACATGGCGTAAAGGATCGAGTGCATCGTGCGCATACGCATGTCGCCCACGCACAGCACTCTCAGCCCGTCAAGCGTGCCGAAGTGCTTCCAGGTCGTGTAAAGGTCCGTGAGCACCTGGGTGGGGTGTTCTCCCCACCCATCCCCGCAGTTGATGACGGGCACCGACGCCCATTTGGCCGCCTCGGCGGGAGCGCCTTGCTGGAAATGCCTCATGGCGATGACGTCGCCGTAGTACTCGAGCATGTGCACGGTGTCCTTGATGCTCTCCTGGTAAAAATCGCCGGCGCGCGTCATCTTGGCGTCGGAGAACCCGAGCACGTGCCCGCCCAAGCGGTGCATGGCCGCCTCGGTGGCCAGCCTGGTGCGGGTGCTCGGCTGGTAGAACGCGGTGAGCAGGGTCTTGGAGGTGAGCAGGTCCCCATTGCGGCGTTTCTCGGCGTAATGCCTGAGCTCGTCGGCGACGCTGAACACCTGGAAGAACTCGTCGCGTTCGAAATCCTTAAGGGACAAAATGTCCCGGCCCAAAAAGCTTCTCATGTCGGTCATTACCTTTCTCTTGTCAATGCCTGGCCTTATGGTGCGGCAAAAGTGTCAATCATCAGCCGGACGTCGTCGCCCAGCGGGTAAAGAATGGGACAGGTGGCTCCGGCGGCGATGTACTCGTCCACCTTCGCCCGGCACTCGCTCGGTGTACCTGACGCCGAGATCATCTGCACGGCGTCGTCGGGGACGAGGCGCATCGCTTTTCGGATTTCCTCGGGGCCGGCGGGCCAAGTTATGACTTTGCCTATGGCTTCGACCAGCGCCGGGTCGACGCCGCTGGCCTTCATGATGTGAGGCTGCTGGCCCAGGTACTGGGTGAGAAGTTCGCGTGAACGGTCCAGCGCCAGCTCGCGGTCCTCGTCGAGCGAGCAAACCACCAGTTGGGGCCGGTCGATGTCGTCGACGCTGCGGCCGGAACGCTGAGCTCCGGCGGCGATCGCCTCCATGGCGCGCCTGGTGTAGTCGGGGGCGACCATGTAGTTGAGTACCACGCCGTCGCTGATCTCGGCGGCCAGCTCCATCATTTGCATCCCCGTTGCGCCCACGTAGATCGGGACGTGCTTGGGGGCACGGTCACCGTGCACGATGTCGATCTCAACGTCGTCGAGGTTGACGAAGTCACCGTGGTAGGTGACGCGCTCCATGGCCAGTAGCCGACGGGTTGATTCGACCACCTCGCGCATCGCCCGCAACGGTCTCCGCCGGTCGATCCCCACCTTGGTCGCCAGCGGCTCCCACCATGCCCCCAGGCCCAGGATCATGCGACCGGGCGCCAGCTCGTCCAGCGTGGCGAACGTCGCGGCGAGCAGCCCGACATTCCGGGTCCAAATCGGGATCACGCCAGAACCGATCTTGATACGGCTGGTTACGGCGGCGTAGGCGGCCATCGGGACGGTGGCCTCGCGCACGAGCCGGCTCTCGGCCTGCCATACGGCCTCGAAGCCGCGTTCTTCGGCGTAGCGCGCGTATTCCATTCCTTGACGGACCGGGTGCATGTCCTGCAGGTACAGTGCTGCCCTCATCAGTGCTCTCCCCTATCGCCCTATCGGCTCGTACTCGTGAGCGGGTACCTTCTCCAGGCGCTGCCACAGCGTCTTGGCGGGCGGCCTTGGGCGTGGCTCACCGGCGGTCGGTCCCCGTGAACAGCACCGCGACCCGGTCTTCGGGCCTTACCACTCCCTCGGCCCGCAAGTCGAGCAACCCCGCCAGGCCGGAGCTGCCGGTCGCGTCCACGTGGAACCCGGCATCCTGGCCTAGCCCATGCGCCTCTACGAGGCGCGCCTCTGAGACGACCGCCGGCTGGCCGCCGCTCCTCAGCATGCCCCCGACAACCGCCAGCCAGTCGTAGGTCTCGTCGTCGAGGATCCCGGTGGCAATGCTCTTGGGCTCGCTTTCCCACGGCCACATGTAGGCGGACCGGTGGGTGGCGGCCTGGTGCAGAGCGCGCTCGATGTCCGGCTCGGTCGTCGGGCCGGAGAGCAACCCTTTTACTCGGCGGTGGGCTCGCTCGAGTGGGTGTGCACCGAGCGTCTGGACGGTATGGACCCGCGGTGGGCGGGCGACCGCCCCCATGTGCACCGCCTCGGCGAAGGCCTGCATGCAACTGCTCGCCAGAGCTCCGCCCCCGACCTGGACGACGAGGTGGTCGAGACCATGCCCGCTGGCCCGCAGATCGGACACGATCTCGTAAGCGATCGTCTCCCCACCCTCTATGGCCAGGCCGTTCTCGTTGCCCTGGCAGGTGAAGGGCAGCGCGCCGGCGTCGATCTCCTGGCGAAGCCGGACGTAGGTGGGATCGCCGGCCACGCCTGGCGGGCGTGGGCACACGATCACATCGGCCCCCAGGTCGCCCAGGCGCCCGACGATGGTGGCGTCGGCGTCGACCGGGACGAACACCCGCAGACGCCGGCCGCCGGCGGCGGCCACCACGGCCGCGGCCAGAGCGGCGTTGCCACAACTGGCTATCGCCAGGTCCGGCCGGGGGAGGGGACCGGTCAGCCCCAGGCGGTCGGCGACCTCGAGGTGCAGGAGCACACCCATGAGGTGCCGGCCCTTGTGGGAGCCGGCGACGTTGCCGGTCTCGTCCTTGACCCACACCCCTCCGCCGCCCTCGAAGCTCAGGGTCCTGGAGAGGTGCTCGCTGCGCTTGAACGGCGTGGCCATGAACCCGTGCCCGTCGACGGCGGCGACCGCCACGTCGAGGCTCTCGACCAGGGCGAGGAAGTCCTCATCGGCCATGCCGCCCGATATGGCGCGGTGGTAGCTGTGCAAGAGGCTCCTGTACCGGGCGAAAGGCTCGGTGCCCACCCCGCCGTCCGAGGGGAAGCTCAGGACGGTCGGGTCGAGGGCCCTCACCAGGACGTGGTCGACGTCACCCTCGCCGGCGCGGGGACAGCGGAAGGGGTACGGGTCGTCGAAGTCCGGCGAACTACCGCAACCGGCACAGACGAGGCGGCTCGCCGGTCCCGTCACGGGACGCGAACGCCGCTGCGGGAGTTGAACTCCTTGATCATCTCGTCCCATACGGGGAGCTTCCCTCGTAGCTCAGACCAGAAGGACGCTTCCCGCCTGGCGACGAAGTCTTCGAACGAGAGGCCCTGCTGCTCTACCCAGGTGAAGTAGCCGAGGTCGAATATCCGCTCACGGTCCCGCTTGGTGGTCTCGACAAGGTGGTCGGTTCCCGCCGCCAGCATCCAGCGCCCGAACGCCTCACCGGCGTCAACGGCATCGAAGCCGGCGGGAAAGTCCCGGGCCAGGATCTTGGTTCGCTCGCTCCCGTACATCTCGGCCCCGTCGGTGGCGACCGTAGCCACGACGTCGCCGGGCCCGAGATCCAGGTACTTGGCAGTTTTCACGGCGGCGACGATGTTGCAAATGCTCGACAAGCCGAACGAGCTCAATGCCTCAAGGACTTCTTGGGGGACGTTCCGGCGCTCCGCCAGGTAGGCCAGCCCCGCCGGGGATGAGAACAGCACCGAGAGATGGTCCGTGGCCTGGTCGCTCACGGCCGTGACCACGTCAGTGTTGTAGACGTTGTGGATGAGCGGTATGTGCTTGTCGCCGATGCCCTGGATGTTGTGCTC